>DATAUF010000097.1:0-50844 GCA_036268405.1 Mycobacteriales bacterium
CAGGAGATCCTGCAGCGCTACCGCGACCTGCAGGACATCATCGCCATCCTCGGCATCGACGAGCTCTCGGAAGAAGACCGGATCGCCGTCAACCGGGCGCGCCGGATCGAGCGGTTCCTGTCGCAGCCGTTCTTCGTGGCCGAGCAGTTCACCGGAATCCCTGGAAAGTTCGTCTCCCTGGCGGAGACGATCGACTCGTTCAAGCGGCTGTGCGACGGCGAGTTCGATGATGCGCCGGAGCAGGCGTTCTTCATGTGCGGTGGCGTCGAGGACATCGAGGCCAATGCCAAGAAGCTGGCCGAGTAGCCGGCGGAGTAGGGCTAACTGATGGCAACTATGCAGGTCGACCTGGTCGCTCCCGATCGGATGGTGTGGTCGGGCGAGGCGGAGTTCGTGCGTGCGCGGACGGTCGACGGCGAGATCGGCATCCTGCCTCGGCACATTCCGCTGCTGGGCGTGCTCGTCGAGGCGCCGGTGACGATCCGTCGCAGTGGTGAGGGCGACCTGGTCGCCAACCTGACCGGCGGCTTCCTGTCGGTCAGCGCCGACGGCGTCAAGATCCTCGCGGAGTCGGTCGAGCTCGAAGGCGAAGGCTCCTAGCTCCGAAAGTCAAAAGCAAGGGCGCAACAACCAGAGGGATAGCTTTCGGGCCGGTTGGCTTGCGCTGCCCCGCGGCGGCGGATATCTGGTCATAGATGACCGTTATCCCGCCCTCGCGACCGCGAGCGAAACGCGACGGCCTTCGGCAGCCGGCCTCTGGTTTTGGCGGGTTTTGACGTTGACGTTGACCTTGATCTTGGTTTGGACCTTGACGTCTAGCTGGATCTAGCTACGCCCGGCTTGTGGGGTCCACGTGACGTCGCCTGTTGCCAGGTTCGCGACCCGGGCGAGGATGAACAGCAGGTCCGACAGCCGGTTGAGGTACGTCGCGGCTAGCCCGTTGGTGGTCTTGGGCGCAGCGATCAGCAACACCCAGATCGCTCTCTCGGCACGGCGCGCGACGGTCCGGGACACGTGCAGCAACGCGGCTCCGGGGGTGCCACCCGGAAGCACGAACGAGCTCAGCGGCTCGAGCTTGGCGTTGTAGGTGTCACAAGCCGATTCCAGGCGGTCGATGTAGCTCTGGTCGATCCGCAGTGGCTCCCATTTCGGGTCCGGTTCGATCGGCGTACAGAGATCCGCGCCTACGTCGAACAGGTCGTTCTGGACCGCAGTCAGCAGGGTGGCGACGTCGGCGGCCAGATCACCGAGCGCGAGGGCGGCGCCGATCGAGGAGTTCGTCTCGTCGACGTCGCCGTAGGCGACCACGCGTGGATCCGCCTTAGCCACCCGGCTCATGTCACCGAGCGCGGTGGTCCCGTCATCGCCGGTCCTGGTGTAGATCCGGGTGAGATGGACGGTCGACGTCTGCCGCTCACGAGGGCTCACGGCTTATGACACTACGTCGACGCGGTCGGTTGATGGCAGAGCCGACCTACCATTCGCAGGTGGAGCAGTTCGAGGTCGTCGGCGGAACCCGGTTGGCGGGTGAGGCGTCGGTTGCGGGTGCAAAGAACAGCGTCCTGAAGGTGATGGCGGCGTCATTGCTCGCGGCCGGCACGACCCGGCTCACAAATGTGCCGGACATCGGCGACGTGCCGATCATGGCTGAGGTGCTGCACGGCCTCGGCGCGACCGTCGATGGCTCGGCGCCGGACATCTCGGTCACGGTTCCCGAGCAGCTCGGTCATGAGGCCGACTATGACCACGTACGCCGGATCCGCGGTTCGATCTGTGTGCTGGGCCCGTTGCTGGCGCGTACCGGTCGAGCGCGGGTTGCCCTGCCCGGCGGCGACGCGATCGGCTCACGCGGTCTGGACCTGCACATCATGGGTCTCGAGCGACTCGGCGCAGTGTTCGACAACACTCACGGCTATCTCGTCGCCGAGGCCGCGCAGCTTGCCGGCGCGCAGATCTGGCTCGACTTCCCGAGTGTCGGCGCCACCGAGAACATCCTGATGGCGGCGGTGCTGGCCAAGGGCACCTCGACGATCGACAACGCTGCTCGTGAGCCCGAGATCGTGGACCTGTGCCAGATGTTGGTGGCGATGGGCGCGCAGATCGGCGGTATCGGCACGTCGACTCTCGAGATCGAAGGTGTCGACGCGCTTCACCAGGCGGAGCACCGAGTCGTCGCCGACCGGATCGTTGCCGGCACCTGGGCGTTCGCCGCGGCGATGACCCAAGGCGACATCCGGGTACGCGGCGCGAACCACGAGCACCTCGAGCTTGCTCTGGACAAGCTCGTGCAGACCGGCGCGACGATTGCGACGTACGACGACGGATTTTCCGTCACTTGCGAAACGCGGCCACGGGCCGTGGACGTCGTGACGCTGCCGTATCCGGGCTTTCCCACCGATCTGCAGCCGATGGCGATTGCGCTAAACGCGGTGGCGGACGGCGTGGCCTTCGTCACCGAGAACATCTTTGAGGGCCGTTTCATGTTCATCGATGAGCTCGTCCGGCTCGCGGCTGATGTTCGGACCGACGGCCACCACGCAATCGTTCGCGGTCGGGAGCAGCTTTCCGGTGCGCCGGTGCGCGCGACCGACATCAGGGCCGGCGCGGCGCTGGTCCTTGCCGGCGTCGTCGCCGATGGTGTGACGACCATCGCGGACGCCTTCCACGTGGACCGCGGCTACCAGTCGTTCGTGGAGACGCTGACTGAGCTCGGGGCCAACATCCGCCGGGTCACGGACGACACGTTGTTGTAGTTCGAGGGTTCAAGGCAACCAATATGGCTGCTGGTGCGTCTGAATGGGTAATGGGGGATCGAGACCCGGACCGAGAGGCGCGCAATGCAGGCCGCGACCGACGCCACCCCCAGCGATGGCGCGCGGAGTGAGACCTCCTTCGCGCACGTCACGATCTCGATCGACTCGCCCGGCACGCTGGTCTCGGTGTCGGGCCGCCTGGCGGCGTCGACAGTGGCCGAGCTGCGTGCAGTGCTCGTCGCGGCGGCCGACAGCGGATGCGGCGACTTGGTGCTCGACCTCGACGGTGCCGAGATCGTCGACGCCAGCGGTCTGGGCGTCCTGATCGGAGCGCATCGTGTTGCCGCACGCCGCGAGCGCCGGCTGGTGCTTCGCCGCGTGCCGGCCCGAGTCGAGAGACTGCTGATCGCGACTCGGCTCAACCGGGTGCTGACACTCGAGACCTAGCCGCCTGCGCGAACCCCACGGATCCGACCGACGGGCGGTAGCGAAGACCGAGGTCTATTCCGAGACCGTCCCGTCCGCAGTGCCTTCCGCTGCGACGTGGGCGTCGACTGCGACCAGCGCCGCGTCGACGTCGGAGGTCGGACCTCCGGACCGCTGAGCCGCGTAGTACGCCGCGCCGAGGTCGCGCAGCAGACCGTCGTGTGCCCGCTTCGCCTGCATCTCGTCGACCTTGGCCTGCCCCTGCGCCACGGCCTGCTGGCCCTTGGCGACTGCCTGCTCGGCCTGTGCCTTGACCTTGTCCATGAGGCCCATGTGCGTGCTCCCTAGTAAGAGACGTTCGTAGGCCGGACACTACCCAGAGCTGCAACCGCCGGTCGCGGATGCCCAGCCGACTAGCCTCACGGCATGGCTGACGAACCAGGTCCGCTCGGCGAGATCGCGCTCGCCGCCACAACGCTCTACGTGGCCGATCTCGATGCGGCTCTGCATTGGTACGCCGATGTGCTCGGACTGATTCCCGCGATGGTCGGCACCGACGGGCACCGCTACGCGACATTTCGGCTCGGTGGCGGTCTCGTCGTGCTCGAGCCGATCGAAGCAGCACTGGAACCGCACCCGCCCGGCGCGGAGAGCAGCACCATCAACCTCATCGTGGCGCGACCGGCGACCGACGTGCACGCGGAGCTGGTCGCCAAGGGCGTCGCGTGCGGGGAGATCGTCGACTCCCCGCACTACAGCTCGTTCCTGTTCCGCGATCTGGATGGCAATCGCTTCTACGCCGCGCAGCCTGTCGTTCCGCAATGACGCTGTCCGGCAAGGTCGCCGTCGTCACCGGCGGCAGCCGGGGGATCGGGCGGGCGGTTGCCGAGGGCCTCGCGGCCGCGGGCGCCGACGTTGTCGTTGCGAGCCGCAAGCTCGAGGCGTGCGAACGCGCCGCCTCGGAGATCGCGGAGACGACCGGTCGCCGGACTCTCGCCGTCCGCTGTCACGTCGGTGACTGGGCAGATTGCGATGCGCTTGTCGACACGGTGTACGGCGAGCTCGGTCACTGTGAGGTGCTCGTCAACAACGCGGGCATGTCGCCGCTCTACGGCGACCTCGCTTCGGTGGGTCAGGACCTCTACGACAAGGTTCACGCGGTCAACGCACGTGGGCCGTTCCGGCTTAGCGCGCTGTTCGGTGAACAGATGTCGGCCGGTGACGGAGGCTCGATCATCAACATCTCCACGGCAGGCTCGTTGCGCCCGACTCCTGTCGAGCTTCCTTACGCGATGGCCAAGGCCGGCCTCAACGCGTTGACGCTTGGCCTCGCGGGGGCCTGGGCGCCGAAGGTCCGCGCGAACGTCGTGCTGCCCGGCGCGTTCGAGACCGACATCACGCTGGCTTGGCCGGAGGGCTTGAAGGAGCAGGCTGCTGCGGTCAACCCGATGGGCCGGATCGGTCAACCCGCGGACCTCGTCGGGCTGTGCGTCTTCCTTGCGAGCGACGCGGCGAGCTATATCAACGGGGCCCAGATCCTCGCGGACGGCGGCCTCTACCGCAGCTTGTGACCGGGATACGGCGTGGGCTCGGCTCCGGCGGCCTGCGCCGCGAGCTCGCTGCTCACCCACTCCCGCATCGCTAGGACGTCCGCTCCGACCGCCGTTGCGTCGAGCTCGCCCTGAGTCGCGAGCTGGGCGAGGAACGGGCCGAGCTCAGCCACCGCCGCAGCCTCGCCGGGAGTTGCCGCGATACGAAGCGTGTACCGCCCGCTGCCATCTGCCGCCGCCTTGAACGCCGCCTGCCGGCCGATGAGCCGAGGCCCTGCGGAACGATCAAGTAGGTCGTGAAGCAGTTCGCGGTCGGCGGGGGTCAGGCGTGCCGGATCGAGCTGCACCTCGCGAACCAGCTCATCGACTTGAACGCCGCTAGCGATCGCCGCCCGGACCGGGAGGTCGACCAGCCGGACTGCAAACGCATCAGGAGTCGACTCGCGCTCAGCGAGCTCGACGATCGCGGCAGTCGGCTCGTCGAGGCGCTCTGGCGAGAGCTCGAACCACACCGTCTTCGCAATGTCGGTGGTGAAGTATCCCCATCGTCGCGCGACACCTGCCACGAGAATCAGGCCTCGCCCGGTGATTCCGGTGTCGAGCGGGTCGAGCGAGTCCGGCACGACAACGGGCAGTCGGTCAGGGCGGTCGTCCTGTACGTCGACCCGCGCGCCCAGCGAGGTTCGGCGGACCGCGACGGTGAAGTCTCCCCGGGAGTGCAGGATCGCGTTGGTGACCAGCTCTGTCGTGGACAGGGCAGCGTCGTCGGCGAGCTCGTCGAGTCCCCACTCGCGCAGCGCCTGGACGACGTACCGGCGGGCAGCGCCCGCGAGTGCCGGGTCGGGCATGAAGCTCTGCGTCCGGACCGTCGCCGCCAGATCCTCCGCAGTAGGAGGCGTGGAAGAGCTTGCGCGGCGTACGACGAGGACGGCGACGTCGTCTCCGCGATCGTGGGTGGTGAGCATGTCCAAGATTCGATCGGCCAGCACTTCGGGATCGGTGGAGGGAGCACTCGCGCAGGCCTGGACGAGCTCGGCAGTGCCCTGGTCGACGTCCCGTTCGCTGCTCTCGATCAGCCCGTCGGTGTAGAAGACCAAGGCTGCGCCGAGGGGCAGGACACCCTCCCACTCGACAGCAGGGACGGCCGGTGCGCCGAGGGGCGGGACCGGCTCGACCGGCGCTACGGAGGCCCGTCCAGGTTCGGCAATGACCGGCGGCGGATGACCCGCAGAGGCAAGTCGCAGGCGGCCGGTTGCCGGATCGAGGCGGGCGAACGTAGCCGTGGCCAGCCGATCCAACCCGAGGTGCTCCCACACGGATTGCACGGCATCGAGCAGTTCGGCGGGCCCGTTGGTCTGCAGCGCGCGGCAGACGCTGCGCACCTGGGCCATCTGAGCCGCGGCGACCATGTCGTGGCCCGCCACGTCCCCGACGACGAACGCGGCTTCACCTGTCGAGAGTTCGGAGTAGTCCCAGAAATCGCCGCCGACCTCGGCGTCACGGGTTCCCGGCAGGTAGCGAACGGCGACCTCCAGTCCGTTCACCGCGAGCTCGTGGCGGGGGAGGAGGCTGGCTTGCAGGAGGTGCGACACACCCCGCTCGCGGTCGTAGCGCGCCTCTTTGTCCACGACGGACGCCATCCGGGTTGCGAGCTCCTCGGCGAGAGTGAGGTCGTCCACATCGAAGACCCGATGTGACCCGGACGACACGAAGGTCACCGCTCCGAGCACCTGGTCGGAAGCGATGAGGGGTACCGCCATATAGCTGCGAAACTCCAGCGCCGCGAGTACCTCGAGGTGCTCGGAGCTGCGCGTCGTTGCGGCAAGGAAGTCCGGCGGCATGTCGGGTGACCAGTGCGAGCGCCGTTCCCGCATGACGACCACGCTGGGGTGGCTGCCGGTTGGGTCGGGCGGCCACTCGCGAAGCTTGTCGGCGAACGGTCGCAGCTCTTCGTCCGCGTGCACCGCGGCCATGCGGACCACCCTTCCGGCGTCGTCGACCACGTCGATCAGGCAGAGGTCGCCGAGCGTCGGCACGGCCACCTCGGCAAGCGCTTGAAGGGTGTCTGAGAACCCGGTGGTACGGGCTAGGGCATCGGCAGCGCTGAGCAGGAAGCGTTGAGACCGTTCGGCCTGCGCGAGCCGCTCGGTCAGTGCCGCACGCTCGCGCTCGCCGGATCGCCGCGCGGTGGAGTCGTGCATGTACCAGACGCGCCCGAGATAGGTCCCCGTTTCATCGACGATGCCGTCGGCGTACCCCTCGATCGTCCGGCCGTCGGTGAGCAGCAGCTCGAGGGTTTGCGACTCGTCCGGGTGCTCGTGGCCCCATCGAAGCGCCGCTTCGAACGCATCGACGTCCGTGATGAGGCTGCGCTGCTCGGGGCCGAGCGCCGGCGAGAGCCCACCGATGCGGACCAGCTTCTCCGACAGCCCCCAGATCTCCTGGAACCGGCGGTTGACGGCGAGGATGCGGCGGTCCGGCGAGATCGCGATCACGCCGTCCGGGGATGCCTCAATGATCGCCTGCAGGAAGCTCGCGGGTACGAGGGCCGGCTGCCGCGCAGGTTTGTGGGCGACGGGCGGTCGGCCCGGGCCCGGTTCGGCGCCCGGTGCGGTCATGGTCCAAAAGGTACCGACCGGGTCAGCAGCGGCGACGGCCGATTGTCGGGTCGACTCCATTCGGCGCGGGACGGCGCGGGACGGCGCGGGACGGCGCGGTGGGGCGGGGATGAGTTTCATCTGGCGCTGTCGTCTACTACAGCCATGAGCCGAGTCACCTGTCACATGTCGATGTCACTCGACGGTTTCGTCGCCGGGCCCGATCAGTCGCTCGAGACCCCGCTCGGGCTGGGAGGCCTGCAACTTCACCAGTGGCACTTCGAGCAGCCCGACATGCCTGAGGCCGACGTCGCGGCGACCGGCGAGCTGCTGCGGCCCATGGGCGCCTACGTGATGGGCCGGAACATGTTCGGGCCGATCCGTGGACCTTGGTCAGAGGACTGGCGCGGCTGGTGGGGCGACGAGCCGCCGTACCACGCGCCGGTGTTCGTGCTCACCCATCACGAGCGGGAGCCGGTCGAGATGGTCGGCGGCACGACCTTCCACTTCGTCACGGATGGATTCGACGCCGCGCTGGCGCGGGCAAAGGAGGTCTCCGGCGACATGGACATCGACATCGCAGGAGGTGCTTCCGCCGTCCGCCAGGCCTTCGCCGCCGGTGCAATCGAAGATCTATATCTCGATGTCCTCCCGGTACTGCTCGGGAGCGGTGAGTCGATGTTCGACGGGATCCCGGCCATCTCTCTCAAGCAGCTCGAGGTCACACACTCGCCCGTAGCGACCCACATCCACTACCGCGTGGGTTGAAAGCATGGTGAACACCACTCGGCACTGTTGACCTTCACGTGGCGTGAGGGTGTTCGGTTGCTGCCATGTGGGTTCTGCGGCGGCAGGTGTTCGGACGTCCGGTCTACTTCTGGCTGGTGTGGACCGCAGCCGCCGTCTCGCTCGCCGCTTCGCCGATGCTCCTGACCGACCCTGCGGCGCTGTCGTTCCTGGTTGATCCCGAGCTCCTTGTCCTGGTTGTCGCGGTCGCAGCCATCTACGCCCGGGTCGAGCTAGGCGTCCTCAGGCTTCGGCTGCGGACGGGGCGGCGTCAGGTCACCGCGCGTCCCGCGCCCCGGCTTGGTCGCTAGGTTGGTCGCCGTGCGGCTGGTGATAGCTCGGTGTTCGGTGGACTACGTCGGTCGACTGACTGCACACCTTCCTCTCGCGACACGTCTGCTGCTGGTCAAGGCTGATGGCAGCGTCTCGATCCACTCTGATGGTGGCGCCTACAAGCCGCTGAACTGGATGAGCCCTCCCTGCACGCTTCGTGAGGACGAAGGCGCGTGGACTGTCACGAACAAGGCCGGCGAGCAGCTGCTCATCTCGATCGAGGAAGTGGTCTCGGACGTCAGCGCCGACCTCGGGATAGACCCCGGGTTGATCAAGGACGGCGTCGAGGCTCATCTGCAGGTGTTGCTCGCGGAGCACTGCGAGACGCTCGGTCTGGGATTCAAGCTCGTACGTCGCGAGTATCCGACCGACATCGGCCCCGTCGACCTGCTGTGCAAGGACGGAGATGGGCGGACCGTCGCCGTCGAGATCAAGCGACGCGGCGAGATCGACGGCGTCGAGCAGCTCACGAGGTACCTGGAGCGGCTCGAGCGCGACCCGTTGCTGCGCCCGGTACGCGGGATGTTCGTCGCGCAAGAGATCAAGCCACAGGCCAAGGTGCTCGCAGCCGACCGCGGCATCACCTGTGTCGAGGTCGACTACGACGAGCTGCGGGGGATCGCCACCAAGGTCGACCGCCTGTTCTGAGTCAGTCGGTCGCGATTGCGGCGAGTACGTCGAGCTTCGCCGCGCGACGAGCGGGGAACGTGGCTGCGAACAGTCCGAGCAGCGCGGCGAGTATCAGGAAGCCGATGAGCTCGGGGATCGGCACCGACGTATCGGAGACCCCCTGCGAGTGCAGGGAGGACACCAGCGCGATGCCCAGTCCGGTGCCGATGACGATGCCGATCAGCGCACCGAACATGGCGAGGATCACCGACTCGGCGCGGACCATTGCGCGGATCTGTCGCCGGGTCATCCCGACCGCGCGAAGCAGACCGATCTCTCGAGTGCGTTCGAAGACGGACAGCATCAACGTGTTGATGATGCCGATCAGCGCGATGATCACAGCGAGCGCGAGGAGCGCATAGACCAGGCCGAGCAGCTTGTCGACGCTCTGCTTCTGGGACTTCTCGAACTCGGAGCGGGTCTGCACCTGGACGTTCGGGAAGGCCGAGAGCGCTGAGGTCACGGCCTGGTCGGCGCTCGAGCCGCCGGTAGTGCGAGCGAGCACAGCGATCGGCAGCGTTTGGTCGAAGTGGGAGCGGAAGAAGTCGTCGCTGACCACGTAGGACCCGAGCAAGGCGTTCGTCTTGAAGACACCGCCGATCCGCATGTCGATGCTGCCGGTCTTGGCGAACTTGACGGCGAGGGTGTCGCCGACCTGGAGATGCTTGGACGACGCGGTGGTGGTGTCGATCAGCAGCCCGCCAGTCGCAAGCGCAGCTGCGCTTCCGGCGTCCATCCGAAGTATCAGCGTGTCGGTGAGGTTCGATGTCCCAACCGCGGTGAGGTCCTCGAGGCTGTCGCCGATCTGCACCTGGCCGTCGTATGCGGTGTTCGTCTCGGTCACGCCGGGCACCTTGGAGACGATCGGGTCGATGGAGTTGCTGATGCCGGGTTGTGCGTCACTCGAGTTCGTGATGATCAGGTCGGCGCTGATGGCCTGATCCACCGCGCTCGTTGCCGACTTCGACAACGACGAACCGAAGACGGTGATTGCAGAGACCAGCGCGAGGCCGATCATCAGTGCGGACGCGGTTTGCGCCGTACGGCGCGGGCTGCGCATGGAGTTCTCCCGGCCGAGCCGACCCGGAAGGCCGAACCACTTCGCCAGCGGCCGGCCGAGCGCGCTGGAGACCGGACGGGCGAACAACGGCGCGAGCATTGCCGCTGCCAGGAAGATCGCCGCGGCGCCGATCCCTACCAGCGGGAGCTTCGAGGCGGCTAGCCCGATCGTCAGCAGGACGACGCCGGCCACGCCGAGCACGCCGCCGATCGTGAGGCGTCGACGGTTCGAGATCTCGGTGCCGACCTGATGGGCGCTGATCGCTTCGATCGGGGAGATCCGCACCGCGCGGCGTGCCGGACTGATCGCCGCGACGACGGTCACGCCCACTCCGACGAGGAGTCCGACGACCGCGGTCCTGGTGTGAAAGACGAGCGTCGAGGCGGGGAGAGTGATGCCGAAGGCTCGCAGCAGGCCCTCGAGGCCGACGGCAGCCAAGACGCCTACCCCCAAGCCGATCACCGAGGACAGCAGTCCGACGATCGCGGCCTCGGCCAGCACTGATCGGAAGACCTGGCGGCGGCTGGCTCCCACGATCCGCAGCAGGGCCAGTTCGCGGGTGCGCTGTCCGACGATGATGGAGAAGGTGTTGAAGATCGTGAAGGCGCCGACGAACAGCGAGATGAACGCGAACACCAGCAGCGCGGTGTTGAAGATCCCCAGTGCCTGGTCGACCGAGCTCGTCTGCTCGTCCGAGACGGTCTTTCCGGTCACGACCTGTACGCCGTCAGGCATCGCCGCCTGGATCGCGTGCTGGACGGTCGCCTGATCGGCCCCGCCGGCGAGCAGCACGTTGATCGAGTCGAGCCGACCGGGCTCGTCGAGCACCTGCTGGGCCGTAGGCAGGGCGAAGGCTGCCATCGACGTACCTGCAATGTTGTCGGCGGTCCCGAACTTCACGAGGCCGACGAGATCGAAGGTCCGGGTCGGCCCGGCGAGCAGGACCTTGACCGGCTGGCCCACCGCGAAGTGGTACTTCTTCGCGGTTCCAGCGTCCATGACGACGTCGTCAGGTCCGGTCGGCGCCCTTCCCGACACGACGTGCAGCGAGCTGAGGGAAGGGTTGGGATCGAAGCTCAACCCGATGCTGCCCGCGCCGTTGTTGCTGATCGCCTTGCCGGCGGGCGTCACGAACTGCGCGTAGCCGGTCAGCCCACCTTCGGCGGCAGCCACTCCCGGGACCGCGCGAACCGTGGCAACGAGCGAGTCCGGGATCGGATTTCGCGTGGCGGTCTCGCCGACGCTGGTGTGGGAGAACTGCGCGACGCCGCGAACCTGGAGATCGACCTTCGCGTAGATGTTTCCGATCAGGTTCGAGAACGTGTTGTGCAGGGTGTCGGTCAGCACGAAAGTGCCCGTGATGAACGTGACGCCCAGCACGATGGCCATCGCGGTCAGGCCGAGGCGGAGCTTGTGGGCCAGCAGCCCCTTGATCGTTACTCGCCACATATCAGGCGCGCCCTGTCGTCTCAGCCACCGAGGGTCCGCATCCGTTCGAGCACGCTGTCCGCGGTTGGTGAAGCCAGCTCGCCGATGATTGCCCCGTCCGCCAGGAAGACCACACGATCGGCGTACGCCGCACCGCGCGGATCGTGCGTCACCATCACGATCGACTGGCCGAGCTCGCGGACCGAACGCTGCAAGAAGGCGAGCATCTCGGCTGAGGCGTTCGAGTCGAGATTGCCGGTCGGCTCATCGGCGAAGATCAGATCGGGACGGTTGATGAGCGCACGCGCGCACGCGACGCGTTGCTGCTGGCCGCCGGACAGCTCGGTCGGTCGATGGGTGAGGCGGTCCCCGATGCCGAGGTGCTCGACGAGGTAGTCGAACCACTCCTTGTCGACCGACTTGCCCGCGAGGTCTGCGGGCAGCGTGATGTTCTCTTCCGCGGTCAGCGTCGGGACCAGGTTGAACGACTGGAACACGAAGCCGACGTTGTCGCGGCGCAGCTCGGTGAGTCCCTTGTCATCAAGTGCCCCGATGTCGTGCTCGCCGACGAACGACTGTCCGGACGTCGGCCGGTCCAGTCCCGCCATGCAGTGCATCAGGGTCGACTTGCCGGACCCGGAAGGCCCCATGACGGCGGTGAACTCGCCTCTGGCGAAAGTCACATTGACTCCCGCCAATGCGTGGACGGCGGCGGCACCGGTGCCGTAGGTCTTGTGGAGATCCACGGCATGGGCGGCGGGTGAGATGTCTGGGTCCCGATTCGTCACGAGTCCCGATCCTGTCATGGCGCCACAGCGGTTTCCTCGGTCCGAGGGTGGAGTACCGCTCGCTGCCGCACTTTCTGCGGTGTTCCCTGACGGCGAGGACTACTTCGTACGGTCGGTGCGTCACTATCGGGACGAGATCACCGGCCCGGTACTTGCCGCACAGGTGTCCGGCTTCATCGGCTGATCGGTTTCCGTGAGCGGCACACCCCACCGATCGCGAATCTCGCCGTCACCGCCGCGCTCGAGCACGTCACTGCCACGCTCGCCGAGCTCGTCCTCACCGATCCGCAGGTGCAGGAGTCGTTCGGCAACGATGCCGTCCGAGAGACTGTTCGGCAGCTCGGGGGACATGGTGGAAACGCTTCGAGGGTCCAGCCTCGCATCCTGAAGAGCGGGTCGGCGCTCGTCTCCTGACAGACTGGCGAAGTGGAGATTCGTACTGCCGGGGTGGTCGGCCTCGGCACGATGGGCGCCGGGATCGTCGAGGTGTTCGGACGCGCAGGACTGGATGTCATCGCCGTCGAGATCAACGACGAGCTGCGTGACGCCGGCCGCGAGCGGCTCGAAGGATCGCTCGGTCGGGCTGTCGATCGCGGCAAGCTCGACGCCGGTGAGCGGGACGCGATTCTCGGTCGGGTGAGCTTCACGACCGACCGCGGCGACCTCGCACGTGCCGACCTCGTCACCGAGGCCGTGCCCGAACGGCTCGACATCAAGACCTCGCTCTTCGCGGAGCTCGATGGCATCTGCCCGCCGCACACGGTCCTCGCGACCAACACCTCTTCTCTTCCCGTCACGCGAATCGCCACGGCGACCCAGCGCCCGGACCGTGTCGTGGGAATGCACTTCTTCAACCCGGCGCCCGTGATGCGACTCGTCGAAGTGGTGCACACGGTCCGTACGGCGGACGAGGCGACTGCCACGGTGAGAGCGCTCGCGGAGCGGTGCGGCAAGACGCCGGTCGTCGTGGGAGATCGCGCCGGGTTTGTGGCGAACGCGCTGCTGTTCGGCTACCTCAACGCCGCCGCGCGCGCAGCCGAGACCGGCCAGGCAGCGGTCGCCGACATCGACGCGGTGATCGTCGCCGCCTGCGGCCTGCCGATGGGGCCGCTCACTCTGATGGACCTGATCGGACTCGACGTCTCCCTCGACGTGATGGAGACGATGTTCGACGAGACGCGGGACCAGCGCTACGCACCGGCACCGTTGTTGCGTCGACTGGTGATGGCAGGCGATCTCGGACGCAAGACGGGCCGCGGCTACTACAGCTACCGCGACGGCGATGCGGCGTCGACGCTCGGGCCGCCCACCTTCACCGGCGGGACGTCGCGCGGTGCGGGAACGATCGTCGCAGTCGTCGGCGAGCGGCCATCGCGGATCGCCGACGTGCTCCCGGCTGCGTCGCGGGTCTCGGCATCCGATGTCGGCGATGCCGACGTCGTCGTGATCGACGGGGGTTCGCGCTCCGGTTCGGCCGAGCTGCTCGCGAGGGCAGCGAAGTCCGCCAGGCCGGAGGCGGTGCTCGCGGTCGCGACGACAGACGAATCGCCGGTTGCCGCGCTCGTCGCAGGCATCGACCGACCGGGCGATGTCGTCGGGCTGCACCTTCCCCGGACGCCGCGGGCGGGTGTCATCGAGGTGATCGCCTGGTTCGGAAGCGACCCCGATGCCGTTGCGACCGTCGTCGAGGCGGTGCGCGCCGCCGGGCTCACCGCGCTGGCCTGCCGCGACCGGCCGGGTCATGTGGTCGACTTCCTCGTGCTGCCGCATCTCGGGGACGCGGTGCGGATGGTCGACGACGGCTACGCGTCCCGCGAGGACGTCGACACGGCGATGCGGCTGGGCTGCGGCTACGCCGACGGGCCTTTCGCGATGCTCGCATCAGTCGGGGCCGACGACGTTCGTTCGGTGTTGTCGCATCTCGCGGCTGCTACCCATCTGCCGTCGCTGGCTCCGTCACCGTTGCTCGACGAGCTCGCCGCACTCGGACGATGAGTCCGCGCAAGGCACGACGCCGGGACGACACTCCTGCGCCGCTGCGCACCGCGGGTTGGGCGGTCGAAGAGAGCCATCCCGACGGGGAGTGGCTGGTCCGGCCACTCACTGCCGAAGCGGCAGTCAAGACCTACCGATGTCCGGGATGTCAGCAAGAGGTTCGTGCCGGCGTACCGCACATCGTGGCCTGGCGACCGGGCGACGAGGCCGGGCGCAGGCACTGGCACAAGCCGTGCTGGCAGGCACGGCTCCGTCGCAGATGACCGAGATTCGCGCCAATACCGTGCTGCCGGCTCTGCGCGAGTCGGTCACATTGCACACTGCCGACGGACTGTCGCTGGTGGGCGAGCTTGCGATGCCGGAGTCATCGACGCCGGTCGCGACGCTCGTGATGCTTCATCCGCTGCCGACCCACGGCGGGATGATGGACAGCCACCTGTTCCGCAAGGCTGCCTACCGGCTGCCAGCGCTTGCCGACCTCGCCGTGCTGCGCTTCAACACTCGCGGCACCGCCAGCGACGCCGGTCGCAGCGAGGGAACATTCGACAACGGTGACGCCGAGCGCTATGACGTCGCTGCCGCGCTGGACCTGGTGGAGTTCCGTGATCTCCCGGCGCCGTGGCTCGTCGGATGGTCGTTCGGGACGGACTTGGCGCTGCGCCATGGCTGCGACCCGGCTGTCGTCGGCGCGGTGCTGATCGCCCCGCCGCTTCGCTACTCCGCCGACGCCGATCTCGCGACCTGGGCGGCCTCGGGCAAGCCGGTCGTCGCGATCGTTCCCGAGCTCGACGACTATCTGCGCCCGCCCGAAGCTCGACGCCGCTTCGCGGCGATCCCGCAAGCCCGTGTCGTTGAGATCGTCGGCGGCAAGCATCTGCTGGTCGGCTACACCGAGGAGGTCCTCGAAACCATCGTCGAGACCGTCGCGCCAAGCAAAGCTCCGTTGCCTGGCACATTCGACGGGTAACGCTCCTTTGCCCGGCAAATCTGGCAGGTAGCGGAGCTTTGCTTGTCAGATGCCGGAGGCGTGGGGCAGGACTCGCTCGGCGACCAGGCGGAGATGGTCGAGGTCGGACAGGTCGAGCACCTGGAGGTAGAAGCGCTCGGCACCGGCCTCTGCGTACCGCTCGAGCTTGTGCAGCACCTCGTCGGGCGAGCCGGCCAATCCGTTCTCGCGGAGCTCGTCGACCTCGCGCCCGATCACGGAAGCTCGGCGTTCGACCTCGCTCTCGGACTCGCCGCAACACAGCACCAGTGCGGACGAGTAGACGATCGAGCTCGGGTCGCGGCCGGCTTCCTCGCAGGCCGCACGGACCTTGTCGTGTATCGCCTTCATCCGCTCGGCGGGAACGAACGCGCTGTTGTACTCGTCGGCGTACGTCGCCGCCAGTCGTGCCGACTTGGGTCCACCTTGGCCTCCCAGCACGATCGGCGGGTGCGGGTGTTGCGACGGACGCACGGTGTCCGCCGCGATGTGCGCGGAGACGGCTGCTCCGTCGAAGTCGAAGGTGGAGCCGGACGGAGCGGACCACGTGCCGGCGAGGATCGCGAGCTGGTCCTCGAGCAGTGAGTATCGCTCGGCGATGTCCGGGAACGGCATCCCGAACGCTTCGTGTTCCGCGCCGAACCAGCCGGCGCCCAGACCGATGTCGATGCGGCCACCGCTCATCTGGTCAACCTGCGCCGCGATCACCGCGAAGCTTCCCGGGTGTCGAAAGGTCACCGGCGTGACGAGGGTCCCCAGCCGGATCGTCGAGGTGTCACGCGCCAGGCCGGCAAGCGTCGTCCACGCGTCGGTCACCCCCGGCAACCCGGTGACGGCGCCCATCTTCAGATAGTGGTCGGACCGGAAGAAAGCGCCGAAGCCCGCCGCCTCGGCGGTCCGGGCGACGGTGAGCAGCTGGTCATACGAGGCACCCTGCTGGGGCTCGGTGAAGATCCGCAGCATTGTCGGCTCCCTACTTGCTCGCGGTCTGGACGAGCTCGGTGAGCACGCCGCCGATGCTCTTCGGATGCAGAAAGGCGATCGATGCGCCGAGTGAGCCGTGGCGCGGCCGCTCGTCGACCAGTCGCACGCCACTGCCCGCGAGGTCGGTGATCGCGGCCGCAACGTCGACCACGCCGTATCCGATGTGGTGGACGCCCTCGCCACGCGACTCGAGGAACTTGCCGACCGGTGTGTCCGGGCTCAGCGGCTCGAGGAGCTGGACGTACGACGCACCGCCGGGCGCGTCGGCGACGTGGAGCATCGCTTCCTTGACGCCTTGTGTCTCGTTCGTCTCTCGACCGGCCACGACCAACCCGAAGGTCGCGACGTAGAAGTCGATGCTGGCATCGAGGTCGCGACAGGCGATGCCGACATGGTCGATACGGGTCAAAAGGGGCGTCTCCATAGCCCGTATCGTGTCAGCCATGCCAGGTTCGGTGATCGTCTCGGGTGCCCGTACGCCCATCGGCAAGCTCATGGGCTCTCTCACTGACTTCTCCGGCGCCGATCTCGGCGGATTCGCGATCGAGGCTGCGCTCGCCCGTGCGGGCGTGCCCGGGGACGCTGTCGACTACGTGATCATGGGCCAGGTGCTGCAGGCCGGCGCCGGTCAGATCACCGCGCGCCAGGCGGCGGTCAAGGGCGGCATCCCGATGACCGTGCCCTCGCTGACGATCAACAAGGTCTGCCTGTCCGGGCTCGACGCCATCGCGCTCGCTGACCAGCTGATCGCCGCAGGGGAGTACGACGTGGTGGTCGCGGGTGGCATGGAGTCGATGACGAACGCCCCGCACCTGCTGCCCGGCTCGCGCAAGGGCTTCAAGTTCGGCGATACGGCGTTGGTCGACTCGATGGCGTACGACGGGCTGTTCTGCGCGTTCGACCAGTGCGCGATGGGGGAGTCGACCGAAACGCACAACGGCAAGCTCGGAATCGGACGCGCCGAGCAGGACGAGTTCAGTGCCCGGTCGCACGAGCTCGCGGCTGCCGCGCAGAAGAACGGGCTGTTCGACGACGAGATCGCGCCGGTCCTGCTGCCGCAGCGGCGTGGTGAGCCGGTGCCGTTCACGACCGATGAGGGCGTCCGCGCCGACACCACCATCGAGAGCCTCGCGCAGCTGCGTCCGGCGTTCGCCAAGGACGGCACCATCACCGCCGGATCCGCGTCCCAGATCTCAGACGGCGCGTGCGCCGTCGTCGTGATGTCGCGTGAGGCGGCTGAGCGGCACGGCGCGGCCGTGCTCGCCGAGATCGGCTACCACGGCGTCGTCGCGGGTCCCGACGCTTCCTTGCAGGCCCAGCCGGCCAACGCCATCAACAAGGCGCTGTCACGTGCCGGCGCGAGCGTCGCCGATCTTCGGCTCGTCGAGATCAACGAGGCGTTCGCGGCGGTCGGGGTCCATTCCGCCAAGCTGCTCGATCTGCCACTCGACCGGCTCAACGTCAACGGCGGCGCCATTGCGCTCGGTCATCCGATCGGTGCATCCGGCGCGCGGCTCGCGCTGACCCTGGCGCTGGAGCTTCGTCGCCGCGGCGGCGGGCTCGGCGCCGCGGCGCTCTGCGGCGGCGGCGGCCAGGGAGACGCTCTGCTGCTCCGCGTGCCCGCCTAGAGGATGAGCGTCGACGTCGGGGGACTCGTCGCCAAGGCGCGCGAGGGTGACCATCGCAGCGTCGGGCGGCTGATCACCCTCGTCGAGAACGCCGCGCCGGAGCTGCGCGAGGTCATGACGGCTCTCGCACCGCACGCGGGCCACGCCTGCCTGATCGGCCTTACCGGATCGCCCGGGGTGGGGAAGTCGACCACCACGTCGGCGTTGCTTTCGGCATACCGGGCGCGAGGGCAACGCGTCGGGGTCCTCGCGATCGACCCGACGTCCCCGTTCTCCGGTGGTGCGCTGCTCGGCGACCGGGTGCGTATGCAGGAGCACGCCACCGACGACGGGGTCTACATCCGCTCGATGGGCACCAGGGGGAACCTCGGTGGGGTGTCGTGGGCCACGCCACAGGCGATCCGCGTGCTGGACGCAGTCGGTTGCGACGTCGTGATCATCGAGACGGTCGGGGTCGGTCAGGCTGAGGTCGCGATCGCCTCGCTCGCGGACAGCACGATCGTCATGCTGGCGCCCGGCCTCGGCGACGGCATCCAGGCCGCCAAGGCGGGCATTCTCGAGATCGCCGACCTTTACGTCGTGAACAAGGCCGACCGGGATGGCGCGACCCAGACGGTGCGGGACCTGAAGGCGATGCTGACGCTCGGCGAGAAGCGCGGCGCCGGATCCTGGACGCCGCCCGTGCTCAGCACGATCTCGTCCAAAGCCGAGGGCATCGCGGAGCTGGTCGATGCCCTCGATCGTCATCGTGAGTGGCTCCGGTCATCCGATGAGCTCGCGGCCCGACGGCGGCGCCGCGCGGCCGAGGAGATCGAGACATTGGCCGTGACCGCCCTCCGCGAGCGCATCGGCGACCTACGTGGCGGCACCCTGCTCGACGAGCTTGCTGATGATGTCCTGGCCGGCAAGACCGATCCGTACGCCGCGGCTGACCGGCTCGTCGCCGCGGTCGAAGGCTGACCGGGTCGTGCCGCGCGAGCCGCTCAGCCTGCCGTTCGACCCGATCGAGCGAGCCGGCGAAATCTGGCAGGCGACATTCGGCCCGGCCGCGGCGATGCGGGTCGCAACGTCGGTCATGCGGGCGCAGCAGCTGTTGCTGGCGCGCTTCGACGAGATCCTCAAGCCCTACGACCTGACGTTCGCCCGATACGAGGCGCTCGTGCTGCTGCACTTCAGCCGGGCGGGGGAGCTGCCGCTCTCGGTCATCGGCCAACGGCTGATGGTGCACCCGACCAGCGTCACGAACACGGTCGATCGACTGGTCGCGCAAGGCTTCGTCGATCGCCGTCCCAACCCGCGCGACGGCCGCGGCGTGCTCGCCCGGCTCACTGCCTCCGGTCGCAAGACGGTCAAGCGAGCCACCGACGATCTGATGGCCGACGACTTCGGCCTTGCGATGTACGACGAACCTGCTCTGCAGGGGATGTTCGAGCAGCTCCGCGAGCTTCGGGTGGCGGCCGGCGACTTCGCTGAGGCGGAACCGCTCATTTAGTAGGACGTCCTAGTATCCTGGCGGCATGACCCCCGCGGAGCTCGAGGCCGGCCGGGCTCGTTGGCAGGCGCGCTTCGACGACTCGAAGGTCCGTGACGCGGACTTCACGACGTTGTCGGGGACGGAGGTCGCGCCGGTCTACGGCCCGCCCACGGGCTCGTCGTACCCGGACTTCGACCGGATCGGCTGGCCCGGCGAGTACCCGTTCACCCGCGGCCTCTACCCCACCGGCTACCGCGGCAAGGAGTGGACGATCCGGCAGTTCGCCGGCTTCGGCAACGCGCGTCAGACCAACGAGCGCTACAAGATGATCCTCGACGCCGGTGGCAACGGGCTCTCGGTGGCGTTCGACATGCCGACCCTCATGGGACGCGACTCGGACGAAGCGCGGTCGCTCGGCGAGGTCGGCCATTGCGGCGTCGCGATCGACACCGCTGCCGACATGGACGTGCTCTTCGACGGGATCCCGCTCGCGGACGTCACGACGTCGATGACGATCTCGGGTCCTGCCGTTCCGATCTTCTGCATGTACCTCGTGGCTGCCGAGCGCCAAGGCGCCGACATCTCGGCACTCGACGGCACGCTGCAGACAGACATCTTCAAGGAGTACATCGCGCAGAAGGAGTGGCTCTATCCGCCCGAGCCGCATCTGCGCCTCATCGGTGACCTGATGGAGTACTGCGCGACCGAGATCCCGCGCTACAAGCCGTTGTCGATCTCCGGGTACCACATCCGTGAGGCCGGCTCGACCGCTGCGCAGGAGCTCGCGTTCACTCTCGCCGACGGCTTCGCGTACGTCGAGCTGGGACTGGCGCGCGGCATGGACATCAACGAGTTCGCGCCGGGGCTGTCGTTCTTCTTTGATGCGCACGTCGACTTCTTCGAGGAGATCGCGAAGTTCCGCGCCGCGCGAAGGATCTGGGCTCGCTGGATGCGCGACGAGTACGGCGCGGCGGATGCCCGCGCCCAGTGGATGCGCTTCCACACCCAGACGGCCGGTGTCTCGCTGACCGCGCAGCAGCCCGACAACAACATCGTCCGCACCGCGATCGAGGCGCTGGCCGCGATTCTCGGTGGGACGAACTCTCTGCACACCAACGCCCTCGATGAGGTGCTGGCGCTGCCGAGCGAGAAGGCCGCGGAGATCGCGGTCCGCACGCAGCAGGTGCTGATGGAGGAGACCGGCGTCACCAACGTCGCCGACCCGCTGGGCGGCTCCTGGTACGTCGAAGCCCTCACCGATGCGATCGAGGCGGAGGCCGAGTCGATCTTCGCGCGAATCCGCGCGATGGCGTCGGACGGCTCGATGACCGCAGGCATCTTGCGCGGCATCGAAGACGGCTGGTTCATGGCCGAGATCGCCGACGCTGCGTTCAGCTACCAGACCAAGCTCGAGAAGGGCGACAAGCGCGTCGTCGGGGTCAACGTCAACGCCGACACGGTCGCAACCGATCTGGAGATCATGCGGGTCTCCGACCAGGTCGAGACCGATCAGGTCGCCGAGCTCAGCCGGCGCAAGGTGGCTCGCGATTCGGCGGCGGTCGATCAAGCTCTCGCGATGCTCGCCACAGCCGCCGCCGGTGCGGACAACCTCGTCCCGCTGATCCTGGACGCCGCACGGGTCGAGGCGACACTGGGTGAGATCTGCGGAACCATGCGCGACGTGTTCGGCGAGTACCGCGAACCCGCCCAGTTCTAGAGTTGTCGGGTGGCCATGCGACCGACCGACTTCCGGATGCCCGGTGCAGTGGATCTGTCTGGGCTGAAACGGCCGCCCGCGCCACCGCCGCCCGCGGCAGGCGATCCGGCCGCTACCGCGCCTGCGTCGTCGGCCCTCGTCATCGACGTGACCGAGGCGACCTTCGAGGCCGCAGTGGTCAACACCTCGATGCAGGTGCCCGTCGTCCTCGACTTCTGGGCCGAGTGGTGCGGACCGTGCAAGCAGCTCTCGCCGATCCTCGAACGGCTGGTGGCGGCCGACGCCGGGCGTTGGGTGCTCGCCAAGATCGACGTGGACGCCGAGCAGCGGCTGGGTGCCGCCTTCCAGATTCAGAGCATTCCGACCGTGATCGCCGTGATCGGCGGGCAACCCGTTCCGTTGTTCCAAGGTGCACTCGGCGAGGCCGATGTGCGCAACGTGATCGACGAGGTCCTTCGGGTCGCAGCCTCCAACGGAATCACCGGAACTGTCGGGGCCGGCGAACCAAGTGAGGCAGTCCAGGCGCCTGCGCCGGACCCGGAGTTCGACGAGGCACAGACAGCGCTCGACAGCGGCGACATCGACGGTGCGCTTTCGGCGTATCGGGTTCTCCTCGAGCGCCACCCTGGCGACCCCGACCTGCAGCTGACGATCGCCCGCCTCGAGCTGCTGGCTCGCACCCGCGGTGCGGACGACGCGGCCATCCGGCAAGCAGCCGACGAGGGGCCGGACGACGTCGCGGCGCAGAGCGCGGCGGCCGATCTGGAGATGGTGCTCGACCAGGCCGACGTGGCAGTCGCGCGGATGGTCTCTCTGGTCGGTCGCACGTCGGGGGACGAGCGAGACCGAGCCCGGGAGCATCTCGTCTCACTGTTCGCGGTGCTCGACCCTGAGGATCCGCGGCTTGCCGCCGGGCGACGTGCGCTGGCCAACGCGCTGTTTTAGGAGAGCAAACGTTGCGAGGGTTGCGGCGACCCTCAGCTCAGGGTCGCGATCACGTACCGGCTCGTCGTTCGAAACGCGGCAGGATCCTCGTTGATGTCATGCAGTGCGACCGTCACCCGCTCCCGCATCACCTGCTCGTCCCCGCCTGCGTCGCGGACCTGCGCGAGGGTATCGAGCCACATCGGATGCGCGGTCGCGTCGAGCTCGACCTGCGCCTCCGGTGACTCGGCGCGAAAGGCGATCGACACCTCGTCGAGCGATACGTCGAACCCGTGGGGCTCGGCGAGCCCCGTCAGCACGCCGCGGTCGTGCCAGGCGAATCGCGCGGGCGGAGTGGGCAGGCCGAGCTCCTCGCTGAGATAGGTGCCGAGCGCGGCGTACGCCTGGCCCATCCCGTATCCCGGGATCCAGGCCGTCAGGACGATCCGTCCCCCCGGCGCGAGCACCCGGGCCATCTCTGCCATCGCCGCGGGCGGATCCGGCGCGAAGATCACCGCGAAGACGGACACGATGACATCGGCCGAATGGTCGCCGAGGGGGATCGTGGCGGCCTCGCCCTCGCGCACATCCAAGGTGAGAGCTTCCGTCGCCGCGCGACTTCGGGTCACCTCGAGCAAGCGGGGTGCCGGATCGACGGCAGTGACTACTGCGCCCGCCCTGGCCAGCGCGAGTGCCGCGTTGCCGGTGCCACATCCCAGGTCGAGCGCACGCTCGCCAGGTTTCACATCGACGTGGTCGACCACGATTCCGGCAACGGGCTCGAGCTCGCTCGCGGTCTGCTCGTACTCACCGATTCCCCAGTCCAGTGCCATCGATCGACTGTAACTGCGTGCCCAAGAGCCGCGCCTACTTCGTAGGCTCTGGCTCATGGCTGAGTTCGTGACGTTGTCCGTGGAAGCCGGCGTCGGCACCATCCGGCTCGATCGGCCGAAGATGAACGCCCTCAACACCGTTGTGCAGGAGGAGATCCGGGCCGTCGCGAAGGAGGCCACGGAGCGAGGCGACGTACGTGCCGTCGTCATGTGGGGTGGCCCGAAGGTGTTTGCGGCGGGCGCCGACATCAAGGAGATGTCGGACGCGTCGTACTCCGACATGGTCGACCGCAGCGCGGCGCTGACGTCGTCGTTCACCTCGGTCGCGCGGATCCCGAAGCCGGTCGTGGCGGCGATCAACGGCTACGCCCTCGGCGGCGGCTGCGAGCTCGCGTTGTGCGCCGATCGTCGGATCGCCGCGGAGGACGCGACGCTCGGCCAGCCGGAGATCCTGCTGGGCATCATCCCGGGTGCCGGCGGCACGCAGCGGCTGCCGCGGCTCGTCGGTCCTGCGAAAGCCAAGGACATCATCTTCACCGGCCGGTTCGTGAAGGCGCAGGAGGCGCTCGAGATCGGTCTCGTCGACGAGGTCGTTCCCGCCGAGCAGGTGTACGACGCAGCAGTGCGCTGGGCATCTCAGTTCGCCAATGGTCCGGCCTACGCGTTGCGGGCCGCGAAGGAGGCGATCGACTACGGCGGCGAGGTCGACCTGTCGACCGGTCTCGAGATCGAGCGCCAGCAGTTCGCGGCGTTGTTCGCGACCGAGGATCGGACCGCCGGCATGACGTCGTTCGTCGAGAACGGCCCCGGCAAGGCGGTCTTCACCGGGAAATAGCTACCTTGGCGCGTCGGGTTTGCGCCGGCGATCCAAAGCTCGTGTTCTTGTCTCCTCGGCAGCGAGCTCGCGCAGGACGGGCAGCACCAGTCGGTCCTTGTCTCGCCCTGCCGCGCCCTTGCTTCGCACGATGTCGGCGATCGATGCGATGGCGAACTCGACCTCTCGTATCCGTACGACCACGGCGTCGCGTCGAAGGTCGGGGTATCCGTTCGTGCCGCTCGGCGTCGCCGAGATGTCGAGGTCGCCGAACTTCGTGCTCAGGTTCCATATCGATGCGCCGGCGAGCGACTCGCCGTCATGGCTGAACGGCAGTGGTTCGGTGCAGTCCGCACGAACTCTGGCATCGAGTTCGGTGAGAGCCGCCGACAGGCGCACGAAGTTGTCTCGATCTTGTCTCGGAGTCACGTCGATGTCGTAGGTCACGTATGGCGAGCCGTGCAATGAAGCCGCAAACCCACCGATCACAACGAAGTCGACGCCGTGACGAACCAACACATCGAGGATGGCCAGACCGTCGAAGGACTCAGGCGCTCCGCTGCTCACGAACTGCCTTCCGACCCTCGAAGACGAAGCGAAGAGCGGACTCCATGTTGTCCAGGCGTCCCTCCATGGTGCGGCACAGGTTCGCTTGGGCCTGGGCCACGTCGGAATCGTCGTACGGCTCGAGGGCGACGTCGAGGCGGAATCCACAGAGCTTCAGCAGTCGCAGCACCAGGTCGAACGACGGCGACGTCCGACCCGCCTCGAGCCGAGCTATCGCCGACTGCGTCGTGTCTGCGAGCCTTGCCAGCTCCACCTGCGTCAGCCCTGATCGTCGGCGTGCTTCCCGGACCAGGTCGCCACCCAACATGGAACAATGATATAGCAGATACGCGATATAGCGAACCCGCTATGTACCTGGAAATCAGGTTGGCGGCCATCGATAGGTTCATCGATATGGCTGAGATCGGCGGAGACCCCGCCCGATCGCAGCGCGGTGGCCGATTGGAGAGCAATCGGTACGTCGCGCTGTGGCGGCTCGGCCGTTACATCCGACCGTGGCGCGTCAAGGTGGCGACGAGCTTCTTCGCCGCGCTCCTCGGGGTCGCTGCGGGCACGTTCGTGCCCCTCGTCATCGAGGCCATCGTCAACGGCCCGATCAAGCGACACGACGGACCTGCGCTCGTTCCGTTGTTCTTCGCCGTCCTGGGTCTAGGGATCCTCGAAGCGGGATTGATCGTCGTACGGCGCGAGCTGCAGTGGGACGCGGTTCTCACCGTCGAGCGCAATATCCGAGACGACGTCTACGCGCATCTGCAACGGCTCGCGGTCGGGTTTCACGACCGATGGGGAACCGGTCAGCTGCTCTCGCGCGCAACGAGCGATCTGTCGACGATCCGTCGCTTCTTCGGCTTCGGCGCCATCTATCTGATCGTCAACTCGATGCAATACCTCGCGGTCCTCGCTTTGCTCATCGTGACCTACTGGCCTCTCGGCATCGTGGTGGCTGCCTCGACGATCCCGGTCATCGTGCTCGCCCGCCGGTTCGGCGAGCGCTACACCGTGGCATCACGCCGACTGCAGGACCAGCAGGGCGATCTTGCGACGCTCGCCGAGGAGGCCGCGAGCGGAATCCGCATCACCAAGGCGTTCGGCCGGGCGCCATGGCTGACGTCGCGATACGTCGCATCCGCGCAGTTGGTGCGCGGAACGCAACTGGAGATGGTCGGCTCGATTGCCACCTTCTGGTCGCTGCTGCAAATGATTCCGAACCTCACGATGGCGCTGGTGATCCTCGTAGGGGTCCTTGCCGTTGCACACGGCACGCTGACTCTCGGCGCCTTGGTTGCGTTCGTCACGCTGCTGGTCTTGTTGCAGTGGCCGGTCATCGATATCGGCTGGATCCTCGCGATGGCAGAGGAAGCGGCTACTGCAGCAGTGCGCGTGACGGAGGTGCTCGACACCGAGCCCGCGATCGCCGATCGTCCGGGCGCGGTCGCGCTCGTCAGGTCGCGGGGCCGGCTCAGCTTCGAATCGGTGGGCTTCCGCTTCGACGATGCCGAGTCGGATCTGCTCCACGACATCAACCTCGAGCTTGAGCCCGGCGAGACCGTCGCAATCGTCGGCGCGACCGGCTGCGGCAAGACCACCATGTCGGCATTGCCGTCGCGGCTGTACGACGTCACGTCGGGACGGATCACCCTCGGCGGGAAGGACGTCCGCGACGTCCAGCTGCAGTCACTGCGACAGCAGGTCGCGACCGTGTTCGAGGATCCAGTGCTGTTCTCGATGAGCGTTCGAGAGAACGTCCTGTTGGGTCGTCCCGACGCGACGGACAAGCAGATCAAGGCGGCCCTCGCTGTCGCCCAGGCCGGCTTCGTCCACGACCTTCCCTGGGGCCTGGACACCAGGGTCGGCGAGGAGGGGATGTCGCTGTCCGGCGGGCAGCGACAGCGGCTTGCGCTTGCGCGTGCGGTTGTCGCGCGGCCTTCTGTCCTCGTCCTCGATGATCCGCTGTCGGCGCTCGACGTGCACACCGAGGCGCTGGTCGAGGAAGCGCTTGCTTCGGTGCTCGCCGACACGACGGCACTGCTCGTCGTACATCGCCCGTCGACTGTTGCACTCGCCGACCGCGTGGCGCTGTTGGAGAACGGAACGCTGGTCGCGGTCGGCACGCACTCGGAGCTGATGGCGCTGCCGTCGTACGCCCGGATCCTCTCCGTGGAGGACGTCGCATGACGGACCTGCTGGCTGACGACGACCTCGAGCGATGGCGCGGTGTCGCCGTCGAGAAGGACGAGGAGCTGCCGGGCTCGGTGTCGGTACTGCTGCGCCGGCGAACTCGCAACCTGCTCGGCGAGCTGCTGCGTCCGCATCGTCGATCAGTGCGCGCTGTCGCGATGGCAATCGTCGGGGCGACCGCCGCACAGATGGCGATCCCCGCGCTCGTCGGCTTCGGGATCGATCGCGGCCTTGCCCACGCACACGACGGACACGACGGAACGGTGATCGCCGTCTTCGTCGCGATCGTCGGGTGCGCGTTGCTGCAGGCGGTCCTGACGCGGATGTTCCTGCTCGGTGCCGGTCGCATCGGCCAGGACGCGGTGATCGAGCTGCGCCGCAGGGTGTTCGTTCACTTTCAGGAGCTGAGCCTGTCCTTTCATGAGCGCTACACGTCGGGCCGGATGATCAGTCGGCTGACGTCGGACTTCGACGCGATCAACGCGCTCCTCGAAGCCGGACTCGACACCCTCGTGACGGCGACGCTGACGATCGTCTCGGTCACCGTCATCCTGCTCGTCCTGGACTGGCCACTCGCACTGGTCTCGCTGGCGTCCCTGGTGCCGTTGTTCTTCCTATCCCGGTGGTACCAGCGACGCTCGACCATGGCCTACCGACGTACCCGAGAAGCGATCGCGCTGGTGATCGTTCACTTCACGGAGTCACTTCGCGGAATCCGTGCCGTGCAGGCGTTCCGGCGCGAGCCGCGTAACGACGAGATCTTCCGCGGCCTGGATGATCGCTACCGCCGAACGACGCAGAGCTCGTTTCAGCTGCTGTCCGTCTACTGGCCGGGCATCTTGGTGATCGGCAACGTCGTCACCGCGATCGTGTTGCTGTACGGCGGGGACCGGGTGATCCACGGACATATGGGAGTCGGTGTCCTGGCGTCATTCGTCCTGTACCTCAGGCAGTTCTTCGAGCCGATGGCCGAGGCAAGCCAGTTCTACGACGCCTTTCAGGCGGCAGCGTCAGGGGTCGAGAAGCTGGCAGGGGTTCTCGACGAAGAGCCGGCGGTGCCGCTTCTCGCGACGTCGCGCGAGTTGCCGGACGGGCTGTTTCGCGGCGCGGTCGAGATCGAGTCGGTGTCATTCGGCTATCGCAAGGGGCGCGAGGTCGTTCATGACCTGACGTTGTCTATTCCGGCCGGCCAGACCGTCGCCTTGCTGGGCGACACCGGCGCCGGGAAGAGCACGGTCGCGCGACTGCTCGCCCGCTTCTACGACCCGCTCGAGGGCACGCTCAGCATCGACGGGATCGGGCTGCCCGATCTCTCGGAGTCCGACCTGCGTCGAGCCGTTGCGATCGTGACGCAGGAGTCGTTCCTCTTTACCGGTTCGGTCGCGGAGAACATCGCGTACGGCAATCCGGATGCGACACGTGCCGAGATCGAAGAGGTCTCACGTGCGGTCGGTCTCGACGTCGTGGTCGGACATCTGCGTAACGGCTACGACGAAGGCGTCGGCAAGAACGGCTCGCGGCTCTCGGCTGGGCAGCGGCAGCTCATCGCCTTTGCGAGGGCGATGCTTGCCGATCCGGCAGTGCTCATACTCGACGAGGCGAGCTCGTCGCTTGACGCGCCGACCGAACGCCTGGTGCAGCGCGCGCTGCAGACCGTGCTGGTCGATCGAACCGCGTTGATCATTGCCCACCGGCTGTCGACGGTCGGCATCGCGGATCGAGTGCTCGTCATGTCCGATGGCCGCATCGTGGAGGACGGCACACCCGCAGACCTGCTGGCTGAAGGCACCGGCGAGTACGCCGCGCTCGCAAGGGCCTGGCGCGACAGCCTGGTCTGAGCGCGACTGCCGTCCGTGACCGCTCTAGCAGCCGTTAGGGCGTTGGTGGGTCGATCGGGGCGTGGCGCTCGAGGAAGTCGTAGACACTGGTCGTGTCCACTCCGGGGAAGGTGCCCTGAGGCAGTGCCCCTGCGAGCAGGTGGGTATGGGCTCGGGCCGAGGGCCACGCCTGACCGGCCCAGCGCGCCTCGAGCTCAGCCGGTGGCCGGCGGCAACAGGTCGGCGCCGGGCAGGTCGAGCGGGCGCGGTGCTGGGTGCCCGAGGCGCGGAACCACTTGGCGTGCTGGAACGGCACGCCAACGGTCACCGCGAACTCTCCGCTCGACGCCGGTTGCACGTGCGCCGTACAGAAGAATGTGCCGCCGGGAGTGTCGGTGTACTGCGCGTAGATGCCGTAACGCTCCGGCGCGCTGTAGACCCGCCGCGAGGAGTACTGCGTGCAGGCGCGTTGACCCTCGATGGCACCGGTGGCGTCGGTCGGATAGGCGAGTCCGTCGTTCTCGTACGCCTTGTAGATCGTGCCGGTGCTGTCGGTCCGGGTGAAGTGGACCGGCAGGTCGAGGTGGTGGGTCGCGAGGTTGGTGAACCGGTGCGCCGCAGTCTCGTGGGAGACCGCGAACACGTCGCGGATGTCCTCCATGTCGATGGCATGGTCGCGTTTCGCGGCGCTGAGGAACGTGACCGCCGCCTCCTCGGGCACGAGTGCCGCGGCCGCGAAGTAGTTGGCCTCGACCCGCTGGCGCAGGAAGTCGGCGAAGTCGGCGGGGTCGTTGTGGCCGAGCGCGAAGTGCCCCAGTGTCTGCAGCACGACGTAGCGCGGGTCGTGGCCCGCGGGCTGCTGCGGCAGGTAGATCCGCCGGTGGGCGAGGTCCGTCACCGATCGGGTCGACTCCGGGAGGTCGGTGACGTTGTGCAGCGTGAAGCCGAAGTGCGCGGCCAGGTCGGTGATCAGCCGCTGGGGGACCGCGCCACCTGAATAGCCGACCGCGGCAAGCGCCTCGGCTGCCGACCGCTCGATCTCGGGGAAGTAGTTGTCCACCGCGCGCATCTGTCGGCGCAGTGCGACGTTGGCCGCCCGCGCGGCTTCTGGGGTCGCGGCGAACCGGGCGTCACGGCGTCGCAGCTCCTCGTGCAGCCCGACCACATGCTCGAGCACGTCCGTCGGGATTCGCGGGCTCGGTCGCAGCGCCGGCAGGCCGAGCGAGGCGTACGACGGCTCGCGCTGGGCATGTTCGAGAGCGATCTCGAGCGCGGCACGACGGGACGGAGGCTCGGTGCGGAGCAGGTCCTCCACGCTCACCTCGAGGGCGCCGGCAATGCTCTGCAGCAGGGACAGCCGTGGTTCGCGTCGGCCGTTCTCGATCGTGGACAGCGCGGAGCTCGCCGAGCCCACCCGGCCGGCGAGGTCGGCAAGGGTCAGGCCGCGGGCGCGCCGAAGATGGCGGATCCGCTGGCCGAGCGTCACCGCGTCGAGGCCGCCGCCCTGGACGGGGACCGAAACCGGCGTGACGTCGACCATGTTCTTCAAAATATCAGAAGATTCACGTTTCTTCTCACCCAATCAAGTACTACTCGCCAGTACGTATGCGGCATAATGTGAACACAGCAGGAAGTTCACTCTGTCAACGATGACACGAAAGAGGAGCGATCCGTGAGCACCGCCCAGGTCGAACAGGCAGCCGCGATTCAGAAGTCGTGGGACACCGACGCCCGCTGGAAGGGCGTCGAGCGCAACTACACCGCCGAAGCCGTCGTCCGGCTGCGCGGTTCGGTCCAGGAGGAGCACACGCTCGCCCGCCGAGGCGCGGAGAAGCTGTGGAACCTGGTCAACACCGAGGACTACATCAACTCCCTCGGGGCGCTGACGGGCAACCAGGCCGTGCAGCAGGTGCGCGCCGGCCTCAAGGCCATCTACTTGTCCGGCTGGCAGGTCGCCGGTGACGCGAATCTCTCCGGGCAGACCTACCCGGACCAGAGCCTCTACCCGGCCAACTCGGTCCCGGCCATCGTCCGCCGGATCAACAACGCCTTGATGCGCGCCGACCAGATCACATGGAGCGAAGCGACCAGTTCCACAGGGTCGGAGGGCGCCGTTGATTGGTTCGCCCCGATCGTGGCCGATGCCGAGGCGGGCTTCGGCGGCGTGCTCAACGCCTTCGAGCTGATGAAGTCGATGATCGCGGCAGGTGCCTCAGGTGTGCACTGGGAGGACCAGCTGTCCTCGGCGAAGAAGTGCGGGCACCTCGGCGGCAAGGTACTCATCCCGACCAACCAGCACGTGAAGGTCCTCAACGCGGCGCGTCTCGCCGCGGACGTCGAGGGAGTGCCGACGTTGGTCGTCGCACGGACCGACGCGCAGGCCGCGACGTTGATCACCAGCGATGTCGATGAGCGCGACCAGCAGTACGTCACCGGCGACCGCACCGCTGAAGGCTTCTATCGGGTCACGGGTGGCATCGACCCGTGCATCACGCGCGGTCTTGCGTACGCGCCGTACGCCGACCTGCTCTGGATGGAGACCTCGACGCCGGACCTCGAGCTCGCCCGGCAGTACGCCGAGGCGATCAAGAAGGAGTACCCGGACCAGCTGCTGGCCTACAACTGCTCGCCGTCGTTCAACTGGAAGCAACACCTCGACGACGACACCATCGCGAAGTTCCAGCGCGAGCTCGGCGCCATGGGCTACAAGTTCCAGTTCATCACCCTGGCCGGCTTCCACGCGCTGAACTACTCCATGTACGAGCTGGCCAAGGGCTACTCGAGCCGCGACATGTCGGCGTACGTCGAGCTCCAGGAGAAGGAGTTCGCGGCTGAGGCCGACGGCTACACCGCGACCAAGCACCAGCGCGAGGTTGGCGCCGGCTACTTCGATCTCGTCGCCACGGCGATCGACCCCGAGGCGGAGACGCTCGCGCTCAAGGGCTCCACCGAAGAAGAGCAGTTCCACTAACCGCACGAAGAGCAACTTCCAAACTCAACGGAGGATCTGATGCGTCGCTGCAACGGACGGCTCTTCGACGGAAGCGCCTGCAACAACATGCTGCTCGAGTGCTCGGGCTGCCACTCCAACGGCTGTCACGGCGACGGCTGCGACTCCCAGCTGTTCACGGGCTCGGCCTGTGACTGCGGGGCTTCTCTGATCTCGCCCGCGATGATCGCGGCGGCAGCGGCGTCCGCCGCGTAGCCGAGCGCCAGTCGGCTACGGCCTGGTGCCGGCGCCGACGAGCAGCTCGCACGGCCCGACGAAGCCGTCCGGCCCGTCGTACGCCGACATAGCCGCCTCGATGTCGGTCCACGCCTGATCGCGCGCCGCGTCCTCGAGACCACTGAGCATCTGGTGCAACGCGCCGAACGAGTCCTTCGCGAAGCGGGTGTACTCGGCGGCGCTCGCCATCCGCAGGGGGGCGTCAATCGCATCCACCGTGACTTCGGTGAACCCGGCCGAGACCAGTTCAGCTTCGAGCATGCCGTCATCGCCCAGGCTGAATGGACCGGGCTGTCCAGCCGCGGGAGGTGGCAGCTGCGCGCGGTCGCGGACCAGGTTCACCGGCGTGGAGAAGAACGCGTTGCGCTCGGGTGTCGAGTAGGTGATCACGGCGATCCTGCCGCCCGGCCGCAGTGCCTGCCGGATGCCGGCGAGCGAGCCCGCGCGGTTGGGGAAATAGATCAGGCCGAGCCGGCTGATCGCGGCGTCGAAACGGCCGGGCTCGGCCGCGAGGTCCTCGCCGTCCGCCACTCGTGTCGTGACGTTGGTGAGGCCGTTGGCCCGCGCCGCTGCTTCGGCGAACTCGAGGATCCTCGGCGCGATGTCCGTGGCGAGCACGCGTCCTTTCGGACCAACCCGCAGCGCCGCCGCGATCGACTGGCCGCCCGCGCCGGCAGCGACATCGAGCACATCGTCGCCGGGACGCAAGTGGGCGCAATCGAGCATGCGGTCGGTGGACTCACCGAGCCAGACTTCGAGCACCGGGCCCCATGCGTACCAGGACGCGGCGGCGCCTTGCCATTGCTCCATGGTCGTGCGCTTGTAGAGCTCGGGATCGAACGTCGCCGCCATGACGAACTCCTCCATGTGGCCCGGATCGCGCGAGCCGACCTGCCGCCCGCTCGTCATTATTCGCTTGCTAGAGTTTGCGGCAGTTGCACGGACACGTCACGTGCCGTGACGCTGGATTCCTTACCGCAGGACCTACCTCAGGAGGTCGGCCGCCGGCCATGAACATCGTCGTGTGCGTGAAGCAGGTGCCCGACACCTACGAGGAGAAGAAGCTCAGCGACGCTGACAAGACCCTCGATCGCGAGGGCGTCGAGGGCGTCATGAACGAGCTCGATGAGTACGCGGTCGAGGAGGCGCTGCGCCTCAAAGAGGCAGGCGGTGGCGAGGTCACCATCTTGACGATGGGTCCCGAGAAGGCCGTCGAGACCATCCGCAAGGCGCTGTCGATGGGCGCGGACTCCGCGGTGCACGTCGTCGACCCCGGCTTCCACGGCTCAGATGCGCTCGCCACCTCGTACGCGCTGGCAAAGGCGCTCGAAACCATCCCGCACGACCTGGTGATCCTCGGCGTCGAGTCGACCGACGCCCGGATGAGCGTGATCCCGGCGATGCTCGCCGAGCGGACGGGCGCTGCGCAGCTGTCCTTCGCGCGCAAGGTCGAGGTCAACGGCACCACGGTGAAGATCGAGCGGCAGACCGACACCGGCTACGACGTGGTCGAGGCGCAGACGCCGGCCATCGTCTCGGTGGTCGAGAAGATCAACGAGCCGAGGTACCCGTCGTTCAAGGGCATCATGGCCGCCAAGAAGAAGCCGCTGACGACTCTCACCCTCGCGGACGCCGGCATCGACGCGGCAAGTGTCGGCCTCGCCGGCTCGGGTACCTCGGTTGCCGAGTTCGCCGCGCGACCGCCCAAGGCCGCAGGCCAGATCGTCAAGGACGAGGGTGACGGCGGCGCCAAGCTCGCCGAGTTCCTCGCCGCACAGAAGATCATCTGAGACCAGAGCTCAAGGAGAAGCAGAACTCATGGCTGAGATCCTGGTCCTGGTCGAGCACGTCGACGGGACACCCAAGAAGGTCACGCTCGAGCTACTGACGCTCGCCCGCTCGCTCGGCGAGCCGTCGGCGGTCTTCGTCGGCTCCGGCTACGACAGCGCGAAGGCCACGCTCGCGGAGTACGGCGCGCAGAAGGTCTATGTCGCAGGCGACGCGGAGCTCGACGGTTACGTCGTCGCCCCGAAGGCCGAGGCGCTCGCGCAGATCGTCGGCAGCGCATCGCCGGCCGCCGTCCTCATCCCCTCCTCACCCGAGGGCAAGGAGGTCGCGGCACGGCTCGCGGTCAAGCTCGACTCCGGCCTGATCACCGACGCGGTCGGCCTCAGCGACGGCTTCGTCGCCGACCAGTCGATCTTCGGCGGCGGCTACACCGTGAAGTCACAGGTCTCCAGGGGCACCCCGATCATCACGGTCCGCCCGAACTCCACTCCGCCGGAGCCGTCGCCGGCGACGCCGTCGGAGGAGCAGGTCTCGGTAACGCTGTCGGACGCCGCCAAGAAGGCCAAGGTCCTCGAGCGGGTCAGCGAGAAGAAGGGCGGCCGGCCCGAGCTCACCGAGGCGGAGATCGTCGTCTCGGGCGGTCGCGGCCTCGGCGCGGCCGAGCACTTCGCCCTGATCGAGAAGTTCGCTGACTCCCTCGGTGCCGCTGTCGGTGCCTCACGCGCCGCGACCGACGCCGGGTGGTACCCGCACCAGAACCAGGTCGGCCAGACCGGCAAGACGGTGTCGCCGCAGCTCTACATCGCGGTCGGCATCTCTGGCGCGATCCAGCACCGCGCGGGCATGCAGACCTCGAAGACCATTGTCGCCATCAACAAGGACCCCGAGGCGCCGATCTTCGAGCTCGTCGACTTCGGTGTCGTGGGCGATTTGTTCGATGTTGTTCCGCAGGTGACCGAGCAGATCGAGGCGCGCAAGGGCTGAGACGTCCGCCAACCGGTAGTTTCGCGTTGTGCCAACGCCTCCCACCCGGCTGACTGCGACGGCGCTGGCCGCTCTTCAGGACCGGCTCGTCGCGACACAGGTCCGTGACTCGATCGCGCCGTTCTCCCCGCTGTGGCGACGTCGCTTCACTGAGCTCAACCGACGCGCGTCGTCGGTGCGCTCTGTCGCGGAGTTGGCAACGATCCCCGCGATGGGTGAGCGCGACGTCAGCCCCAACGGTGATCCTGCGGCCATGGCGGCGCTCGTGCTGCAGGCGGGTGAAGCCGGCTTTGCCCTCCACGCGAGCGGGCCGGCGCTGCGACGTGCGATCCGGCTGCGCGCGATGCGCAAGGACGCCTACCAGCGCGTGGTCGATGCCGACACGCGGGCGACGTCGTACGTGTTCGCGGGTGTCGGCATGCGCTACCCGATCGCCTCGACGCGCGCCGATCTGGACACCATTGCTCGCGCAGGGGCGAGGCTGTGGGCAGTCCTCGGCCTGACCCGCAACGACGTTATGGTGTCGGCCGTCGACCCGGCAGCGACGACCGAGCATGTGGCCTTGCAGTACGCCGCAACTGGTGCCGGCGCGCCCGCGCTGTTCCCCGGCGGACATCCCGCCGACCTTGCCACCGCGATTCGGCTGGCGCCGCCCACGGTGCTTGCGCTGCCCACCGATCGGGCCGTCGAGCTGCTCGAGAACATGCGGGGTCTCGAGTCGCTGCGCACCGTGCTCCTGGTCGGCGCGCCGACCGACGCGGAGCGATCCGCCGCGACTCACGCGGCGCGGCGCGCGGTTGGTGCCGGTGACCTTGCGGTGCTGGCCGTGCATGCGCCGGCGGGCGCCCGGCTGCTATGGGGGGAGTGCCGCGAGTCCGGCGGCAGCACCGGCCTGCACAGCTACGCCGATCTCGACGTCCTGCAGGTGGTCGACCCCGACACCGGTGAGCACACCAGCTCCGATGGTGAGCTCGTGCTCACTCAGCTCGGGATGCGAGGCAGTGCGTTGTTCCGGTGGCGCACCGCGGACCTCGTCGACAGCGTCACCTCGTCGCCGTGCCCGTCCTGTCACCGGGTCGTTCCGCGCGCCGAAGGTCTGCAACGACATGCGCTCGTCACCGGGATCGGCGAGCAGGGCGATCTGCTCGACCTGCGTTCTGTGGCGTCCGCGCTTTCGGGCCGCCGCGACGTGCGTGACTGGCGCATCGTGGTGGGGCGGCGGGATCGTGACGGCGCGCCACGGGTCGTCGTGCGGCTGGCACCGGACGGAACCGATACCGCCGGCATCGTGATCGGGGCCGCCGCGGACATCCGAGCACTTGCGGGCGCGCTTCCCACCCAGATCGTGCTGAGCGACCCCTACGAGCTCGCCGGGCTGCGCGGTCAACGACAGTCCGAGCGGATCCTCGCGGAGTAGGCAACTCCGCACTCCCGCCTAGGCTTACAGGGCAATGGCATACCTCGACCACGCGGCGACCACGCCGATGCTGCCTCAGGCGGTCGACCGGATGGCCGAGCTGCTCGGTCAGGTCGGTAACGCCTCGTCGCTGCACGCCACCGGGCGTCGTGCCCGTCGAATCGTCGAGGAATCGCGCGAAAGCGTTGCCGCCGCTGTCGGGGCGCGCCCGAGCGAGGTGGTCTTCACCAGCGGCGGCACCGAGAGCGACAACCTCGCCGTCAAGGGCCTGTACTGGTCGCGCCGCGCCGCGGACTCCCGTCAGCGCAAAGTGCTGGTGACGGCCGTCGAGCACCATGCGGTGCTCGACCCGGCGGTGTGGCTCGCGGAGCACGACGACGCAGACCTCGTGCTGGTCTCGGTCGATCCGCTCGGCCGGACCTCCGCGGATGCGCTTCGCGCGGCGATCGAGTCCGCGCCTGACCAGGTGGCTCTCGTCAGTGCGATGTGGGCGAACAACGAAGTCGGCACTGTCGCGCCGGTTGCCGAGCTCGCCGAGGTGGCGGCGTCCTATGGCGTGCCGCTTCACACAGATGCCGTCCAGGCAGTAGGAGCGCTACCCGTCGACTTCGCCGCATCCGGCGCCGCGGCGTTGACGGTCTCCGGTCACAAGCTCGGCGGTCCGGTCGGCGTCGGGGCGCTCGTGCTCGGCCGCGATGTCGACTGCGCTCCACTGCTGCACGGCGGCGGCCAGGAGCGCGATGTGCGTTCCGGCACGCTCGACGTGCCGGCGATCGCCGCGTTCGCGGTCGCGGTGGATGTTGCGGTCCAGGAGCGCAAGGAGCGCGGGGACCGGCTTGCCGAGCTTCGTGACGACCTCGTGGCCCGGGTCCTCAAAGTCGTGCCGGATGCGCAGCTCAACGGTGATCCGCAAAGCCACCCCGACCACCGGTTGCCCGGCAACGCGCACTTCTCGTTTCCCGGTTGTGAAGGCGACGCGCTGTTGATGCTGCTCGACGCGCAGGGTGTCGAGTGCTCAACCGGGTCGGCGTGCTCGGCAGGGGTGGCCCGGCCCAGTCATGTCCTCATTGCGATGGGGCAGGACGCGGAGCGCGCGAAGTCCTCGCTGCGATTCACACTGGGTCACACGTCGACCGCGTCGGACATCGACGAGCTGGTCGCGGCGATCGGCCCGGCTGTCGAGCGCGCCCGCACCGCCGCAGCCCGATGAAGGGCGGTGCCGGTTGAAGGTCCTAGCCGCGATGTCGGGCGGAGTCGACTCGGCGGTCGCTGCGGCCCGCGCCGTCGACGCGGGGCATGACGTGACCGGCGTGCACCTCGCGCTGTCCCCGAGCCCGGCCTCGCACCGCGAGGGCGCGCGAGGCTGCTGCTCGCTGGAGGACTCGCGGGACGCCCGGCGCGCCGCCGATGTGCTCGGCATTCCCTTCTATGTGTGGGACGTCGCGGAACGTTTCGCGCGCGACGTCGTCGATGACTTCGTCGCTGAGTACGCCGCAGGACGCACGCCCAATCCGTGCATCCGCTGCAACGAGCGGATCAAGTTCTCCGCGGTGCTCGACCGTGCGCTGGCGCTCGGCTTCGACTCCGTAGTAACCGGCCACTACGCCCGGATCGTCGACGGCCGTCTGCATCGCGCGGCGGACCCTGCCAAGGACCAGTCCTACGTGCTCGCGGTGCTGCGCCCCGAGCAGCTCGCGGGCGCAATGTTCCCGCTGGGCGACTCGCTCAAGGACGAGATTCGCGCCGAGGCCGCGCGCCGTGGGCTTGCGGTCGCGAGCAAGCCGGACAGCCACGACATCTGCTTCATCCCGTCGGGGGACACCGCTGGGTGGCTACAGGGTCGTCTGGGCGAAGCGCCGGGAGACATCGTCGAGGAGAGCGGCGAAGTTGTCGGCCGGCACGACGGCGCCTACCGGTTCACCGTCGGGCAGCGAAAGGGACTGGCCCTGCAGCGACCAGCGGCTGACGGGCGGCCGCGCTACGTGCTCTCGGTGTCGCCGGTGGAGCGCACGGTGACGGTCGGACCCGCGCAGCGGTTGGCCGTCAGCCGCATCGAGTGCGGACTGCCGACGTGGTGCGGAGTGGCTCCGGCACAGGCGGGCTTCGCGGCGCTGGCTCAGGTCCGCGCGCATGGTGATCCGGTCGCGTGCATCGCGACCGTGACCGACGGTCGTCTTTCGGTGGATCTGATCGACCCGCTCTCCGGAGTCGCAGCCGGGCAGACGCTGGTGCTGTACAACGCCGACCGGGTGCTCGGCTCCGCGACGATCGACCGGGCGGCATGACGCGCCCTCGCGCATGACGCGATACGTCGCGTGGCTGCACGCGGTCAACGTGAGCGGACGCAACAAGGTGCCGATGGCATGGCTGCGTGAGGCCGCCGCGGCAGAGGGATTCACCGACGTCGCGACGTACCTCCAGAGCGGCAACCTGGTCCTGTCAGCGGACACGCGCAAGGTCGCCGAGGTCCGCGAACGGGTGCGTTCGATGATCAAGGCCGGGCTCGGCCTCGACATCGAGGTCACCATCCGCAGCCGGGCCGAGCTTGCGAAGGTGGTCGAGCGGAACCCGATGCCTGAGCACGTCGATGAGCCGGCGAAGCTTCACGTCAGCTTCCTCACGGGCACGCCGGACGCCGGAGGCCTCGCGGCCATCGATCCTGCGCTTTATGAGCCCGAGCGGTTCGTGGTCGACGCGCAACACCTCTATCTGTGGTTCCCGAACGGCGCCGGTCGGTCGAAGCTCGCGACCCTGCCGTGGCGCAAGCGGATCGGTGTCACCGGTACCGCTCGCAACTGGCGGACCGTGCTCACCGTGCTCGACCTGATGGATCCGGCTTAGATCCATGCGCCGAGCGCCGCCTAGATTGGCGTAGCGAGCGGGACATAAAGTGGAGGCATGGCCGACTCCGTGCAGCTCACCGACCTCGACGTCATCGCGCGGTACAGCATCGCCGTGCGGTCCGCGACGGCTGACCGCGACGAGCTGCTCGAGACACTCCGGGCGGACCTGGCATGGCTCGAGCGCGGACGTAGCCGCACCACGACCTACCGTGCGCCGGTCGTGGAAGACAACGAGGGTGTCGACGAGGAGCCGGTACGCCGGCCCGCGGCCCGAGCGACCCGTGCGCCCGCCAAGAAGGTCACCACGAAGAAGATCGCGTCGCGTCGCGTGCCACGCGCCTAGGGCCTCAGCCGCCCACGTGGTCGAGTTGTCAGGTCCTGAGCACGCTGGAACGTGCCGAGCGCCTGACAAGTCCAGCCGCTAGGTCTTGCAGCGGGAGAAGAGATCGCTGCCGAACGGTTTGAGGCCGGTCGCTGCGGCGTAGCCGAGGTGGCCGTGTCCGTCGGTGCCGCCCTTTGTGATCCCGAAGATGTTCTCGAGGCTCCGCAGCAGCGAGTAGTGGTTGTAGTGCGTCGCGTCGCGCCGGCCGCGGGCCACGCATCGACCGATGACGAGCGTGCCAACCTTGCCGCCGCCTGGCCCGGACACCCCGGGTAGCGGATCGGTCGGGCCCGGCTTCTCCCCGCAGCAGCTCGTCGAGTCCTGGGTCTCGGATTCGTCCGACGTGATGATGATCAGGCCGCCATTTTGGTAGGCCGGTGAGTGTTCGATCCGTGGGATCCAGGTCGACAGGAAGTCATCGACAGACGCCAGGCCACCCGTGCGCTTGCCCTTCGCGTCGGGTCCCGCGCAGCCGGTGTCATGGCCGTCGTTGCACAGGTCCGGGGTGATGAAGGCGAACCGCGGGGTGGTGCCGACGTGCTTCAACGCCGCCTTGAGCTTGCTGAGCGGCACGACGTGCTTGCGGCACAGGCCGGAGTCGATGAGGGAGTGGAAGTAGACGAACGGGTTGTGGCGCGCGGCGTACTGGTCGCCCGCTGTCGCCTTCTGCGTGTCGTCCTGACCGAGTGGGCTGGTGTGGGGGACGCCGCAGCGGCTCTGTTCGCGCGCGGGGTTGTTGCCCATTTCGTCCATGAACCCGCCCCAGCTGATGTGTGCTGCGGTGAGCTGGTCGGCCAGCGTCTTGACGTTGGAGGGATAGACGCAACCGGCACCCACCGCCTGGCCGTGGGAGTTGATCGTTGCGGCAGCGGTCGTCTCGTTGAAGTTGCTGTAGAGCTGGCAGTCGGTGGATGTCATCACGTTCGGCGCCTGGCCGGAGACCATCGAGATGTAGTTGTCGAGCGAGACGTGCCCGGTCGCGTAGTAGTTCGTGAGCAGCGTGCCCTGCCGCTGCAGGACCTTGCCGAGGTACGGGTGCGGGTTGTGCAGGTACGTCGACTCGGAGGACTCGTTCTCGAGCACGATCACGAAGACGTGACGGATCCCGAGGCCGGGACTCGCGGTGCCGCTCGAAGGGGCGAGAGACGAGGTCGCCCCGATGCCGGCACAGGCAGCGGTCAGAGCGAGGATGGGCGCGATGAACGCAAGTAGGCGACGCACGATGTCGAGTCTGCCAGTCTCTGCTTGCCTCTAGTCTCGCGCTCGTGGGTGCGAAGCTGGCCGGGGTGGCGACCGGAGTGGGCTCGCTGCCGGAGACCGACATCGATGAGGCCTGTGCCACGGCATTCGACGAGCTGCCCGACCTCCCGCATCTGCCCGAGCTTCCGGCCCGCGGACCGGGTGCCGACATGGTCGGCAGGACGGCCGCAATCCTCGCGGGACTCGCGATCGACCGCACCCCCGGAGGGTGGCGGTTGGTCGACCGGGCGGGCCTCGACCAGCGCGCGGCGCAGGAGCTGCTGACCGCCGACCTCGATGCGCTGCTTCCGGTTGCTGGGCCGGGGTACGACGGCTCCCTGAAGGTGCAGCTCACCGGTCCGTGGACGCTCGTCGCGGCGCTCGACCTGCCGCGGGGCGGCCGCGCGCTCGGTGATTCGGGAGCGGTGAGAGATGTCGTCGCTTCCCTTGCGGAGACCGTTGGCGAGCATCTGGCAGAGGTGCGCCGCCGGGTCCCCGCCGCACAGCTGGTCCTGCAGCTGGATGAGCCGGGTCTCCCCGCCGTCCTCGGTGGGCGGGTGCCGACCGAAAGCGGGCTCGGGACCGTGCGCGTGCCCCAGGAAGCAGATGTCGAGGCGGCGTTGCGTTCGGTGATCGACGCCGCAGGCGTACCCGTCGCGATCCATTGCTGCGCCGCGGACCCACCGCTGCGGATCTTTCGTTCCGCCGGTGCCTCGGCAGTCGGAGTCGACCTGACCCTCGGCCAGGTCGACCACGACCAGGTCGGGGAGCTGATCGACAGCGGCGGCGTCGTGTGGCTCGGGGTGGTCCCGGCGCTCGGCCCCGGTGTGCCCCCCACACCACGCGCAGTCGCGGACCCGGTCCGCCGGCTGTGGCGTGAGCTCGGCTTCGCCCCTGAGCTGCTCACGGCATCGCTGGCGCTTACCCCCGCGTGCGGCCTGGCGGGAGCATCTCCGGGGTGGGTCCGCTCGGCGTACCGGTTGATTCGTCAGGCGGCGAATGCCCTCGCGGAGGCTCCGGAAGGATTGAGCGCATGAGCCCCAGGTCCGCTCCCTCCAAAAAGCACAGCGAGCCGCCCGCAGACGTCGCGCGCCGCCACAGCGAGCTCTCGGCCGACCTCGAGGACCTTGCCTACCGCTACTACATCCTCACTGCGCCAACCGTCGCGGACGCGGAGTACGACGCGAAGATGCGTGAGCTCGCTGAAATCGAGGAGAAGTACACCTCGCTTCGGACGCCGGACTCCCCGACCCAGAAGGTCATGGAGACGCTGTCCACCGACTTCGCCGAGGTGCGTCACATCGAGCGCCTGATGTCACTCGACAACGTCTTCTCCGATGAAGAGTTCGACGCGTGGGTTCACCGCGCCACCCGCGAGACACCGGTGACCGGCTGGCTCTGCGAGCTCAAGATCGACGGGCTGGCGGTTGACCTCGTATACGAAGCCGGCCGATTGGTACGGGCGGCGACGCGAGGCGACGGCGTCACCGGAGAGGACGTGACGCTCAACGTCCGGACGATCAGCAACGTGCCGTCGCGACTGTCCGGCAAGGCGATTCCCGAGCTGCTGGAAGTCCGCGGCGAGGTGTTCTTCCCTACCGCCGCGTTCGCGTCGCTCAACGCCCGCCTGGTCGAGGCGGACAAGGCGCCGTTCGCCAACCCGCGCAACGCCGCCGCCGGATCGCTGCGGCAGAAGGACCCGCGGGTCACCGCGTCGCGTCCGCTGGCGCTCACCGTGCACGGCCTCGGCGCCCGTCAGGGCTTCGAGCCGACGAGCCAGTCGGATGCCTACGCGGGGCTGCAGGAGCTGGGCCTGCCGGTCAGTGCGCGCTACGAGGTCGTCGACGGAGTCGAAGGTGTGCGGCGCTATGTGGCCCACTGGGGCGAGCACCGCCACGACATCGAGCACGACATCGACGGGGTCGTCGTCAAGGTCGACTCGTTCGCGTTGCAGGGCCGGCTCGGTTCGACCTCGAAGGCGCCGCGGTGGGCCGTGGCTTGGAAGTACCCGCCGGAGGAGGTCACCACCAAGCTCGCCGGGATCTTCGTCAACGTCGGACGCACCGGTCGGGTGACGCCGTTCGCCTCGCTCGAGCCCGTGCATGTCGGCGGTGTCACCGTGACCACGGCGACGCTGCACAACGAGGACGAGGTGAAGCGCAAAGGCGTACTCATCGGCGACACCGTGGTGGTTCGTCGCGCCGGCGACGTGATCCCGGAGGTCGTTGGGCCGGTCGCCGACCTGCGCGACGGGACCGAGCAGGCATTCGTGATGCCCACGCGCTGTCCGGAGTGCGGCACCCCGTTGTCGCGCGGGGAAGGAGAGGTCGACTGGCGCTGCCCCAACACCGTGAGCTGTCCGGCCCAGCGCCGGGAGGCGGTGTTCCATCTCGCCGGCCGCGGAGCGCTCGACATCGACGGCCTTGGCTACGAGACCGCGATCGCGCTTCTCGATGCCGGCCGGATCAACGACATCGGCGACGTCTTCCACCTCACTGCCGAGTCCTTCGACGGCCTGCGTGGGTTCGCCACGAAGAAGATCGCACAGGTCCTCGCGGGTCTCGAGGCGGCGCGGCACCGGCCGCTGTGGCGGCTGCTGGTCGGGTTGTCGATCCGCCACGTCGGCCCGACCGCGGCGCAGGCGCTCGCGCGTGAGATGCGCTCGCTCGACACGATCGCCGCATCGAGCGCCGAGCAGCTGGCGGCGGTTGACGGGGTCGGACCGACGATCGCGGCCGCGGTGGCCGACTGGTTCGCCGACGAACGTCATCGCGGCATCATCGAGAGGCTTCGCGCGGGCGGGGTGTCGATGGTTGACGAAGGCGCGCCTGAAGTCGGCAGTGGACCGCTCGACGGACTGTCGATCGTGGTGACCGGCACGTTGTCCGGGTACACCCGCGACGGTGCGGCCGAAGCGATTCAGTCGCGGGGCGGCAAGGTCACCGGGTCGGTCAGCAAGAAGACGTCGTACGTCGTGGCCGGCGACGCCCCGGGTGCCGCGAAGTACGACAAGGCCGTCGATCTCGAGGTACCGATCCTCGACGAGGCAGGCTTCGAAGCGCTGCTGTCAGGCGGTCCCGAAGCTGTTACCCCGTCGACCTAGACTCCCTGCGTGGCCGCGATCAGTCGTGCGGACGTCGCGCACCTGGCGGCGCTCGCCAGAATCTCGATGAGTGAGTCCGAGCTCGACGCGATGGCGGGCCAGCTCGACGTCATCCTCGGCGCGGTCGGCCGCGTTCAAGAGGTGGCGGCGGCCGACATCCCGCCGACGTCTCACGCCGTGCCGTTGACCAATGTGCTCCGCCCCGATGTCCTTGCGCCCTGCCTCACCCCCGATGAGGCGCTCGCGGCGGCACCGAGCGCCGAGCAGCAGCGGTTCCGGGTGCCGCGCATCCTGGACGAAGAATGAGTGGGTCAGACCTGAGCGAGATCTGCCGGCTGCCCGCGACTGAGCTGGCGAAGCGGATCGCGGACCGCGAGGTGTCGGCGGTCGAGGTCGCCGAGGCACATCTCGGCCGGATCACCGACCGCGACGGCGACTATCACGCCTTTCTGCACGTCGATGCCGAAGGTGCGCTTGCGCAGGCGAAGCGGGTCGATGCGGGCGAGGTCAAGGGTCCGCTCGCCGGTGTGCCGCTCGCCCTGAAGGACGTCATCGTCACCAAGGGTGTCCCGACGACGGCCGGCTCGAAGATCCTTGAGGGCTGGGTCCCGCCGTATGACGCGACCATCGTCAACCGGATGCGCGACGCCGGAATCGTGGTGCTCGGCAAGACCAACATGGACGAGTTCGCGATGGGCAGCTCGACCGAGCACTCGGCGTACGGACCGACCCACAACCCATGGGACCTCGACCGCATCCCCGGCGGGTCCGGTGGCGGATCCTCGGCCGCGGTGGCCGGATTCCTTGCGCCGCTCGCGATCGGGACGGACACCGGTGGCTCCATCCGCCAGCCCGCCGCGGTCACCGGAACGGTCGGCGTGAAGCCGACGTACGGCGGGGTCTCGCGCTATGGCCTGATCGCGTTCAGCTCCTCACTGGATCAGGCGGGTCCGTGCGCCCGGACCGTGCTCGACGCCGCCCTGCTTCACGAGGTCATCGCCGGTCACGACCCACTCGACTCGACGTCCATCCCAGAGCCGGTGCCGCCCGTCGTCGATGCTGCTCGCTCAGGCGACGTTGCTGGGCTCCGGATCGGGGTGGTCAAGCAGTTTGCGGGAGAGGGCTACCAGCCGGGGGTGACGGCGCGGTTCGACGAGGCCGTGGCGGCTCTGGCCCGTCTCGGCGCGACCGTGACGGAGGTGTCGTGTCCCCACTTCGACTACGCCCTCGCGGCCTACTACCTGATCGCCCCGAGCGAGGCGTCGAGCAACCTCTCGCGCTACGACGCGATGCGCTATGGGATGCGGGTCGGGGACGACGGCGAGGCCTCTGCCGAAGAGGTGATGGCGGCGACCCGCGCGGCTGGATTCGGACCTGAGGTGAAGCGTCGGATCATCCTCGGTACCTACGCGCTGTCGGCCGGCTACTACGACGCGTACTACGGGCAGGCGCAGAAGGTCCGTACCTTGATCAGTCGCGACTTCGAAGCCGCGTTCTCCCAAGTCGACGTCCTCGTCTCACCGACGACGCCGACGACAGCCTTTCCGCTGGGTGAGCGCGTCGGCGATCCGCTTGCGATGTATCTCGCGGATCTCTGCACGATCCCGTCGAACCTCTTCGGCGGACCGGCGATGTCGGTGCCGTGCGGGCTGTCCGATGATGGCCTGCCGGTGGGCTTTCAGGTGATGGCGCCGGTGCTCGCCGACGACCGGCTCTACCGGGTGGGCGCCGCGCTCGAACGCGCCCTCGATACACCGGCGATGCTCGACGAGGTGTGGCGCCGAAGCGGCGCTTAGCCCCGGAGCTGTCGTCGGGTTACCCGCGCAGCTGACGCAGAGCCTCGCGGCGGACGTCGCGTTCGAGCCGGTTGATATAGAGCACGCCGTCGAGATGGTCGCACTCGTGCTGCAGGCAGCGCGCCATCAGACCGGTGCCCTCGACCCGGATCGGCGTACCGGTCGCATCGACTCCCTCGACCGCGGCGTACTCGGCTCTAGCGAGCGGAAACCACAGCCCGGGTACCGACAGACAGCCCTCGTCGCCCTCCTGCTCGCCGTCGGTCGCGACGAGGTGGGGGTTGACGACCACTCCGGCCTCGTCGTCGATGAACCAGCTGAACGCGCGGAGTCCGACGCCGATCTGGTTGGCGGCGAGCCCCGCGCGGCCCTCCCGCGCCATCACCGTGTCGAGCAGGTCCTGACACAGCGCAGCCACGCCGTCGTCGAAGACGGTGACCTCGCTGCATGGCGTCCGAAGCACCGGGTCCCCCCAGCGCCGGATTTCGCGCTCTGGCACGTAGGAGAGAATAGAAGCGTGAGCTACGAGAAGGTCCTGGAGCGTTACGACCCGGTGCTCGGCTTGGAGACCCACGTCGAGCTGGGGACGGTGACGAAGCTGTTCTGCGGGTGCTCCACGGAGTTCGGCGCACCGCCCAACAGCCAGGTCTGCCCGACCTGCCTCGGCCTGCCCGGCTCGCTGCCGGTGACCAACCGCGCCGCGATCGAGTCCACGATCAAGATCGGTCTGGCGCTGCACTGCACCATCGCGGACTGGTGCCGCTTCGCGCGCAAGAACTACTTCTATCCGGACATGCCGAAGGACTACCAGGTCAGCCAGTACGACGAGCCGCTGTGCGCCGACGGTTATCTCGACGTGACCGTGGACGGCGAGAGCTACCGCGTCGAGATCGAGCGGGTCCACCTCGAGGAGGACACCGGCAAGTCCCAGCACGTCGGCGGCTCGACCGGCCGGATCCACGGCGCGACGCACTCCTTGGTCGACTACAACCGGGCAGGCATCCCACTTGTCGAGATCGTGACCCGTCCGTTGCGCGGAGCCGGTGAGAAGGCCGCGGCCGTGGCCCGCGCATACGTCACCGAGCTGCGCGATGTCCTGCGCGACCTCGGCGTCTCCGACGTACGCATGGAGCAGGGCTCGATGCGAGCCGACGTCAACGTGTCGCTGATGCCTACTGGCGCGGCGGAGCTTGGCACGCGCACCGAGACCAAGAACGTCAACTCGCTGCGCTCCGTCGAGCGTGCGGTCCGCCACGAGGTCGAGCGGCAGGGCGCCTTACTGGATCAGGGCGAACGCATCGTGCAGGAGACCAGGCACTTCCATGAGGACAGCGGGACCACCAGCCCGGGCCGGAGCAAGGAGGAGGCCCAGGACTATCGGTACTTCCCGGAGCCTGACCTGGTGCCGCTCGCGCCTGCCAGGGAGCTGGTCGAAGACATCCGTGCGACGCTGCCCGAGCCGCCGAGTGTGCGCCGCGCCAGGTTCGCCGAGGCCAACGGCTACACCGATGTCGACATCGACCAGATGACGAACGCCGGGATCCTCGATCTGGTGGCCGACTCGATCGAAGCTGGTGCGCCGGCTGCGAAGGCGAAGGGCTGGTGGCTCGGCTACCTCGTCGGCCGCGCCAACGAGCTGGGCGTCGAGCCCTCCGACCTCGCAGTCGGTCCGCAGCAGGTCGCCGCGATCAGTGCCCTCGAGGATGACGGGTCACTGACCAACAAGCTGGCGCGACAGGTCGTGGATGCCGTCCTCGCCGGAGAGGGCGATGTCGATGCGGTGATCGACGCCCACGGCTGGCGGGTTGCCGGCGAGGACGAGCTGGTCTCGGCGGTCGACGCGGCGATCGCCGCTGACCCCGATATCGCGACGAAGATCCGAGAGGGAAACCAGGGCGCCGTCGGACCCCTCGTGGGTGCCGTGATGAAAGCCACCGGGGGGTCAGCCGATGCCAAGCGAGCCCGCGAGCTGATTCTCGAGCGGCTCAGCTCGTAGGCACAGCGCTTCGTACGAGCGGGTACGGAACGACGACCGGCTCGGGATAGAGAGTCGAGTCACCGAAGGACAACCACGTTCGGCTCTTGGCAGTCCATCCCACCGACTGCTTCGTGTAGTCGCAGACCCCTGACGCGAAGACTCGCTTCAGCGCATAGAACTGCGTGGCCGTCATCGTCGGCGGGTAGTCGCTGCGGTCCAGCGGACGCAGCTGGCACTTGAGGTCGTCCTCGGCGAGTGGTCCGCCGGCCATCTGGCGGGTGCCGGAGTGCTCGAGCACCGAACAGCCGATCGGCAATCCGGTCGACGCGGCGCGGCAGGAGTCGGCAGCCGCCGAAGGGCGGGCATGCGCGACCAGCCAGGCGCGCGACTTGTAGGGGTAGTGCGCCTGCAGCTTCTGGATGTCGTTCAGCCACTTCTCGGCGACGAGGATCGCCGACGACGGCAGCGGCACACCGCTCCAGATCGCCTGGCTCGCGTGCGATCCGTAGTTGGCGTCGAGCCGCGCCCGGATCTCATACGGACGGATCTCGTCGTGGATGTCCAGCGCGGGAACGTCATCGGAGACCGGGATGGTCTGGTCGATGATCGGCGTCTGGTTGATCGCACCGAACTCCCCGACCAGGGAGTCGTCGAAGATGCGGTTGGCCTCGTAGGTCGTCATCACCTCGCGTCGCTTCATGTAGTTGCCGTCGAGGTCCACGCCGCCGACACCGCGGTTGAGTGCGACGAACTCCGCCGGCGTGATCTGGCCACCTTGCAGCGCTTCCAGGCCGTACTGCACGCCGACGTTGTCCAGCGGACGCAGCGCGGCACCGGTCTTCGCGTTGGTGCCGAGGATGTTCTTAAGGTCGTCCTGCAGGTCGCAGCGCACTCCGTGCGGGTTGGTCTTCGGGTTGTATCGCTCAGCGTCGGGAACCGCCCCGGGGCAGGAGCCGGGTCGCAGGTTTCCCGCGAAGTCGTCGTTCCAGTCGTCGCAGGCGCTGGGGTCGGCGAGCCCCGTCACGTCGTCCTGTTTGAAGATGTTGCCCCAACCCTTGTGGTCGGCGAAGTAGTGCGTGAGCACGACGCAGTCCCCGACCGTCATGGCTGTCGAGACGACGTCCGGGAACGTGAGCAGCGGCGTACCGGCGTCGAGCACCCCCGGGTACCCGTTGGCGATTGTGTACTGCTGGATCGCGCCACCCGAGGCGCCGCCGCCGACGACACTCTGGACGAGCCCGTAGTGGTTGCTGATGTATTCGCGCACCATCATCAGCGTCTCGGCGGACAGCACCTGGTTGCAGTGCACGCCGAAGATGGTGAGCGAGGACTCGCCGACCATGTAGCCGTTGCTGAGCAGCGAAGGCAGGTCGAGCAACGGCCCGGCGAGGTTGTCGCCGCTCAAGGAGGACAGCGGGCTGAAGACCGTTACCTCGCCGCCGTCGGAGCCCTGGTCGAATCCTGTGCCGCATGACTCCCCGAAGTGCCAGACCAGCTTGCGGTTCCAGTCGACTGCGCGGAACTTGCCGTGACGGCCGCGGGCGTGCGGGTCGTCCATGACGGCGAGCCGCGTGACCGAGCGGTTGATCACGATGTTCTGCACACGAACCACGAACGGCACCTTCTTGCCGTGGATCGTGGCCGTTGCGGTGTCGCCCGGATAGGCGGCGTAGGGGTTGGCCAGCCGGTGGAAGTTGCCGAGCAGGTCCTTGTAGAACCAGTGGATCCGTTGCTTGGCCTCGCAGTTCTCGCCGTGTGGTGCGCCGAGTCCGCCCTGCTGGGTCTCGCAGACGAACGGCTCCTGATGTGGTCCGGTGATGACCGGTCCTTGCAAGGAGTGGACGTCGAGCCTCAGCTGCATCGTCCGAGTGCCGTAGCGCTGTCCGGTCACCGTCGCCCGCACGTCGTCGGTGCCGAGGACGAGGTGGTGGATCACGCCGAGGACCTGACCCTGCGCCTGGCCCGGGAGGCTGGCTTCGCGGTGGAAGACCGACTTCGGCACCGTCTTGCCGTTGACGGTCACCGTCAGGTGGTCGCCGCGGGTCAGGCCGCGGATCGCCAGCGTCGCGTCGTGCCCGCTGATCAACGTCGGCCGCGAGGACACGGTCGTCATCTCGACCTGTCCCGGTTTGAGCCCGCGGGCGTCGTCAGTGAACGCGTTCGCCTTCGCGACGTACGGTCCGTCACCAGCAAGCGACGCCTCGGGCCGGACCATCGCATGGTGCGAGGTGGCGGCCGGCGTGGACGCGTGGTGTGTGCCGGTCACCGCCCCGAGCGCGACGAGCGAGGTGACGGCGGGAGCGATGACGGCAAAGGTCCGGTTGATCACCGGAGAGTGTTTGACGGCGGGTGGCGAGAATCCTCTACGCGGACTGCGGAAGGTCGGTGCGACCGGCGAGCGCGTCCAGCTCGTCGGCCAGCTCCTCGGGGTACTCCAGTGGCAGGAAGTGGGACCCCGGCAGGACTCGCAGCTCTGCGTGCGGGATCCGGCCCGCGGCCTCGACCATGTCCTTGGTCGACGTGATCACGTCGTGCTCACCGGCCACCAGGGTCACCGGAACCGAGACGAACGCCAGGTCCATCGGCTTGTGCTTGGCGCCGGCCAGCGCGAGTGTGAAGTACCAGCGGAAGTCGTGCTCGCGGAACTCCTCCAACGCGGGGATCAGCCATTCGGGCTTCGCCGCAGGCAGGACCATCCCGCTGTGGTTGATGACCGTGGCGGTGAATCGGTTGAGCGGGAGGTGCTGCGCGGTCCATGACAGGGAGGGCCCGAGTCGCCGCATCGCTCGGGCGCCGGACACACCCAGGCCGTAGCGCAGCGGCTTCGGCACTTTGAGGCGGCCACCGATCGACTGAAACGTCCCGCCGGGTACGCCGGCCACCGCGAGGATCCCGGCCACCCGCTCCGGATGCTGCCGGGCGAGCTCGAAACCGATGTTGACGCCGAGTGACCAGCAGGCGAGCAGGGCTTTGTCGATGCCCTCATGGTTCATGACGGCCAGGGCGTCCTGCACGTGGTCATCGATGGTGATGTGCTCGGCGTCCGCAGGGCGCTCCCCGCCTCCGGTGCCGCGGTAGTACCAGGAGGCAACCCGGAAGCCACGGTCCGCAGCGATGACTCGAGGCCATGCGGCGGGCGGGGTGCCGAGACCGTTGCAGATCAGGACCGGCGGCCCGTCGCCATTGTTGCGCCAGCCGGCGACGGACGTGCCGTCACTGCTGATCACGCTGAACCGGGTCACGGCGAAAGATCATTGCACTGTCCACATACTCTTCACTTCGTGGATCTCAAACCGCGAAGCAAGGACGTCACCGAGGGTTACGAGCGCGCCGGTGCGCGCGGAATGCTGCGTGCGGTCGGCATGACCGACGACGACTGGGACAAGCCGCAGATCGGCATCGCGTCGTCATGGAACGAGATCACCCCCTGCAACCTCTCGCTGGCCCGGTTGGCGCAGGGCGCCAAGGAGGGCGTCCGTCAGGCGGGCGGTTTCCCGCTGGAGTTCGGCACGATCTCGGTCTCCGACGGGATCTCGATGGGTCACGAGGGAATGCATGCCTCGCTCGTCTCGCGCGAGGTGATCGCGGACTCGGTCGAGACGGTGATGTTCGCCGAGCGCCTCGATGGCTCGGTCCTGCTCGCCGGTTGCGACAAGTCGCTGCCCGGCATGCTCATGGCCGCCGCGAGACTCGACCTCGCTTCGGTGTTCCTCTACGCCGGTACGTCGCTGCCCGGCCGGCTCGACGGCGAGGACCTCACGATCATCGACGCCTTCGAGGGT
>DATAUF010000098.1:0-36725 GCA_036268405.1 Mycobacteriales bacterium
AGGGGCATTCCCGCAGCAGTCGCGGCGTGGTGACTGTGGACAGTCACTGTGGACAACATTCCCTTTATTTGCAACGGTATTTTGCTTGATCTTGTCGGACACCCTTGCTACTATTCGAACATACGTTCGATCGTAGGAGTAGGTGTGCTGACCGCGGTGACCCAAGCGTTCGTCGAGGACCTCGACGCGCTCGTTACACAAGACCCGCACGACCTGCCCGACGTGCTGCTGCTCGCCGACACCGAAGCCCTGCTACGTCTGCAGCGTCGACTCGACGGGGTGCTGTGCCGCCGCCTGCAGGTGATCGACACCCGCGACGCGACCACCACCGAGTGCGGCCGGTCGACGCGGGCGTGGCTGGTCGAGGACCAGCTGCTGTCCCGGGCAGACGCCGGGGCCCGGATGGCGGTCGCCCGCACCGTGGTCACCCGCCCCGCGATCGTCGGCGCGATGCTCGCCGGTGAGGCGAGCCTGGACCACACCAAGCTGATCGTCGGGTTCCTGGGCAAGCTGAAGGACCCCGACACAAAGGACCACGCCGAGAAGCTGCTTTTGGAAGCAGCCACGTTCACCGACCCCACCACCTTGTGCCGCAGCCTGCACGCCCTCGCCGACCGGCTCAGCCTGGACGAGACCGCGGAGGGACGCGCCGTCCGTAAACGCGAAGGCCGCTACCTGTCGCTGCGGGACACCATCGACCAGATGGTCAGTGTCTCCGGGATGCTCGACCGGGTCGGCGCCACCCTCCTGCGCAAAGCCCTCTACCCGCTCGCGGTCAAAGCCGGCGACATCGACGAACGCACCCCCGCCCAACGCCACGCCGACGCCCTCGTCGAGCTCGCCCGCCTCGCCATGAACACCGGGCAACTGCCCGACACCGCCGCCGAACCCACCCAGATCGTCGTCACCACCCCACTGGAAGACCTGGAACGAGAACTCGGCCTCAATGACACCGCCACCGACACCGGCACCGCCACCCTCGACGGCACCCCGATCACCCCGAACACCGCCCGGATGCTCGCCTGTGACGCCGGAATCATCCCCGCCGTCCTCGGCAGCCACTCCGAAATCCTCGACCTCGGCCGATCCACCCGCACCTGGACCCGCGCCCAACGACGAGCCGCCAAGCTCCGAGCCGGCGGACACTGCGAATCACCCAAATGCCAAGCATCGATCCAACGCTGCGACCTGCACCACCAACACCACTGGGCCCACGGCGGCAAAACCGACCTCAACAACGCCATCTACCTGTGCACCTACCACCACTGGCTCACCCACCACACCCCATGGCAGATCACCAGAAACAAAGCCGGCCACGTCGAGATCCGCAGGACATAACAACTCCCGCCCGGTGTGGGAACCATTACCTGTAGCGGGCTCCAACCAGCAGTTCACAACCCAACTGCTGGATACGTCCCTTTCGCGGATGGCTTGCGCGTAAGAGGCTCCCGACATGCAGCCCGAGCAGAGCTTCACCACCCAGTCCTACCTTCCGGAAGACGGTCGGTCGTTCCTCGATTACATGCAGGTCGTCATGAAGTCGATGGACCGGCTGCGCAGCGACGGCCGGATACCCGACGATCCGGGGCGTCGTCGACCTGAACGTACTGACCCGGTAACTCGCGTCATCGACGCGCTGTACGCGGGGACCCTGGCCTGACCCGAGTCGGCTTGGCGAGCCGTTGCGCTCAGCTTCCGGTTGCCAGCATCCTCTTGAGGAGCTTCCCGTTGGGCAGGCGTGGGAGCGAGTCGACGAAGCGGATCTCGCGCGGGCACTTGAAGTGTGAGAGCCGCTCGCGGCAGTACTCGATGAGCTCTTCGGCCAGCTTCGGCGTACCGACCTCTCCGTCGCGAAGCAGGACGAATGCCGTGACCTGCTCGCCCATCACCTCGTCGGGGGTGCCGATGACCGCTACGTCCTCCACCGCGAAGTGCACGACGAGCACGTCCTCGGCCTCACGCGGATAGATGTTCACCCCGCCGGAGATGATCATGTTCGACACCCGGTCGGTCAGGTAGAGGTAGCCGTCGTCGTCGAGCCGGCCGATGTCGCCGACCGAGTTCCAGCCCTTGTCGTTGAAGGCGCGCGCCGTCTTGTCCGGATCCCCGTGGTAGTCGAACCGGTGGATCGCCTCGAACCAGATCTCGCCCTCTTCACCGACGGCGACCTCGTTGCCGTCCTCGTCGACGATGTGTACGGCGCCGAGCAGCGACCGCCCGACCGAGCCGGGATGGTCCAACCACTCCTGCGGACCGATCGCGCAGAAGCCGGTGCCCTCGCTGGCGGCGTAGTACTCGTGGACGATCAGGCCCAGCCACTCCAGGGCGGCACGCTTCACCTCGGGCGGGCATGGTGCCGCGGCGTGGACGACCATCTGCAGGCTGGACACGTCGTAGCGAGCGCGGGTTGCGTCGGCGAGCTTCAGCAGACGTACGAGGTACGTCGGCACGACCTGGGTGTGGGTGACCTTGTATTCGTCGACCAGTCGCAGCCACTCGAGCGGGTCGAACCGGTCCATCACCACGACCGTGCCCCCGATGCGGTGCACCGTCGTGCTCCAGCCGGCGGGAGCGGCGTGGTACAGCGGCGCAGGGGAGAGGTACACCGAGTCAGGTGCGATTCCGTACAGCCCGCTGATCAATCCGACGAGCGGGTTCATCTCGCCCAGCGCGATCGTTGGGAGCTGCGGTTTGATTCCCTTTGGCTGGCCGGTTGTTCCGGAGGAGTAGAACATCCAGCCGCCCTCGACGTCCTCCGCCGAGGCTGTGTCGGGGTGGCCGGCGATGGCATCTTCAAGCGGCTCGAAACCGGGCAGTGGTCCGCCGACGGAGAGCCGCAGCTCGACGTTGTCCGCGGCTTCACCGAGCGAGGCAATGGTGTCGGCGAGCGCAGCGGATGCGATCAGGACCTTCGCGTCACAGTCGGCGACGATGTACGCCGCCTCCTTGGCCGAGAGGTGCCAGTTCACCGGGACGACGTACATCCCGCACCGCGCGACGCCCCAGACGATCTCGAACCACGCCGCGTCGTTCTGCATGACAACAGCGACGACATCACCGCGCTTGAGGCCAAGCGCCCGCAGCATCGCGGCGATCCGGTTGGAGTTGGCTTCCATCTCGCCGTAAGTGCGGGTCTCGCCGGTCGCGGGCACCACGACCGCGAGCCGGTCAGGTGCGGTGGCGGCATGAACCGAAGGGTGGAACCGGCCGCTCGTCTGGGCTGGGGACTGCGTCACGTCAGCGGCCCTGCCAGTTGGGTGCCCGCTTCTCAGCGAAGGCCTTCGGACCCTCTTTGGCGTCCTCTGTCGAGAAGATCTCCTGCGAGATCTTCGACTCGATCTTGAACGCCTCACGCATGTCGGTCTTCAATCCTTCGATCACACTGCGTTTGGTCGCCTGTACGGCGAGCGGCGCATTCTTGGAGATCCGCGCGGCCATCCGGAACGCCGCGTCGAGCAGGTCGTCCTCGGCGACGATCTCGTTGATCAGCCCTACCTCGTGGGCGCGCTTCGCATCGACCCGGTCGGCGCACAGCAGGAACTCCATCGCCAGGGCGAACGGCAGCTGGCGCGGCAACCGCACCGTCGAGCCGCCGCCGGCGAACAGCCCGCGAGCCGGCTCGAGCACCCCGAACGTCGCGTTCTCCGTCGCGATCCGGATGTCGATCCCGAGCAGCATCTCCATGCCGCCGGCGACGCACGGGCCGTTGACCGCAGCGACGATCGGCTTGTAGATCTTGCTGCCGCGCAGCACCGCGTCGGTGCCGTCGGAGAGCGAGTACTCGCCGATCTTGTCGGTCTCGCCGGCCTGGATCTGCTTGGCCAGCTTGGTGACCTCGGGGATGTAGGTCTTGAGGTCGGCACCCGACATGAAGTTGCGACCGACCCCGGTGATGATCGCGACCCAGGCCTGGTCGTCCTCGCCGAACCTCTTCCAGGCTTGGGCGAGCGCGTGGAAGTGCTCGAGGTCGCAGGCGTTCTTCGCCTCAGGCCGGTCGATCGTGATCAGGGCGACACGCTCTGCGCCTGGCCGCGCGCCGACCTCGTAGTGGATGGGCAATGTCTTCCTTCCTCGGGCGCTGTCGCGACCCAAACTCTTCCTATTGCTCGAGCGGAAGCTGGACCGACACCGACCCCTTGGCCTGGACCTCGTCGTCCTGGTTGACGATGCGGACGTCTACATCGGCGACGTGAACCCGGCGGCGTTCCTCTCGGATGCCGGTGACAGTGCCGGAGATGAAGCTCGCATCACCGGTCAGCGCCGGACTGCGGTACTTCACATCGGCATGTGTGAGATGACCCCACTCGCCGGCCCACGCCGCCACGTAGTCGAGCACCCAGGCGCCCATCGATGCGCCGTACCCGTAGCCACGCGCCATCCCGATCTTCTTCGCCCACTGCGGCTGCAGGTGCCCCCGGGACGGGCCGTAGTACGCGCCGTCGGTGCGCTCCGGGTCGGTCCGCTCGAGGTTGCGGTCGCCCTCGTTGCCGGCGAACTCCTTGGTGTAACCGAGGTCGATGCCCTTGACCGAGGTCGGTCCCTTGGCCATCGCGCCCCACGTCGTCATCGGGTAGGCACGCCACTCCGTGGCGAAGCTCGCGAGGCTGTGCGGCCCAAGGACGTTGCGCGGCAGGGTGTCGCCTTCCTTCACTGAACCGAGCAGTCGCTTGTCGTGGCCGAGAGCCTGCAGCCCGTCGATGAACTCCGCCTTGATGACGTCGAGCTCCGCGAGCTTCTCCTCCGTCCATTCCGGCTCGGCCTCGGCCTCGTCGTAGAGGCTCTTCTCCTTGGCGGCGCGGACCTTGTAGCGGATCGCGGTCGAACGCTGCAGAGCGACGCGGCCGCCGGAGTCGGTGATGTAGAGCGTGTCTCCGCGCTGGAAGCAGGTCGGTCCCGCGAACGACGTCTCCGACACCTTGTAGTCATACGGCATCCGATGGCAGAGAACCTTGTCGCCCGGCTCGAGGCGGGTCTCGAAGAACCACCATTCATCGCCACCGAAGACCAGGTGCGAGTCAGGGATCCGCCCGACCTGAGCCGGCGCGCAGCCGTGGCTGGTGTCGGTCGCGACCGTGTAGGACTGCGGCGCGATGATCCGCCCGAAGCGGCTCTCCGCGGCCCACCGCTCGTCATAGTGCAGCGGGTTCGGGTAGTGCATCGCCTGCACCCAGCGGCGTACGTCGTTGAGCGCGATCGGGTCCTTCAGCTCGCCGGGCATGATCGGTACGCCCATGTGGCGGGCGAGATCCGAGACATCAAGTCCCTCGTCGCTTGGTTTCGTCGAGTCCGTCATTTCCCCTGTTTCTCTCTTGCGTCCAGCAGGGCGCGCAACTCGTCGTCGCGGACCTTCGTCTTGCTCGCGGTGAGCGGGATCTCGCCGGTACCGAAGAACTCCACGCGCTTCGGCACCTTGTACGCCGCGATCCGCTCGCGCAGAAAGCCTTGCACGTCGGCCGCCGTCTCGGTCGCGCCTTCGCGCAGCTCGACGCACAGGACGGCAAGCTGGCCCAGTCGCTCGTCCGGTAGCCCGAGCACTCTGGCGAGCCGCACCGGCGGATATGCCCGCAGCGCCACCTCGATCTCTGCTGGGGAGACCAGCGTGCCCGCGGTCTTGATGACCTCGTCGCGACGGCCGCTCCAGTGCACACCCCCGTCGGCATCGATGTGGCCCACGTCGCCGGTGTGGAACCAGCCGTCGGCGTCGAAGCACTGCTCGGGCGTCCTGCCGAGGTAGTGCTGCATCAGCGTCGGGCCGCTGATCAAGAACTCGCCCTCGGCGCCGGCCACGACGGAGTCGCCGGTCTCCGGGTCGATGACGCGCATTCGGTTGCCAGGAAGGAGCGTCCCGAGACTCGATCGCATCAGCTCGCGCGAGCTCGATGCCGGGTACGCCGAGATGAAGGCGCAGGTCTCCGACATCCCCCAGCCGACGGGCATCTGCCAGTGCGGGTCACCGGTGACGCTCCGATGCTTGGCGAAGACGGCCTTGCCGTAGACGCTGCGCAGGCTCGACAGGTCGGTGGAGTCCCAGTCGGCGTGCTCGGCGAGGGTGCGGGCCTGGTGGGGGAGTGTGTAGGGCTCTGTGACGCGTTCGCGGGCCATCAACGCGAGCGCGACACCGGGGTCGAAGCCCTCCTGCATCACCCAGCAGCCGCCTGCCGCGAGTGTCGCGCCCATTGCGGTGTTCATGCCGGCGGTCCAGAAGATCGGCAGCGCGGTCCACATCCGGGTCTGCTCGGTGCGCCCGAACAGCTCCGACTGGATCCAGAACTGCAGCGTCGGCGCCTGATGGTGATGCACGACTCCCTTCGGGGTCGCCGTCGTGCCGGAGCTGAACATGATCAGCGCCGTGTCGAGTGGGTCAGTCGCCGCGACCGCTGCATTCACGTCGTGCGCACCCAGGCCTTCGCCGGCCTCGAGGAACTCTTCCCACCCCGGCAGACCGTGCCGATCGGTCTCGGGTCCAACCGCCGCCATGATGCGAGGCGGCGTGGTCACGTGGTCGAGCATCGACGGAGCATCACCGGCGAAGTCGCGGTTGCCCATCGTGGTCTGCAACAGCAACGCCGCGGGCTCCGCGGCGGCCACCAGTGCCGCCAGCTCGTGGCGAGTGGCGAACGTCGACAGCGGCACGATCGCGGCGCCGGCCAGCGCAGCGCCGAAGTACGCAGCAACCGCTTCGGGTCGATTCGCCATGACGGTCGCGACGCGTTCCCCCCGCTCGACACCCGCGGCGATCAGGGCATTGGCCACCGCACGCGCCTCGCGCTCGAGGTCGGCGTACGTCCAGCGAATCGTCTCGCCACCCCGAAGCGGGTCGTCAAAGACCAGAGCCTCGTTCGCGGCACAGCGCGCGGCAACCTCGAGGACGAAACCGCCCATGGTGAGCGGCCGACCGGAGGCGATGAAGGCGGCTGGGTCGAACGGCGGGCCGGCAGCATCCGCAACCTGCTCGGGTGCCACTCGCCTTCCTTTCTGAGTCCGGCTTGCTGTGACAGACTTCCACACCTAGGAGAGCATGATTCTCCGCCAGCGCCGTCAAGATTCTCAACCGGAGGCTGAACGTGACGATCGAGGCCACTCCGACGGTCGATGCGGTCACCGCGACGGTGATCCGCTCGGCGATGGAGACCATCTGCTTCGAGATGGCGACCTACGTCTCACGGACCGCGACGACGCCGATCCTGAACCAGTCCAACGAGCGCAACGCGACGATTCTCGACGGCACCGGGCGGCTTGCGGCGCTGTCGGTCGGCATCCCGCAGTTCATGCTCTCCTCGACCCTTCCCGTGCGGTTCGCGAGTGAGTTCTTCGACGGCGAGCTCTACCCGGGCGACGTGTTGATCGCCAACGACCCGTTCCACGGCGGCGGCCACCTGCCGGACGTCAACGTCTTCGCCCCGGTCTTCGATCCCGACGGCAACCTGATGCTGTTCGCCTCGATTCAGTGCCACCACGGCGACACCGGCGGAGCGATGGCCGGCGGCTACAACGTCTTCGCCAAGGACATCTGGAGCGAGGGTGTCCGCTACCCGGTGCTCAAGCTCGTCGAGGCCGGCAACGAACGTCGCGACATCGTCCTGATGATGCGGGCCAACAGCCGGCTCCCCGGGTTCATCGGCGACCTGCGCTCGCAGGTCGGTGCCGCTCAGCTCGGTGCGCGCCGGCTGACCGACATCATCGCGGAGTACGGCGCAGCCGCGGTTCACGGCACGGTTGAGTGGACGATCGCCGATGCCACCCGCCGGTTCTCCGAAGAGATCGCCGGCTGGCCGGACGGCACCTACACATCAGACGTCTACGTCGACCACGACCCGGCCGGCAACACCGACATCCACGTCCACTGCGAGATCACGGTCGAGGGCGATCGGCTGATCATCGACTTCGACGGCTCGGACACCCGCCCGAACATCCAGGCCTGGTCGACCTTCGGCAACACCCGCGGCAACGTCATCGCACAGCTCGCGAGTCTCGTCGATCCGTCGATCCCGAAGAATGAGGGCTTCTTCAACTGCATCGACCTTCGGGTCCCGGAAGGCTGCTGTCTCAACCCGCCGGAGGGCAAGCCCGTCTCCAGCGGCACGCACCACCCCGGGGTCGAGGTCGGCGACGCGATCGCGATCGCAATGAGCCAGATCCTTCCGGACCGCTGCTGCCCGCAGAGCTACAAGTTCGGCAGCCCGCGCCAGATGTGGGGGGACGTCGACCCGCGTCACGGCCGTTCGTTCTTCGACCACGGCGGCGAGGTCAGTGCCGGCTGGGTCAGCGCCGTGAAGGGCACCGACGGCTGGGGCGCGCTCGCGGCATCGATGGGCAACCTGATCAAGGCCAGTGCGGAGATCAACGAGCAGCTGTTCCCCCACATCCTGCGCGGTCGAAACTTCATCACCGACTCCGGCGGTCCGGGCCAGTGGCGCGGCGGCTGCGGCAGCCATTTCATCAAAGAAGTGCGGACTCCGACACAGATCAACCAGTACGTCGTCAACCAGCGCCACACCCATCCCGGCATCGCCGGAGGTCACAACGGCTCGCCCGACATCTGCTTCGTCGGTGAGACAAAGGTCGAGACCGCGGTCTCCGGCGTACTCCTCGAGACCGGCGACCAGCTCGACTACAGGTTCGGTGGCGGAGGCGGCTGGGGCGACCCGTTGCTGCGCGACCCGCAGGCAGTGCTCGAGGACGTCTGGGATGAGTACGTCTCAATCGAGGCCGCACTGCGCGACTACGCGGTCGCCATCACCGGGTCGCTCGAAGACATGACGCTGGCCCTCGACGAGGCCGCAACCAAGAAGGAGCGGGCAAGCCGCGCATGACGGGGTATCGCATCGGTGTCGACGTCGGCGGCACCTTCACCGACTGCGTGGTCATGCGTCCTGACGGCAGCCTGCTGCTCGAGAAGGCGCCGACCACGCCGGGTGACCAGAGCGACGGCGTCGTCGCCGCGATGACCCAAGCTGCGGCGGCGGAGGGGATCAGCCTCGACGCGCTGCTCGGCCGGACCGAAACGATCGTGCACGGCACCACTACCGGCGACAACACCATGATCCAGATGACGGGTGCGCCGACCGGGCTCATCGTGACCAAGGGCTTCCGCGACGAGATCGAGTTCCGGCGTTGCTACAAGGAGGACATCTGGGACCCGACGCTGCCCGCGCCGTACCCGATCGCCCGGCGACGGGTGCGCCTCGAGGTCGACGAGCGCATGACCGCGGAGGGCGAGGTCGAGACGCCGCTCGATGAGGAAGGCGTGCGCAAGGCGACCGCGCGGCTTCGGGCGTTCGGTGTCACGTCGATCGCGATCAGCTTCCTGCACTCCTATCTCAACCACGCCCACGAGCTGCGGGCTCGCGAGATCGTGCTCGACGAGTACCCCGATGTCGAGATGGTCTCGCTGTCGCACGAGGTGCTGCCCAAGCCACCGGAGTTCGAGCGGACGTCGACGACGCTGGTCAACGCCTACGTCGGCCCGCCGATCGCGCGCTACCTCGGCCGGTTGACACAGCGGCTCGCCGAGGCCGGTTACGCCCACGAGCTGCTCGTGGCGACGTCCTCGGGTGGAGTGGCGACAGCCGACGCGGCCGCGCGCCGGGCGGTGGCGACGATCGGCTCCGGTCCGACCGGCGGCGTGACCGCCGCGGCGAAGGTTGCCGGCAAGGCCGGCCTGGGCGACGTCGTCAGCGTGGACATGGGTGGGACGAGCTACGACGTCTGCCTGATCCGCGACGGCCGGCCCGAGATCAAGATGGACTGGAACTGGTTCCATCGCTACTGCATCGGCATCCCGATGATCGACATCCCATCGGTCGGCGCCGGAGGCGGCTCGATCGTCTGGGAAGAGGGCGGCGTTCTGCACGTCGGCCCGCAGTCGGCGCAGAGCCAGCCGGGCCCGGTCTGCTACCGCCGCGGTGGCACCGAGCCGACCGTGTCCGACGCGGACCTCGTACTCGGCCGGCTGGATCCCGAAGGCTTCGCGGGCGGCCGCATGACGTTGGACGTCGAGGGCGCGCGCGCCGCGCTGGAGGCGGTCGGCAAGCGCGTCGGTCTCGATGTCGAGGAGACCGCGGCCGCAGCGGTGCGCCTCGTCGACGCAAACATGACCGACGCGGTACGCCGCGTGCTCTCGCTCGCCGGTGCCGACCCGCGCAAGATGAACCTCGTTGCGTTCGGCGGGATGGGTGGCGTGCACGCGACGGTGCAGGCGCGGGCGCTCGGGATGAATCGGGTGATCGTGCCGGCCGCTGCCGCGGGCTTCTCTGCCCTCGGGCTGCTGTCCGCCAACCATGTCGTTGACGACTCACGTGGCTACATCACGCCGATCGCGGGCGTCGATCTCACGCATCTCGGTGCGCTCGCGTCGGAGCTGGAGTCGAACGCCCGCGGCGAGCTTCGCGTCGCCAACGTGCCGGACGAGCGGATCCACCTCGAGTGGTCTCTGCTGCTGGTCTACCCGGGGCAGACCTTCGATGTGTCCATCCCGGTCGAGCACCCCGCGGATGTCGACGCGGCCGTCAACGAGTTCCACCGCCGCAACGCGGAGGCGCGGTTGATCGAGGCGCGGGCACAGGACCCGATCCTGCGCGGCGTACGTCTCGTGGCTATCGGCGAGGTGAGCCAGCCGGCCGAAGTCGATCTAGACGGGGTTGCGGCGCTCGAGCCGCGGGGCCGCCGCCGGATGTACATCGGCGACGGATGGCACGACGACGTCCCGGTCTATGACATGACCGCCATGCGTCCCGGTGTCACCCTGTCAGGTCCCGCCGCGATCGCCGGGCCGTTCACCACGGTCATCTTCGGTCCGGGCGAGCGCGCGCAGGCGACGCCGCAGGGTGACATCCTGATCGATCTCTAGGCGTGGCTCTCGGCGGTGTCCATTGATGGACCATGTTGGGCTCTGTCCGGCGGACTTCGATGCCTCGCTTCGCTTCTACACGGACGGCATCGGGCTGAGCGTGAAGTTCGACGTGACGCTCGAGATGGACATGCAGGGCCTGCTCGGCGTGCCGACCAAGAGCGTGCGCACCGTGTTCCTCAGCGACTCGACGTCGCCTGACGCCAGCAGTCTTGAGCTGCTCGACCTGAATGACGGGAAGGCCGCGACCGAGGAACCGCGTTCCGGCCTGCCCCAGCGAGGCCTGACGCTGATCTCGTTCCACGTGCCGGTCGAGGAGACGCTGGCCCGGTTGGCCGGTATCGGGCTCGGTGGCGAGCCGCGCCTCGTGCCGACTCCGCGCGGCGGCTTCGCCGCGACCGTGGTCGATCCCGACGGCGTCGTCGTCGAGCTGGTCGACGCCCCCGTTTCGTTCTGACGAAGTTGTCGGCGGCTAGCGGCTGCGGAGGGTGTCGACGCCCGGGCCGGAGAGCTCGTCCAGCACGCTCTTGCGTCCTGACGTCGCGATCAGCAGCGACATCACCGGACCTTCGACGACCGGGCCGGAGCCGATCGTGAGGTTCGTGTCGGTGGCCTTCAACGTCAGGCCGGCCACCCGCGACTTCCCGTGGATGATCGGCTCGCTGCCTGAGTAGAACGTCAGTGCGCGGCTCACCACGTCGAGCGGGTACGCCCGCTCGATGCCGAGCGCGCGGCGGATGTCCTCACCGTGCACGAAGTGCTCACCGAGCCAGGTGTCCTTGGGCCCGGGAGGTGCATTGGTCTGGTTCTTCGCGGCGTCGAGGACGGCAACACTCGCAGCAGGGCCGCCTGCGGTCTCCGCGGCGACGCCCTTCGCGGCGTACTTGTCGAAGTTGAAGCCGGAGCCCGCCATCTGCATGAGGAACTTCGGCGGCGTCATCTTCGCCAGCGAGACGAGATGGCCGAAGACCTGGTGCACGTTCCACTCGCCGCACAGCGTGGGGCTCTCCCACTGCGCGGGAGTGAGGTTCGCGACGTCGTCGAGGAGCGCCTGGCGCTCCGCGTGGATGGTCGGCCAGATGTCAGCAGCCATGGTGTCTCCCAGTCAGAGATTCGGAAGCGGTCTTATCCAGACGACGACCAGGTGAGGGCCAGATCGACAGCCTGCTCGAGCTAATCCTCGTCGGGGATGTAGATCGATCGAATTGGATTGACCATCAGCTGACGGACCAGTGGTTCGTAGTGCTCCAGCGGCGGCGTGTCGTAGGTGGGATCGAACGCCGGTGAGTCGTACTCCGCGCAGAACTCCGCAGTGAGGTCGAACTCCTTCGCGCCGCGGTACTTCTCGCGCATGTCGCGGTCGAGGCCGAGGTGGTGGAAGAAGTAGTAGCCCTGGAACTCGGCGTGATGCTCGACCATCCAGTGCAGCTCCGGCGCGACGAACGGCTTCACGATCGCGGCCGCGATGTCGGCATGGTTGAACGCGCCCAGGGTGTCGCCGATGTCGTGCAGCAGCGCGGCGAGCACGTACCGGTCATCGCGTCCCGCGCGCTCGGCGCGCGCCGCGGTCTGCAGCGAGTGGGTGAGGCGATCGACGGCAAACCCGCAGAAGTCGCCATCCAGCAGTCGCAGGTGGGTGAGCACCCGGGTCGGCAGGTCGACCATGTAGTTGGCCTGGTGGGTGGCAATGATCTGCCAGTCCTTTAGGGTGCTCTCCGCCATGTCGGTGAAGGTCGCGCGGTCACTCACGGTTGTCATAGATCCTCCGAGGCTCGTGTCGCATCCTCCTACGACGTGACCTGCCTCGCTAGTTCTGCTTGCAAATATTGCTTCTGGCGATCACCGCGGGGGAAGGTGGCCGGGCTCAGTTCGATCTTCGTGACCGCACCTGCGCCCAAGGGAGGCACCCGTGAAGTTGAGCTCGTTCAAGCGTCCTACCCCAGCCGTCATGATCGGGGTCACGGCCCTCGCGGTTGCCCTCGGCGGCAGTGCCGCCGCCGCATCCGCGGCCCTGCAAAAGGGGGACAAGCTGATCGCGAAGCACTCCCTGTCCGGCAACCGCCTGCACAACAACACCGTCACCGGCGCGCAGGTCAAGGAGAGCACCCTCGGCGCAGTGCCCAAGGCGAAGGCGCTGACTCCGTTGGTCTGGCACGACTTCACACTCTTGAATGCCTGGCAGAACTATGGCGCTTCGTACTCCGGCACGCCGCAGTATGCCAAGGACGGCGCCGGCTTCGTCCACCTGCGCGGCGCGATTGCACACGCGAGCGCTACGAGTGTCCTCTTCGCGAGTCTCCCGGACGGGTTCCGCCCTGCCGAGGCCCACGACTGGCTGAATGTGGCATCCACCAACGACGACAGCACGCCAGTCCCGGTCGCTCTCGACGTCGAGAGCAGCGGCGACATCCTCGTCGAGGCGGGCGTCGGGGCGAGCTTGGCCTTCGTCAGCCTCGCCGGCGTGGAGTTCTATGCGGGGTAACCCCACGTAGTTCCTATGATTCGGTGTCGAAGTGACACCGGCGTCAGGGAACGGACTCGAGCAGCGTGGACTATGACCTCGGCGCGGATGCCGCGGCCCTGCGGCAGCGACTGCGCGAGCTGATCCACGCTCACACCCCCGAGACGTTCCTCGGCGCGTGCACCGACGACCCGGCGGATCTCGAGCTGTGCAACGCGTTCTGTCGCACGCTCGCCGAGCAAGGTCTGCTGTGTCTGGCCTGGCCCGAGGAGTACGGCGGTGGGGGCGGCTCGGTCTGGGACCAGACGATCGTGCGCGAGGAGATGTGGGCGGCACACGAGCCGCGCGGCCCCCAGTACATGGGCGTGAACTGGGTCGGTCCGGCACTCATGCGGCACGGCACGGACGCGCAGCGGGCCAAGCACCTGCCGCCGATCGCCGCCGGCGAGGTGATCTGGTGCCAGGGGTTCTCCGAGCCGGAGGCAGGCAGCGATCTCGCGTCACTGCGGACCCGAGCCGTTGCCGACGGCAACGGCTGGGTCGTGACCGGGCAGAAGGTCTGGACGTCGTACGCGCTGATGGCGCAGTGGTGCGTGCTCGCGACGTGCACCGACCCAGAGGCGCCGAGTGACTCGCGGATCACCCTGTTTCTGGTCCCCATGGATCGCGGCGGCATCGAGGTACGCCCGATCCCGTCGATGCTCGGCCCGCACCATCTCAACGAGGTCTTCATCGACGGGCTGCGGGTCGGACCGGACGATGTCCTCGGTGAAGTCGGTGCCGGCTGGAAGGTGATGCGGGACGCGCTGGCCTACGAACGGGTCGGGATTGCGCGCTACGCGAGGTGCGAGTCGCTGATGCAGCGACTGATGGAGGTGCTCGACGACGATGGCCGGTGGGACGCGCTGGCGCCTGCGCTGCACGCCCGCTGGGTGCGCGCGCTGGTCGACCTGCGGGTGGCACGGCTGCTCGCCTACCGCGCGGTGGGCGACGCATCGGGGATCGATCCGGCGGCGGCTGCGATGGCCCGGATCGTGACCACGACGTGTGACCAGAACGTCGCCGAGGTGCTGGTCGACGCGGCGGGCTCCGGCGCGCTCGATGCGGGGGCGGATGCGCTGCTGCATGGCGCGATCGACGACCACTGGCGCTACGCGCAGGCGGCGACCGTCGCGTCGGGCACGATCGAGGTTCAGCGGATGCTCGTCTCGCGGTCGGTCTTGGGATCGTCGCGATGAAGGCCTCGCTTCCCGAGGACGCCGTCGCCTACGCCGATGCGGCGCGCGGCCGGCTCGAGCGGCTGGGCGGTGCGGACTTCGGACTGCGGGCCGAGTCCGACAGATCGCTTCGCGCCGAAGCCGGCGCGGCGCTCGCCGACCTCGGGATCCACGAGCTCGATGTCCGTGACGACCTCGACCAGCTGCTCGCCGCGGCTCAGCTGTGCCGCGTCACCGGAGCGCTGTGCGTTCCGTGGCCGGTGGTCGAAGACCTGTTGCGGGTCGACGGCGCGCGACTCGCACTGGTCGATCCGGCCGGCCCGCGTATCGACCACGGCGATCTCGATGGACCGTGGCTCGGCAGCGACCTCGACGGCAACGCCCACCTGCTCGAGATCGCAGCGCTGCCGACGGCTGCGAAGCTCGGGCCCTTCCTGGTGCCCGCCCGCGTGGGCGAGGCGCATTCGATGGTCGAATCCGACGACATCGCGCGGCACCTCGTGCTCGGCGGGTGGCGGATCCTCGGCGGACTCGAGACCGCGTTCGGTCAGGTCGCGGAGCACGTCAAGGCCCGCAAGCAGTTCGGTCAGTCGCTGTCGCAGTTCCAGGTGGTGCGGTTCACGATGGCCGACGCGGGAGTGGCGCTTCGCGGACTCGACGAGCTGGCGCGCTACACGACGTGGCGGCTTGTGACGGCCGAGCCGGGACAGCGCGCCGCCGACGCGCTCGCGTTCCGGCTTCACGCCGCGGACCGGGCCCGCGCTGTCCTGCGGACCTGCCACCAGATGCTCGGCGCGATCGGGTTCTGTGACGAGCACGATGTCTCCGTCATCGACCGGCATCTGCAACCTGCGCTTCGCGAGCCCTGCGCTGCGGAGACACTTGCCCTGCGCCTTGTGCCGGCAGTTCGCGGCGGTGACTTCGAGACACTCTTTTCCAGAACGCGGGTTTCGTGAGGGCGGGCATTCGCGGCGTTCTCGACGCCGCGCTGCGTGATCGCCCGGAGGCGGAGGCGGTAGTTGCTCGCTCCGGGCGGCTGACCTTTGCCGAGCTCGACGCTGCCGCCGACCGAAGTGCTGCGGCACTGTGGGACCTGGGGCTGCGGCCCGGGGGCCGCGTTGCGGCGAGCCTTCCCAACGACCTGGATGTGGTGCTCGCGTTCCACGGCGCGATGCGACTCGGTGCGATCTGGGTCGGCATCGGTGAGGCACTGGCCCCACCGGAGAAACAGCATCTGGTCCGTGATTGCGCGCCTGCTCTGATGCTCGCCTCGGAGCTGTCGATCGCGGACTGCGCGGATGCGCTCGTCTCGGTAGGCGGACGTGGCGTCACGGTTGACGAGCTGCAGGGCGCCACGGCCGCCGCGGGCACGCCTCCCGAAGTGGACGTGGATCCGCACTCACCCGCCGGCATCGCGTATACGAGCGGCACCACCGGCGTACCCAAAGGGATCGTCCACTCCCAGCACAACTTGTTGCTGCCGGGCGAAGTGCTCGTCGCGAGCCGTGGCTGGGGACCGTCGTTGCGCAAGGGCGACTGCCTGCCACTGACCATCCTCAACCTGATGGTCCTTACGACGTTGCTGACCGCGCAGGCGCAGGGCTGCTGCGTCGTCATGGACCGTCGCGATGCCGATGGCATTGCCGAATGGATCGAGCAGGAGCAGATCACGCATTGGAACGGCGTGCCCGCGCAGCTGCACGACCTGGTGACGGTCAAGCAGGTCGACCCGGCGCGCATCGCCTCGTTGCGCGAGGTGTGGAGCGGAGGCGGCGACTGTCCCGACGCGCTGCGGGTTCGCTTCGCTGAGGTGTACGGCCTCCCGATCCGCGCGACGTACGGACTGACCGAGGCGCCGACCGTGGTGTCGATCGATCCGGTGGGTGGTGAGCGCCGGCCCGGCGCGAGTGGCCGGGTGCTTCCTCACCTGTGGGTGCAGGCGCGACGTGACGACGGTGCGTTGCTGCCGCGTGAGGCAGAGGGCGAGCTCTGCCTGGGTCCCCGCACCGCGAGCGAGTGGGCCGGGCGGTGGACGCCGTACCTCGGAGTCTGGCGCGACGGCGAAGTGGTCGAGCCGCCGACCAGCCCGGTCGCCACGGGTGACTTCGGGATCATCGACTCAGAGGGCTGGCTGACCGTGCTCGACCGGATCAAGGTGCTGATCGTGCGCGGCGGGGCCAACGTGTATCCGGCCGAGGTCGAGCGCGTGCTCCTCGCGGAGGAGGGCGTCGCGGGGGCTGCCGTCTTCGGGGTGCCGGACGATCGGCTCGGCGAACGGGTCGCCGCGCTGGTCGAGACCAACGGTGATGTCGACCTCGACGCGCTGGCGGCGGCGTGCCGCACGCAGCTCGCGGACTACAAGGTCCCTGAGCGGTGGGGGGTCGTCGAGACCCTCCCGCGCAATGCGATGGGCAAGATCGTGCGGACCGGTCTCTTCGACCTGCTGGAAGGATCTAGCACGTGAGTACGCGGACAGCGATCGTGACCGGAGGCAGCGGCGGGATCGGTCTCGCGATTGCCGCGGGGCTGGTCGGGCGCGGGTACGACGTGGTGCTCACCGCGCGCCGCGAGGACCGGCTGCGTGCGGCTGCTGAGAAGATCGGCGCTCGCTACGTCGTCGCGGACGCTGCCGACGAGCAGCAGATGGCCGCGGTGATGGCCGCGGTCGACGAGGTGCATCTGCTGGTCCACGCAGCGGGCGTCCTCCAGGGGACCTTCGTGCGCAAGCTGTCACTCGATGATCTCGACCAGGTGCTGCGCGCGAACCTGCGGTCGGGCTTCGTCACGACACAGGCCGTGTTGACGAAGATGCCGATCGGCGGGCGGCTCATCTACATCGGTTCGTCTGCCAGCAAGGAGCCGATGAAGGGCCGCACCGCGTACTCCGCATCGAAGGCCGGTCTCGACGCGTTCGCGTCTGCGCTGCGGCGCGAGGTGGCCCGCGATGGCATCAATGTCAACGTCGTCATTCCGGCGCCGGTCGAGACCGAGATCCTCGAAGAGGTCACGTTCGAGATGGTGGCGCTGCAGTCGAGCGACGTCGTCGATGCTGTGCTGTTCCTCGACGGGTTGCATCCGCGCGTGGTGATCCCCGAGATCTTCATGTACGCCAACCCCGAGGGACCGCTCGCGCCGCCGCCACTGCTGCCTCCGGCAGCTCAGGCAAAACTGCTGCCTCCGGCAGCTCAGGCAAAGCTGCTGCCTCCGGCAGCGAAGGCGAAGCAGCAGCCGTGACGGCACCCGACGAGGGCATTCCGTTCGGTACCAAGCTCCGCCAGGTAGCCGAGGCCGACCCGGACGGCGTCGGCGCGATCCTGGTCGCACTCGACGGGTCCGATCGATCGTTGACCTGGTCGGACCTCGAGGCCGGCGCCAACCAGTGGGCGCGGGTCCTGCAGGCGCACGGCGCCGGCATCGGAGACCGGGTCGCACTTGCCGTCCAGAACTCCGTCGACCTGACGCTGGCGTTCCTCGGCTGCTGGAAGGCCGGCGCGATCCCGGTGCCGGTGCGCTGGGACTTGCCCGACTGGGAGCGGGACCGCGTGCTCGCGGTCATCGAGGCGGCGGTCGTCGTCTCTGCCGAGAACCTCGCCGCGTTCCGGGATGAGGCCGCGGCTGCGGACTCCGGCGCGGTGCCCGAGGTTGTCTCGCCGCAGATCAACGGGATCTGCAGCAGCGGCGCGACCGGGACGCCGAAGGTGATCATGAGCACGCGGTCGGCATCCTGGCTGCCGTCGCTGTCGGACCCGTTCATCTCCAACTGGCAGGACACGACGAGGCCGCAGGTCATCCTCGTGATGGCGCCGATGTATCACACGAACGGGTTCGCGACGCTCAACTTCCTGCTCGCCGGCGACCGGCTCGTGATCCTCGAGAAGTTCGACGCGGCGATCGCACTGGATGCGATCGAGCGACACAAGGTGACGACGTTCACCGCGACTCCGACGATGCTGCAGCGGATCGCAAATGTGCCTGGCGTCTTCGACCGCGACCTGTCGACCGTCGAGTGGATCCTCCAGGGCGCGGCCATGATGCCGCCGTCGCTGCTGCGTACCTGGTTCGAGCTGCTCGCGCCAGAGAAAATCGTGATGGCCTACGGCATGACCGAGCAGCTCGGCCTGACCTCGCTGCGCGGCGACGAGTGGCTCGAGCACGAGGGCAGCGTCGGCCGCGGCTTCCGTGAGACCGAGATCCGGATCGTCGGCGAGGACGGCAACGAGGTCCCGGTAGGAGAGCTCGGAGACATCTACATGCGCTCACCCCTGACCGGCTCGTATGACTACCGCGGTGGCGCCGCGCTTTTGCCGATGACAGCCGACGGCTTCGGCACCGCGGGTGACATCGGCCGGGTCGACGCGGATGGCTTCCTCTACCTCGCCGACCGGCGCGCGGACATGATCATCACCGGCGGCGCGAACGTCTTCCCGGCAGAGGTGGAGAGCGCGCTGGTCGACCATCCGGACATCGCCGACGTCGTCGTCATCGGGCTCAAGGACGAGCAGTGGGGACGCCGGGTGCATGCGGTCGTCGAGCCGAAGGACAAGGCGGCGCCGCCTGCCGAGGCCGACGTCATCGCCTATGCCAAGGGCAAGCTCGCCGGTTACAAGGTGCCGAAGACCGTGGAGTTCGTCGATGCCATCCCGCGCAGCGCGGCGACGAAGGTCAGCCGCGGTGCAATGGTCGACGCCCGGGGCGGCTGAAGCCGGTTTGTGCAGGGCCAGCAGTAGCCGGCTACGGCTGGCCCTGCACGAACTCTTAGCGCCAGTCGGGTACGAGGTTGCGCTCCAGGGCGAGCTTCAGGCCGTTCACCGTTTGACCGTTCAGCTCCGAAGCGTCTTCGGATGTCGCTAGCCAGGCCACTGCGGCTGCTGGAGCGCTCGGCGGTGCTCCTTGGTAGTGACCTTCGAGGCCGAGGCGAGCCTGATTCGCAGCCATGCGCTCGGTGATGACGTGTCCCGGATCGACGTTGACCGCGACGATCCCCTGCGGTCCGAGCTCGACCGCCAGATGCCCGGCCATCCGGTGGAACGCCGCCTTCGACGCCGAGTACGTATAGCCCCATCCACCTTCGCCGACCGGCGCCGGCGGATTGTTCGTCGCGACGAACGACGTGATGCCGATGATTCGTCCGCCGCCCGCGGCGAGCATCGTGGGGAGCGCCGCTTGCACGAGCACCAGCTGCGCGGTCGCGTTGGCGGTGAGCTTGGTCTGCAGCGCCTCCACCGAGACGTCCGCAACCTTCACCATGCTGCCGACACCCGTGTGCACCGCGTTGAGCACGAGCACGTCGAGCCGGCCCCATCGCTCGACCGTTGCCGTCACGGCCGCCCGAAGCGACTCGAAGTCAAGCAGGTCGGCAACCACGGGAAGGGTTGTGGCGCCGAGCGCGTCCGCCTCGGCGGCGGTTCGCTCGAGACTGCCCTCGACGGCCACGCCGCCACCCGCATCCGAGTCGTCCCGGCCCTCGCCCTCGCGCGCCGTACGTGCGGTGAAGGCGACATCGAAGCCGGCGGACGCCAGCGCGAGCACGCATGCCTTGCCGATGCCCCGGCTGGCGCCGGTCACGAGCGCAACAGGTTTGGCCGTCATGTCGAGGCCAACGTTATTGGTCTTTCAGAGGGGTTTGAGAGACCCAAAAGGTTGGCCTCGGCGCGAAAACTGCGTTCTCCTTTTTTGTGGCTGCGGTACGCCCGCTGGCGGTAATGTCGTTTCTCATGGAAGGCGCTGCTTCGGACGCCGGCAGCGCTGCCGCCGATGCGACAGACGTGACCGACGTCACCTGGCGCGAGCGGGCCGTCGAGCGATCGTTGCGAGGCGCCCGCGCCAAGGCCGTTTCGCGATCGGACCGTTTCATCCAGGCCGCGATCGAGATCCTCACCGAGACCGGCCGCACCGACTTCACCGTGCAGGAGCTGATCGAACGCTCCAAGACCTCCCTGCGGTCGTTCTACCAACACTTCTCCGGCAAGGAGGAACTGCTGCTCGCGCTGTTCGAAGAGGTCATCGCGACCTCGACCGCGGAGTGGCGGACGCACGTCGCGGCCTCGCCTGATGTCCTCGACTCGTTGCACTACGTCGTCGATCAGGTGCACGCGCAGGCCGCCAACCCGGCGGGCGGGGGCATCAATCGCGCGCTGTCGGTCTTCCACCTTCAGCTCGCGGAGTCGCGGCCGGCGGAGTACGCCCGGGTCCTCGCGCCGCTGCGCGAGCTGATCCTCGAGCTGGTCAAGCGCGGCGCGGACGACGGAACGTTCCGCAGCGACATCGACGCCGACACACTCGCGACGATCATGATGCAGACCGTCGTCGGCGCCGCCCACATGCATGCGCTCGGCTCGGAGCCCACTGGAGAGCCGATCGACACCGAGCAGCTGTGGCAGTTCTGCCTGGGCGGCCTCGTGGGCGCGTCCGGTACGAGACTGCCGAAGCCGCCTCGGCGCAAGCGCTGACCGACCGAAGAACGGGAGTACGGGTGACACGGATCGTTCACGACGTTGGGCTGTGTGAGGCGCACGGCATCTGCACGACCATCGACGCCGCGCGCTTCGAGCTCGACGACGACGACCGTCTGACCATTCACGACGACGAGGTCTCCGAGGCGGATCGTCCGGCGATGGAGCAGGCGGTGCTTCGGTGTCCCCGCCAGGCGCTGAGCCTGGCCGAATGACGCAGCCAGGCACTGCGTCTGGTGGACCGGAGCTCGAAGGCCTCTCGAAGCCGGTGCGTGAAGGCGGAAAGGGCCACCTGCTCGGTGAGCTCGGGATGTACGACGTCCCCGCCGAGGGTTGCGACCTCGCAATGGAGATCCCCCTTTCCCCGCGGGTCGCCAACGGCCGCGGAGGCTTACAGGGTGGCCTGCTGGCGACCCTCGTCGACATCGTTGCCGGTCGCGCCGCACTCGCTGCGTTGCCATCGGGCTACAGCGCTGCCACCGCGGACATGAACCTGCACTTCATGTCGGCAGTCACGGTCGGACCCGCGCGCGCCGAGGCCACGGTGCTGCGACAAGGCAAGCGGATGTGCGTCGTACGGGTCGAGGTGCGCGACATGGGTCGCGACGTGTGGGCCGCGACCGCGACAACCACGTTTGTCGTCGTGGAGCTGCGTGAGGGGCAGCCGGACCTCCGAGGCCCGCTGCCGTTGCCGGACGCGAAGTGACCTGATGGACGTCAACCCAAGCGCTGAGCAGCGCCAGCTGCTCGCCGCGTTCGCCGCGCTGTACGCCGCCGGCGCGCCGCCGGAAGTAGTGCGCGAGGCAGAGCCGCTGGGCCACTCACCGCAGCTGTGGCAGTCGCTCCTCGATACCGACGCGCTCGGGATGGCGGTGCCAGAGCACGCCGGCGGTCATGGTGCGACCCTCCTCGATCTTGCCCTCGTCGCGGAACAGCATGGCCGGCACGTCGCGCCCGCTCCGCTCGTGGAGGCACAGGTCGCGGCGCGGCTGCTCGCGACCCTTGGGGAGTCGGCCGCCGATCTCGTCTCCGACGTGCTGACCGGCCGGCGGCTGGTCACACTCGCGGTGCGTCCGGCACGGGCCGGCCACGCCGAGCTGGTGCCTGCAGGAGCCGTCGCGGATGCGGTGGTCGCGCTTCGTGGCGAGGCGCTCGTGCTGGTGCCGACGGCCGGCCGGGCCAGTGCGGTCACGACGCTCGGGTCGCAGCCGCTCGCCGACGTGACGATCACCGACGACGACGAGGTCCTCGCCGCCGGGCCCGCCGCCGTCGCGGCGTTCAGCCACGCCGTCGACGAGTGGCGAGTGTTGACTGCCGCCGCACTGACGGGGCTCGCCGCGCGGGCGTTGGAGATCGGCGTTGCATACGTGCTCGAGCGCAAGGCCTTCGACCGCACCCTCGGTTCGTTTCAGGGTGTCGCGCATCCGCTGGCGGACCGGGCGAGCGAGGTCGACGGTTGCGAGCTGCTGGTGCACGAGGCGGCTTGGGCGGACGATGAGGACCCGGCTCGTTTCCCCGAGCTGGCGGCGATGGCGCTGGGCTTCGCGGCGGAGACCGCGCGTGACACCAGCTACTACGCGCTGCACTTTCACGGCGGCTACGGTTTCATGCTCGAGTACCCGATCCAGCTCTACTTCCGCCGTGCGCGGAGCTGGGGCGCGGTCCTCGAGAGCCCCCAGGCGTCCTTCCGCCGGGTCGCGGATCTCCGGATGGCATCGGAGTCACGGATGAGCGAGGCCGGCTGATGGACTTCCGGCTGGGACAGAAGAGCGACGCGCTGCGAGCACGGACGGCGGCGTTCCTTGATGAGGTGCTCACCGAGGAGATGCTCGAGCGCTGCTACCGCACCGGCACGAATCACGACAGTGACTTCGCCAAGGCGCTCGCTGCCGAAGGGCTGCTCGCCCTCGACTGGTCGCCGGAGCTCGGCGGCGGTGGGCGCGACGGCGCTGAGCTGCTCGGCTACCGCGAGGAGATGCAGCGCCGCAACGCGCCGGTCTACGCGATCGGCACCACGATGACGGTCTCTCACGTCATCGCTCTGATGGGTACGACGGAGCAGCGCGACGAGATCGTCCCGAAGGCGCTGCGCGGCGAGATCGTGATCGCGCTCGGGTTCACCGAGCCGGAGAACGGCTCCGACGCCGCGGCCGCCGCGACTCGCGCCGAGCGGTCGGGTGACGGGTGGCGGATCAACGGCTCGAAGATGTTCACGACCAACGCGCAGATCGCGGACTACGTCTTCATGCTCGCCCGGACCAATCCCGAGGTGTCCAAGCACCGCGGGCTGACGACCTTCCTCGTCCCGCTCGACCAGCCCGGTGTCGAGGTGCAGGAAGTCCGGACGATGTCCGGCGAGCGGACCAACATCACGTTCTACAACGATGTCTTCGTCTCCGACGCCTGGCGGATCGGTGACGTCGACGGCGGCTGGAACGTCATGGGCGCGGCGTTCATGCACGAGCACACCGCCGCGTTCGTCGGCGAGCAGATCCGCCTCGTTGACGCCTTCACCGCATGGGCTCGCGAGGCCCGATCCGAGGATGAGCGACCACGCGCCGAGGACCCCGCGATCCGCGAGCGGATCGGCCGCTCGCACACCGAGATCGAGGTTTCCCTGCTGCTGCAGCGCCGTGCGGTGACCCGCGGCGTCGACGACCTCGACGCCCACGGCCGCGGCTCGATGGCCAAGCTGTTCAGCACTGAACGCCTCGAGCTGCAAGCCGACCAGACGCTGGAGCTCGTGGGTCCGGACGGGTTGCGCGCCTGGGGCGACCCGACGACGCTGCAGGACGGCGAGATCGAGCACGCCGTGCGAAATGCGAAGGGCACCACCATCTACGCCGGCACCAGCGAGATCCAGCGCAACATCATCGCGCAGCACGTGTTGGGCCTACCGAGGCCTTACTGAGAGCTGTCCTACTAGATTTCCCGCCGTACCCGACTGTGAGAAGGAGACGTCCGTGAGCGACGACCTGGTTCTGTACGACGTTGCGGACGGCATCGCGACGCTTACCCTCAACCGGCCCGAGGCTGCCAACGCGCAGAACCCCGATCTCCTGCACCGCCTGGACGCGTGCTGGACCATGGCGGAGAACGACGATGACGTGAAGGTCATCATCTTGCAAGCCAATGGCAAGCACTTCTCGTCGGGCCACGACATGCGCGGCGGTGACTCCGAGGCTGCGCGCAAGTGGACGGTCCAGGACATCTACAAGATCGAGACCCGCCAGTACGTCGGGTACTCGCTGCACTGGCGCAACGTCCCGAAGCCGTCGATCGCGGCCGTGCAGGGCGTCTGCATCGCGGGCGGTCTGCTGCTCGCCTGGCCGTGTGACCTAATCGTCGCTGCGGACAACGCGAAGTTCTCCGACCCGGTCGTCGCGATGGGCATCGGCGGTGTCGAGTACCACGGCCACACCTGGGAGCTCGGCGCGCGCCTCGCCAAGGAGATCCTCTTCACCGGTCGTTCGATCTCCGCGGAGGAGGCGAAGTCGGTCGGCATGGTCAACCGGGTCGTGCCGCTTGACGACCTGCAGACCGCGACCCGCGAGCTCGCGCTGGAGATCGCGACCAAGCACCCGTGGGCGCTGCGGATGGCCAAGCGCGCCGTCAACCAGACGCTCGACATTCAGGGATTCACGAATGCGGTGCAGGCGGTCTTCGACGTCCACACCCTCGGTCACGGTCACGCCATGACCGAGTGCGGCTACCCCGTGCTGGTCGACCTCGAGGCAATGAAGAAAGAGATCGCCGGCAAGAAGTAGCAGTATCTGGGCATGCGCTTCCATCGGGTCGTGCGGCGGGCGGCTCTCGTGGCCACCGCCGCGGCGGTCATCGTCGTACCGCTCACCCACAACAGCAAGTCGGCCAATGCGATCGCCGGGCCGACATTGCCGACCAATGATCTCGAGGCGATGCTGACCCTGACCGGCGCGCAGCTGGCGCCGATGGATACCCCGGTTCTCGTGCCCGCTCCGCGACTCAAGGCCGACCCGCGAGCCGACTGCACCAGCGGGCGGTCGCTCGCCGGTGTCCAGGGTCGGGTCAGCCAGGCAGACGTCAACTCGCCGACAGCTGCCCGCGGGTGGACCTGCAACCTCACCGAGATCGCGCACTACGCGACCCCGGGCGGCTTCCGGGTCTGGCGCTACACGGACCCCGCCGGGCATGTCTGCGCGTACTACGACACATCCTTCGTGACGCCCGCGAACCTTGTCAGTGTCGCCGGCGGACCGTCGTTGGGCGTCGAGGTGCTCGATGTCTCACACCCGGCGCATCCCCATCACACGGCAACGCTGACCACGCTGGCGATGCTGGCACCGCACGAGTCGCTCAACCTCAACGCCAAGCGCGGGCTCCTGGCCGCGGAGGTCGGCAACGGGCTGACGCTGCCCGGCACGTTCTCGGTGTACGACGTCCACAGCGACTGTCGTCATCCGCGTCTGCTGGCGCAGCTCGCCGTTCCCACCGGGCACGAAAGCGGCTTCAGTCCCGACGGCCGCACGTTCTATGCGGCCGGTGGGGCCGGCTACATCAGCGCGATCGACCTGTCCGATCCGAGCAAGCCGCGCTTCATCTGGCGCGGCGCCTACTACTCACACGGCCTGAACCTTTCAGTCGACGGCAAGACGCTCTACCAGACCGATCCGATCAACGGGAGCCTCGGGATCATCGACGTCAGCCAGATCCAGGATCGCGTCCCTCATCCGAAGGTGCACGACATCAGCCGGATCAGGTGGAATCCCATCTCCATCCCTCAGAACACCGTGCCGTTCACGAGTCACGGTCATCACTACCTGCTCGAGTTCGACGAGTTCGCGTTCCGCTTCAACCCGGTCACTGTCGACGACGCCCCTGGCGCCGCGCGGATCATCAACATCGACCACCCGCGCCATCCGCGCATCAGCTCCGACCTTCGCCTCGCCGTGCAGATGCCGGACGAGCACGCGAAGCTTCACAACGACCCGGGTGAGCTGCCGAACCAGGTGCTGGGCTACTCGATGCACTACTGCGCCATCCCGCGAATGGTGAATCCGCAGATCGTTGCCTGCTCGGCGATCAACTCCGGGCTGCGGGTGTTCAACATCAGCAACCCCGCCCACCCGCGCGAGGTGGCCTACTACGTCTCGCCACCCAAGGCTGGAGCCGGGCTCAACCTGACACCGGGTGACTTGGCGTTCTCCCAGCCCGCGTTCGATCCCGCTCGTCGCGAGATCTACTACACCGACGCGGTGTCCGGCTTCTACGTGCTGCACCTGTCGGCCTCGGCTTGGCCGAGATGATCGCGGCGTCGTCCCCGGCCGGCGGCCGGGTGTGGCGGCGACTGCCCAACCTCATCGAGATTGCGCTGGTCGTCGTCATCGCTGTCGCGCTCGGCCGGTTGTCGAACCACGACTCCTCGGCGCCCAAGCCGGGCGCGGTCGACATCGGCTTCAGCCAGGACATGGCCGTGCATCACGAGCAAGCCGTGCTGATGGCCGACCTCGCGCTGACCCGGGGCGGGTCTGCGGTCGCCTCCCTCGCCAACGCGATCCTGATCGACCAGTCGCAGGAGGTCGGCATGATGCGCGGCTGGCTCAAACTCTGGAACTCATCCACTGTCGATCCGGCGCCGATGTCCTGGATGCCGCAAGTGCCGAAGATGTCGATGCCGCCGATGATGTTGATGTCGGGGCCTGTGCCGTTGTCAGGCACCAGGACGATGCCGGGCATGGCCACGCCCGAGCAGCTGACCCGCCTTTCGACCTTGTCCGGGAAGCGATTCGACGTCCTGTTCCTCCAGCTGATGATTCGCCATCACCAGGGGGGACTCGTGATGTGCCAGTACGCCCAAGCCGATGCCAAGCTCGCGATCGTGCGCAAGGCTGCCACCGCGATGGCCGTCGAGCAGATCGAGGACCTCGGCCAGATGCAGGCGATCCTCAAGGCAGACGGCGGGAACCCGCTTCCCCAGCCCTAGCGCGATGCCCCGCCAAGCAAAGTTCCGTTGCCTGGCAGATATGCCAGGCAACGGAACTTTGCTAGGCAGAAGTGCCAGGCAAAGGAGCTTTGCTATGGGAGCGGGCGGACCATTGACTCTTGGGCGAACGACGCGACGAGCCGGCCGTCCTGGGTCCATACGTCGCCACGGCCGAACGCCCGGCTTCCGGCGAGCACCGGCGACACCTGGTCGATGAGCAGCCACTCGTCGACCCGAAACGACTGGTGGAACCACAGCGTGTGCGACGTGACCGCCGAGTGGAACTTCGTGCCGGTATCCGCCTGCGACAGGCCTTCGACCGGAAGCAGCGCGGTGCCGATCACGGTCAGGTCGGTGGCGTGCGCCAGCAACGCCTGATGCCTCCAATCACTGTCTTCGGCGCCGAGCCCGGAAAGTGCCGGCGTGCGCATCCACCACTGATAGCGCGGCGGATGGACGTCGGGAGCGTTCAGGTCGGCGTCGCCGACGACCGCGATCTCCCACGGGATCATGTCGATGACAGTCGGCCGCGCGGCGTCCGGCCCGGGCACGGTCGGCGCCTCCGCCGGGTGTGACAGGCCCTCCTCGGGGGCGTGCAGCGACGCGGCGGCGACGCTGATGAGCTTGCCGTCCTGCGTGGCATGTACCCCGAGCGTCGCGAAGGTCCGGCCGGCCTGGTGGACGGTCACGTCGTACGTCATCGGCAGCGAGACATCGCCCTCGCGCGGGAACTGCTGCCACAGCGACTTCAGGGACTTCCCGTCAGCATTTCGGTGCAGCGCCTCGATGGTCTGGGCGAGGATCTGGCCGCCGAAGATCCGCCGGTAGTCCAGGTCGAGGTTGTCGCCGTCGTACCGTCCGGGAGCGGTCTCCTTGAGGTCGATTCGGGCGATCAGGTTTGCGAGGTCGAAGGCCACGTTCGGCACGGTACACATCACGCCGGAACGGCGATAGCACGGTCGATCACGAAGTGGTAACGTCGTTCTCATAAGTGGCGACCGTCACTCTTGTACGTCTTCAGTAGACCCCCTGACGAGGGAGTTTCCATGCCGTCTCGCGAGCTGGGCTATCCCGTCTTTGACGCGGACAACCACTTCTACGAGCCCAAAGAGGCGCTGACGAAGTTTCTGCCGGACCACGCGAAGAACGCGATCGACTACATCGACGTTCGGGGTCGTACCAAGATCGTGGTCCGCGGCCAGATCAGCGACTACATCCCGAACCCGACGTTCGACGTGGTCGCGCGACCGGGCGCCCAGGAGGACTACTACCGCCACGGCAACCCCGAGGGGAAGTCGTTTCGCGAGGTCATGGGCGAGCCGATGAAGGCGATCCCCGCGTTCCGCGAGCCGGCCGCGCGCCTCGAGGTCATGGACGAGCTCGGCCTGAACTACAGCCTGATGTTCCCGACCTTGGCGAGCCTGGTCGAGGAGCGGATGAAGGACGATCCGGACCTGACCATCGATGTCATCCACGCCCTCAACGAGTGGATGTACGAGCAGTGGCAGTTCGACTACGAGGGCCGGATCTTCTCCACCCCGGTGATCACGCTGCCGAACGTCGACCGTGCGATCCAGGAGCTGCACTGGTGTCTCGAGCGCGGAGCGAAGACGGTGCTCGTCCGCCCGGCTCCGGTGCCGAGCTACCAGGGCAGCCGCTCGTTCGGTCTGCCTGAGTTCGACCCGTTCTGGGCCGAATGTGTGAAGGCCGACATCCCGGTGTCGATGCACGCATCGGATTCCGGGTACGCCGAGCTGCTCAACGCATGGGAGCCGTCCAAGGAGTTCCTGCCGTTCCGGCCCACCGCGTTCCGGATGGCGGCGATGGGACACCGGCCGATCGAGGACGCGATGATGGCGCTGGTCTGCCACGGCGCACTCACCCGCAACCCCGACCTGCGCGTGCTGTCGATCGAGAACGGCGCAGGCTGGATTCCGCACATGTTCGAGAACCTCTCCAGCGTCTACAAGAAGATGCCGCAGGAGTTCCCCGAGAATCCGATCGAGGCGTTCAAGCGGTGCGTCTACATCAGCCCGTTCTGGGAGGACAACTTCCTCGACATCGTGAAGATGGTCGGCGCGGACCGCGTGGTCTTCGGCTCCGACTGGCCGCATCCTGAGGGCCTGCAGGACCCGATCAGCTATGTCGACGACCTGGAGGGTCTCGACCAGGCCGACATCGAGCGGATCATGGGCGGCAACATGTGCGAGCTGTTCAAGATCAAGGTGCCGGTCGGCGCCTGAGCACTTCCCCGGTGCCGGTCCGGCACCGCCACCTGCAGTAAGGGAGCACCGCGTTGAACGACGTCCTTGCCGGCGTCAAGGTGGTTGAAGTTGCCGCCTGGACCTTCGTGCCCGCAGCGGGAGCTGTCCTTGCCGAGTGGGGCGCGGACGTCATCAAGGTCGAGCCGAAAGAAGGCGGCGACCCGCAGCGCGGCCTCGTGACCATGGGTCTCGTCCCGGCCGGTCGCGGCGGCGTGAACTACATGATCGAGATGCCCAATCGCGGCAAGAAGTCGATCGGTATCGACCTGGCTACCGACGGCGGTAAAGAGGTCCTTTACAAGCTGGTCGAGAACGCCGACGTCTTCGTCACCAACTACCTGCCGAAGGTGCGCAAGAAGCTAGGTATCGACCTCGAGGACATCCGCAAGATCAATCCCAAGATCATCTATGTCCGTGGCTCGGCATACGGCCAGAACGGTCCCGGCGCGGACAAGCCGGGCTACGACGGTGTCTCGTACTGGTCGCGCGGTGGTGTCGGCTACCAGCTGACACAGGGTGTGCCCAACGCCGAGTCGATCGTGTCGGCCCGGCCGGCGTTCGGTGACGTCATGGGCGGCATGACCATCGCCGGTGGCATCGCGGGGGCGCTGTTCAAGAAAGAGCGAACCGGCGAGCCCTCAGTTGTTGACGTCTCGCTGCTCGGGCTTGCGGCGTGGAACCTCAGCCCCGATGTGACCAGCTCCAAGCTCTACGACAAGGAGCCGATCCCGAGCTTCGACCGCAAGTCGGCTCCGAACCCGCTGGTCGGCAACTACAAGACCAAGGACGAGCGCTTCGTCACGCTGATGATGTTGCAGGGCGAGAAGTTCTTCGCGGAGTTCTGCAACGTGATCGGCCGCGGCGAGCTTGCCACCGACGAGCGATACGCCGAGCCGATGAACCGCTTCAACAACCGCGCCGAGCTGATCGCAACCCTCGATGAGGAGTTCGCGACAAAGACGCTCGCCGAGTGGAGCGAGATCCTCGAGTCGCTGTCCGGCGCGTGGGGTCCGGTGCAGTCCGCGTACGAGCTGCACGACGACCCCGACGTCATCGCCAACGGCTACATCCCGGTGATGACGACCATGACGGGCGCGCCGTTTGCGATGCCGGTCAACCCGGTGCAGTTCGACGGGATCCAGGTCGTTCCGCCAGGAGCACCCGAGCACGGTCAGCACACCGAAGAGCTGCTGCTTGACGCCGGTATCGCGTGGGAGGACATCGAGAGGTACAAGGAAGAAGGCGCGATCCTGTGACTCAGACGACTCTCTCGCAAACCTCTGAGCCGGTCGTCTTCGACCCGTTCTCCGACGACTTCTACAACTCGCCGTACGAAACGTATCGGCGGATGCGCGACGAGGCGCCGGTCTACCTCGACGAGCAGTACGGCTTCTACGCGATCACGCGGCACGAAGATGTCCTCGCGTGCTTCCGGGACACCGAGACGTTCTCGTCCTCGCACGGCATCGACCTCGAGATGGTGCTGTCGGGCAACCCGCCGCCGGTGCCGCTGGTGATCATGCTCGACCCGCCCGAGCACCGGACCATGCGCAGCCTGGTCAACCGCGTCTTCACGCCCAACGCGGTGAAGAAGCTCGAGCCGATGGCGCGCGAGACGATCTCGCGCTTCCTCGCTGAGTGCGACCCGAGCGGTTTTGACGTGGTGCAGGACTTCTCGGCGCTGTTCCCGGTCGAGGTCATCGCGACGATGCTCGGCGTGCCGGCGGAGTTCCGGCAGCAGGTGCGGCTCTGGCTCGACAAGAGTCTCGAGCGGCACCCCGGTGAGATGGCAACTCCGCCCGAGGGCATGGAGGCCGCGATCGCGTCGGGCCTCATGTACTACGAGCTGATCCAGAAGCGCCGCGCGGACCCGCAGGACGACATGATCAGCGCGCTGATCGCCGCGAACGTTGCCCGAGAGGACGGCACGGAGGCGACACTCGACGATGCCGAGATCGCCGGGTTCGCAAGCCTGCTCGGCGGCGCCGGCGCGGAGACGGTCACCAAGCTGATCGGCAACGCGGCGTTCCTGTTCGACAAGCACCCGGACCAGTGGCAGATGCTGATCGATGATCGCGAGCTGATCCCCGGCGCCATCGAGGAGCTGCTGCGCTACGAGGCGCCTGCGCAATACATGGTTCGGTACACCATGAAGGACGTGACGCTGCACGGCGTGACGATCCCTGCCGGCAAGGCAGTGATGTTGATCCCCGGTGCCGCCAACCGCGATGAGCGCGCGTTCCCCGAGCCTGACAGGTTCGACATCCTGCGGCCACGGGACCAAGCGGTGAATGTGGGCTTCGGCTACGGCATCCATAGCTGTCTCGGCGCTGCGCTTGCTCGCATGGAGAGCACGATCGCGCTGAACATGCTGCTGGACTTCATGCCGCGCTTCGAGGTCGTCCACGAGGGCTGTGCCCGCGTCGCTATGACCAACGTGTCCGGCTGGCACAACGTGCCGGTCAAGGTCCTTTCGTAGCAGCCACGCACCCACCGACACCATGCCGATCGACCCGAGTCAGATCCGGTTGGACGGTCGCGTCGCGGTCGTCACGGGTGGCGGTTCGGGCATCGGCCGCGGAATCGCTGCAGCCCTTCGGGCGTTCGGTGCCGAGGTCGCCATCTGGGAGCGCAACGCCGAGCCTTGCGCCGAGGCCGCCGAGGAGATCGGCGCGCTCGGCCTGACTGTCGACGTGCGCGAGCCGGCGGAGGTCGACGAGGCTCTCGCCCGTACGACGGCCGAGTTCGGCACCGTGACGATCCTCGTCAACAACGCCGGCGGCGTCTTTCACTCGCCGCTGCTCGAGACGTCCGAGAACGGTTGGGACGCGCTCTACCGCGCCAACCTGCGCCACGTCTTCCTCTGCACCCAACGAGTCGCGAGGGGTATGGTCGCCGCCGGTATCGGTGGCAGCGTCATCTCGATCCCGTCGATCGAGGGCGTCCGCGCGGCACCCGGCTACGCGGCGTACGCCGCAGCCAAGGCCGGCGTCATCAACTACACGAAGACCGCCGCACTGGAGCTGGCGCCGCACGGCATCCGCGTGAACGCGCTTGCGCCGGACTTCACGATGACCCCTGGGATCGAGGCGGCGGCGCACGACGGTGTCCTGGACAACGTCAAGCACATGGTGCCGTTGGGTCGACCCGGGCACGTCGACGAGATGGCCGGGGCCGCCGTCTTCCTCGCATCAGAGCTGTCGGCGTACATCACCGGCGAGACCATTCACGTCGACGGCGGCACCCACGCATCAGGCGGCTGGTACCACCACCCGGAGACCGGGGTCTACATGCTGGGACCGGCGGTCTGAGATGAGCAGAACATGAAGCACTGGGTGACCTACCCACTGGTGACGCATCCGTACGACCCCGAGTTCGTCTCGAAGGACGCCGTCATCCGCTTCGCCCAGACCGCGGAGAGGGCGGGCTTCGCCGGGATCGGCTTCACCGACCACCCGGCACCAACGCAGCGCTGGCTGGAGTCGGGCGGTCATGACGCGCTCGACCCGTTTGCGGTGCTGTCGTTCATCGCAGCGGTGACCGACACGATCCGGCTGATTCCCAACATCGTGGTGCTGCCGTACCGGAACCCCTTCATCGTCGCGAAGGCGATCGCCACGATCGACGCGCTGTCCGGCGGGCGGTTCACGCTTTCGACGGCGGTCGGCTACATGAAGGCCGAGTACAAGGCCGTCGGCGTCGACTTCGACGCGCGCAACGACCTGTTCGACGAGGCCATCCAGGTGCTGAAGGGGATCTGGTCGACCGACGACTTCAAGTTCGAGGGATCGACCTTCACTGCACTTGGGCAAACAGCGAATCCGAAACCGGGACACGTGCCGATCTGGGTCGGCGGCAACGGCGCGCGGGCCCGGCAGCGAGTCGCGGACTTCGGTGACGGCTGGAACCCGTTCCCGGCGCCCGCGACCCTCGCGGCGACAGCGAAGACGACGGCGCTCGAGACGCCGGAGGACCTGAGTCACCTGCTCGACGACCTTTGGCAGAAGGTCGACGCGGCAGGGCGCGACCGGTCGGAGATCGATGTCTCGTTCATGACGGACGCGGGTGGCTCGGTGGGGCGCCCGTCGTTCAACTCGGAAGCGCACCTCGACGGGCTGGCAGAGCTCGCCGATCTCGGAGTGACGTGGAACGGGAGCGGCGTACCGGGGGACTCCCTCGGCCACGCGCTGGATTCGCTGGAACAGTACGGTGCTGAAGTAATCAACGCAGGCTGACATGGCTGCTGACGCGGACAGGGGAATGGCAATGGCGGACGGACAGATCGGCGAGCGCCGGCTCTACATCGATGGCGAGCTGCGCGAGGCCTCGTCGGGCGCGACGTTCGACAACATCAACCCGGCGACCGAGGAGTCCCTCGGGGTCGTCGCAGACGGCACCGCTGAGGACATGGAAGCGGCGATTGCTGCTGCGCGCCGCGCCTTTGACGACACCGGATGGTCCACCGACCATGCGTTCCGGGCCAAGTGCCTGCGCCAGCTGCACGAGGCGATCGTCTCGGAGCAGGAGGACATCCGCGCGGAGCTGATCGCCGAGGTCGGTACGCCGCTGCTGATCACCTACGGTCCGCAGCTTGATGCGCCGCTGCAGGACGGCCTGCTGTGGCCTGCCAACCGCGCGGAGTCCTTCGAGTGGGAGCGGGACCTCGGTGTCGCCGAGGTCTTCGGCTCGCGCTCGCGCCGGTTCGTCACCAAAGAGGCGGCCGGAGTCGTCGGTGCGATCACGCCGTGGAACTTCCCGTTCGAGATCACGGTCAACAAGATCGGTCAGGCGCTCGCGACCGGCAACACCGTCGTCCTCAAGCCGGCGCCCGACACCCCGTGGAGCGGTACCCGCTGGGGCCGGGTCATCGCGGAGAAGACCGACATCCCAGCGGGGGTGGTCAACGTGGTCACCTCGACCGACCACCTGCTCGGTGAGCAGCTCGTCACCGACCCGCGGGTCGACCTGATCTCGTTCACCGGCTCCACTGCGACCGGCAAGCGGATCATGGAGAAGGGGTCGGCGACCCTCAAGCGGCTGTTTCTCGAGCTCGGCGGCAAGAGCGCCAACATCTATCTCGACGACGCCGATCTTGCTGCCAACCTGGCGATGGCGTCGTTGACCGTCTGCACGCACGCCGGCCAGGGCTGCGCGATGCCCACCCGAATGCTGCTGCCCCGCTCTCGCTACGAGGAGGGCCTTGCGCTGGTCGAGGAGAGCTTCCGGACCATCGGCTACGGCGATCCGACCGATGCCAACAACTTCATGGGCCCGCTGATCAGCGAGAAGCAGCGTGAACGCGTCCTTGGCCTGATCGACACCGGCGTCAAGGAAGGCGCTCGCCTGGTCCTCGGTGGCGGGCGCCCGTCGCACCTGTCCAAGGGCTGGTACGTCGAGCCGACCGTTTTCGCCGACGTCGACAACTCGATGACGATCGCGCAGCAGGAGATCTTCGGCCCGGTCCTGGTCGTCATCCCGTTCGAGAACGACGACGATGCGGTGCGGATCGCCAACGACAGCCAGTACGGCCTGTCCGGCATGGTCACGTCGAGCGACGAAGGCCGCGCGCTCAACGTCGCGAAGCGGATCCGTACCGGAACGGTCACGGTCAACGGCGGCATCTGGTACGGCGCGGACTCGCCGTTCGGTGGCTACAAGAACAGCGGCATCGGCCGGCAGAACGGCGACGAGGGCTTCGCGCAGTATCTGGAGACCAAGACCTACGCGGTCCCCGCCACGGGCTGATGTCGGAGACCGTCCTAGAGGCGCATCGCGCAAAGCCCGAGGTCTCGCCGTGGAACAAGCCGTTCTGGACCGGCGGCGAGGTCAGCGAACTTCGGCTGCCGAAATGCGACTCGTGCGGTGGGTACCTGCACCCGTCGCAGACCGTGTGTCCGCGCTGTCATGAGGCGACGCTGACCTGGACCGCGGTCAGCGGCAAGGCGACCGTCGTCGGCGTGACGATGAACCACCAGATGTTCATGCCGAGCTTCAACCCGCCGTACGTCATCGCGGTCGTGATCATCGACGAGGCGCCACACGTGCGGCTGACGACCAATCTGGTCGGTGTCTCCGAGGACGAGATCCGCGTCGGAAAGCGGGTCAAGGTGCGCTTCCTGGAGCAGGACGGGATCTGGTTCCCGCTCTTCGAACCGCTCGACGAGCCGGATGCGCCGGTCGCGGATCTCGTGGCACCGCCCGTCGTCGTGACACGCCCGCCGGCTTCGACGGAGCGTTACGAGCACAAGGTCGCCATCACCGGACTTGGCATGTCGCAGGTCGGACGGCGGCTGATGCGGCCGCCGGTGAGCCTGACGGTTGAGGCCTGCAAGGCAGCGATTGCGGACGCCGGTCTGACCTTCGATGACATCGACGGGCTCGCCACCTGGCCGGGCGGAATGGGCGGTGGTGGCGGCATCACCGAGGGTGGCGTACCGGTCGTCGAAGAGGCACTCGGCATCCACCCGACGTGGCACAACGGCGGCCTCGAACAGTCCGCACAGACCGGAGCGATCGTCAACGCGATGCTCGCGGTCGCGAACGGCTTGTGCCGGCACGTGCTCTGTTTCCGCACCGTGTGGGAGGCAACCAACACCGAGCTGTTGCGAACCGGAGGTCTCCCGCTTCCGCGCGGCGGTGCGGTGAGCGGTGATTTCCAGTGGAAGATCCCGTTCGGCGCGGCAAGCGCGAGCAACTGGATTGCGATGCAGGCCTCGCAGTACTTCGCGAAGTACGGCGGTGATCGCGAGACGCTCGGCTGGATCGCCGTGAACAACCGCCGCAACGCCGGGCTCAACCCCGTCGCCGTCTATCGCGAACCGATGACGATGGACGACTACTTCGCGGCGCGGATGATCTCGACGCCGCTCGGCCTCTACGACTGCGACGTGCCGTGTGACGGCTCGATCGCCGTCATCGTGTCGGCCCGCGAGACCGCTGCTGATCTGCGCCAGACGCCGATCTTCGTCGACGCGGCGGGCACGCAGATCACCGAGCGGCAGTCCTGGGACCAGGGCACGATGACCCACCTCCCCAATGTGTGGGGGCCGGCCGCTCACCTGTGGAGCCGGTCCTCGCTTAAGCACGCTGACGTCGACGTTGCGCTGATCTACGACGGCTTCAGCTTCAACTCGCTGACCTGGCTGGAGGCGCTCGGCTTCTGCGGTCTCGGCGAGGCGTCGGCGTACCTGGCGGGTGGCAAGCGGATCGCCCTCGACGGCGAGCTGCCCATGAACCCGCACGGCGGCCAGCTCTCAGCGGGCCGCACGCACGGTTTCGGCTTCGTGCACGAGGCGGTCACCCAACTCCGCGGCGATGCAGGGGAGCGTCAGGTCAAGGATGCAAAGGTCGCAGTCCTCGGCGTCGGCGGCGGAGTCCCAGGAGGAGCGTTCCTCTTCACCCGCTAGCGGTTTGTGAAGCGAACTCGGCGCCCTGTGCCAACGATGTCCCTTCACGAATCCACCGAACGGTCCCTTGGCGGCTGCTTGCGCCGACTAGCTGCGGACGAGGACGCCGGGGCG
>DATAUF010000099.1:0-12101 GCA_036268405.1 Mycobacteriales bacterium
TGATCCGCAACAACCTGCCGATGGCGATGCAGGGCCTTGCCGTCGTACCGCTGTTCGCGGGCTACGACCTCGAGGCTGACGCACCGGAGCGAGCCGGCCGGATCTTCTCCTACGACGTGACGGGCGGCCGCTACGAGGAGCGGAGCTTCCACTCGGTCGGCTCGGGCAGCGTCTACGCCCGAGGCGCCCTCAAGAAGCTCTACCGCGACGACTTCAGCGAGCCCGATGCCGTACTCGCGGTGGTCCACTCGCTCTACGACGCTGCCGACGAGGACTCCGCGACCGGCGGACCGGATCTCAGCCGGCGGATCTATCCCGTGATCACCTCCGTGACCGCGGACGGCTTTCGACGCCTGCCGGACGACGAGGTCGCCACCATCACCGAGCAGGTTGTCGCGGAGCGCATGGCGCACCCCGGCGGCCCCCAAGCCCCGCTCCGCTAGGCAGACCCGCCGATGTCCAGAGAGGACTCACAGCAGCGATGACGATGCCCTTCGGCTACGTCTCACCCGAGCAGGTGATGAAAGACCGCGCGGACTACGCGCGCAAGGGGATCGCGCGCGGCCGTGCCGTGCTCGTCATGACCTACGCCGACGGGATCCTTTTCGTCACCGAGAACCCATCGAGCGCGCTGCACAAGATCTCCGAGATCTACGACCGGATCGGCTTCGCAGCCGTCGGCAAGTACAACGAGTTCGAGAACCTCCGGGTCGCCGGCGTCCGGATGGCCGACCTGCGTGGCTACTCCTACGACCGGCGTGACGTCACCGGTCGAGCACTCGCCAACACCTACGCCCAGATCCTCGGCACAATCTTCTCCAGCGGTGGCGAGAAGCCCTTCGAGGTCGAGCTCACCGTTGCCGAGGTCGGGCAGACCCCGGCCGAAGACCAGCTCTACCGCCTGACCTACGACGGCAGCGTCGCGGACGAGCAGGGAATCGTGGTCATGGGTGGCTCCGCCGAGGCGATCGGCACGGCGCTACGCGAAGGCCACCGCAATGACCTCGGCCTAGGTGAGGCACTGCAGCTCGCGGTGAGCGCACTCGCCAGTGCCGGCGAGGAGGAGCACGAGATCGTCGCAGACGGCCTGGAGGTCGCCATCCTCGACCGCACCCGGCCTCGCCGTACGTTCCGGCGGCTCGCGGACCCGGCGGTCGCGGAGATCCTCGCCGCCGGCTAGACCCGTTGCCCCGAGCGGACCAGCGTCACGTGCCGGAATCGGTGCACGCGGTGCAGCTCGTGGATCGCGCGCGACAGGTTGTAGATCTGCGCCGGAGCCTGAAGCAGCGGCACGCCCGGAATCGGTCCCTTCGGGAGCACCAGCAGCATCCCGACGAGGTTGTTGCCGACTGTCACCGGAGCGCCTGAGTTCGCCGTCTTCAGCATCGCCATCGTGCTGGCGGCCAGCATCCATCCATCGTGCTGAGTAGCGCCGGCAGTCGCGCTGTTCGAACTGAACTTCATCGCCGTGCCGCTCTTCGGCAGCGTGCCAAGAACATGCCGCGGCGCGCCGGTACCGGGAATCGTCGCGGTGACGCGGGCTCGGTCATGCCGGTTGACGCGCACCAGTGCCAGGTCGTTGTAGTAGCAGCGATTCGCCGCGGTCTCGCCCTGCAGCTGCATCTCCGTGAAGGAGTCATAGACCAGCTGGCCGCGATGCTTGGCGCCTTCGATCGACACCGTCACGCCTACCGGGGTGATGGGTCCGTAACACCCTTGCGGCTGCACCTTGCCGGGGTCGATTCCGCCGCACGATGCCGGTACCGCGAGATAGACGGTGTGGCCCTGATGCATGACAGCGCCGACCTCGCAGCTCGTGCCACCGAAGTTGACCTCGCCGCCCGGATGAATCGTCGCCGTGCCGCTGGCCGCGGCACCCGCGACCGGTGCTCCGATCAGCAGGGGCAAGCAAGTGGCAGCCGTCGCCACCGCGAGCAGCGTTCGGTAGGTGGATCGCGCTGACACCGGTACCTCCACATCACCATCCGTCGATCCCCCCACGGTGAAGCCATTGTGACTCAGGTCACAGTTCGCTGTCTGATTGAGACCTCCTGCATGACGGCGGGCCGTACGCTCGACCCGTGGACCGCCGGATCTTCGGACTCGAGAACGAGTACGGCGTCACGTGCACGTTCCGTGGCCAGCGCCGCCTATCACCGGATGAGGTCGCGCGCTATCTGTTCCGCCGGGTGGTGTCATGGGGTCGCAGCAGCAACGTCTTCCTCAAGAACGGCGCGCGGCTCTACCTCGATGTCGGATCTCATCCCGAGTACGCGACGCCGGAGTGCGACGACGTCGTGGAGCTCGTGACGCACGACAAGGCGGGGGAACGGACCCTCGAAGGCCTGCTGATGGACGCCGAGCGACGGCTCCGCGAAGAAGGCATCGCCGGGGACATCTACCTGTTCAAGAACAACACCGACTCCGCGGGCAACTCATACGGATGCCACGAGAACTACCTGGTCGGCCGCCACGGCGAGTTCAGCCGGCTCGCGGACGTCCTGATCCCGTTCCTCGTAACTCGTCAGATCATCTGCGGCGCAGGCAAGGTCCTGCTGACGCCCCGCGGCGCGGTCTTCTGCGTCAGTCAGCGCGCCGAGCACATCTGGGAGGGCGTCTCCTCCGCGACGACGCGCAGCCGGCCGATCATCAACACCCGCGACGAGCCCCACGCCGATGCGGAGCGGTTCCGCCGCCTCCACGTGATCGTCGGCGACAGCAACATGTCAGAGACGACGACGCTGCTGAAGATCGGTGCGACCGACCTCGTGCTGCGGATGATCGAGGCGGGCGTCGTGATGCGCGATCTCACGCTCGAGAACTCGATCCGCGCGATTCGTGAGATCAGCCATGACGTCACCGGCCGCCGCACTGTGAAGCTCGCGAACGGACGCGAGGCCAGTGCTCTCGACATCCAGCAGGAGTACTTCGTCAAGGCCCGCGACTTCGTGGAGCGCCGGGGCGAGGATGCGACGTCCCGTCGAGTGCTCGAGCTGTGGGAGCGCACCCTCAAGGCCGTGGAGTCCCAGGACCTGAGCCTTGTCGATCGCGAGATCGACTGGGTCATCAAGCACCAGCTCGTCGAGCGCTACCGCGCCAAGCACGGCCTTGCGCTGTCATCGCCGCGGATCGCTCAGATCGACCTGACGTACCACGACGTGAACCGTCGTCGGGGGCTCTACTACCTGCTCGAACGCCACGGAGCCGTGGAGCGGGTCACGACCGACCTGAGGATCTTCGAAGCCAAGTCCGTGCCGCCGCAGACCACGCGGGCCCGGCTCCGCGGCGACTTCATCCGCAAGGCGCAGGAGAAGCGCCGCGACTTTACGGTGGACTGGGTGCACCTCAAGCTCAACGACCAGGCTCAGCGCACTGTGCTGTGCAAGGACCCGTTCCGCTCGGTCGACGACCGCGTCGAGAAGCTGATCGCCTCGATGTAACGCGTACCGCTATTGCGGTACCTCTGTGCCATCCACTTGCAGCAGCGACGCGGCGTGACGGCCGGCGGCCGCGCACCCCAGGAAGTACGCAAGATCCTCGTCGAGGCCGCGGCCCATGGTCGACGCCTGCACCGGTGCGCCACGCACGGCCTCAGTCAGACCGTCGACCGCGACGGTAACCAGACGATGCGGCGGGGACAGCTGCGCGACGGCTGCGTCGACCTCCACTCCGAGTGACCCCGCAAGCTGCGGAACGACAACATCGGCCGGAGCAAGCGCCACACGTCCGAGTGCCGTCAGCGAATGATGCGAGACGCCTCGATGCCGCTCTCGCGGGTCGGCCTCGCTGATCCGCAGGGCCGCCACCGGGGCACCCCGCAGTGCGGCGATCGCGTTGACCGCCTCGCCGCTTGCGACGCCGCTGAAGCCCCATCGAGTGCCGGTCCCGAGGTTGCCCGGGCCCTGGGTGACGATCGCAAGATCCGCGCCGAGCACCAGCCGAGCGGCCAACAGGCCCGTGTGCAAGGTCACCGCTTCGACGTCGCCTCCGTACGCCTGCCCGACCGTCACGGTCGCGGCGAGCCAGCCCGCTTCCGTCAGCTGTTCGACTGAGCGCGAGAAGGCCAGGGGCAGCGCGCCCCCGTCGGTCATCACGTAGACCACGCGCGCGTCGCGGCCGTCGATCCGCAAGCCGGCGAGGATCGGCACCAGCGCCGAGTGCAGATCCGCCACCACGACGGGCATCCCACCCAGGTCGTCGGCGTCGCGAAGCAGCTGGTGGTGCGGGGAGTCCTGCTCGTCCACGGCGCACACGGTGGCCTGCAGCGGCGTGTAGCGCGCCTTGACGATGTGGCCGGGCTCGTCCCGGTCCGCGGGAAGCCGGTCGGGAATCGCGACGATGAGCGCGTAGCCGCCGGTACCGAGGCCGAGCGTGATCGCGGTCGTGTTGAGGAGGACCCGGTCTCCGATCTCGGGCTCTCCGACGAGCTCGGTGTACGCGAGCGCCGCGAGCGTGCCCTCGTCGGTGACGACGTCGACCTCAGCGGCGCCGCGACGCCGACGGGTGATCTCGGAGACCGTCCCGGCCCGCCAGCGGATCACGGGTCCGGACCCTACTGTGATCGCCGGCGCTCCGACGGCGCTGGTCGGGGTAGCGTCATCCGCCATGGCAGCCGAGCGCACCGAACGGCTGATGAATCTTGTGATCTGCCTGCTCCACACGCGGCAGTACCTCACCGCGGAGCGGCTGCGGGAGATCATCCCCGGTTACACCGACGCACCCTCTGACGAGGCTTTCAAGCGGATGTTCGAGCGGGACAAGGAAGACCTCCGCGATCTCGGCATTCCGCTGGAGGTCGGCACCCACAGCCACTTCGACGACGAGCAGGGCTACCGGATCCCGAGCACCGACTACGCGCTGCCGGAGATCCGGCTCGAAGCTGATGAGGCTGCTGCTGTCGGTCTGGCGGCTCGAATGTGGTCATCGGCCACGCAGGGGGCGACCGCTACGCGCGCGCTGCGCAAGCTCGAGACCGCAGGCGTGGAGCTGGTGCCTCTCCCAGAGGGACTGCAACCGCGACTCGGCGCCGGCGGGGCCGGCCTGCCGACTGTCCACGAAGCGCTCCGCGAGGGTAGGCGCCTGAAGTTCGACTACCGCGGCGCGAACGACACCGCATCCGTGAGTCGGCGCGTCGAGCCATGGGGCGTCGTGTGCTGGCGTGGCCGCTGGTATCTGGTGGGCCAGGACCTGGATCGCGCCGCTCCACGGGCCTTCCGGCTTTCCCGCGTGGTCGGCGACCCTGTGGTCGAGGGCGCCGCGGGTTCCGTGGCAATCCCCGAAGGGGTCGACCTCGGCGCCCTCGTATCGGCGACCGATGCACCGCGCAGCGACGCCCTGGCGCGCGTCAGAGTGCGGCACGAACGAGCGATGGGGCTGCGTCGGCAGACCATCGACGTCTCTGACGACGGCGCCGGTTGGGACGTGGTGACCGTGCCATGCCCGGATCCGCACCGCCTTGCCGAGCAGGTCCTGTCCTACGGTGCAGATGCTGTGATCCTTTCGCCACCTGAGGCCCGCGACGCGATCATCGAACGCCTCCGCAAGCTAGCGGGAGCCGAATCGTGAGCGGCGCCACCGACCACCTCCCACGGCTGCTCGCGCTGGTGCCGTGGCTGCTTGCCCATCCCGACACCGCGGTGGCCGACGTCGCGAAAGAGTTCGGCGTCGCCGAGGCACAGATCCGCGCGGACGTGAACCTGCTCTGGATGTGTGGCCTGCCCGGCTACGGGCCGGGCGACCTGATCGACGTCGAATGGCGAGGCGACCGGGTCACGCTGTCCAACGCGGAGACCATCCAGCGCCCGCTCCGACTCACCCCCGACGAGGCACTTGCGCTGATTTCGGCGCTCCGGGCACTGTCCGGAGTGCCGGGGATCGTGTCGACCGCCGCGATTGATCGCGCGTTGGCAAAGCTCGAAAGCGCGGCCGGTGGCACGACGGCGACCGACAAGGTCGTGATCGCGCCGACCAGCAGCGCAGACACCGCCGTGGTGACCACCATCACTGATGCACTGGCTCGGGCTCGTCGGGTGCACCTTCGCTACTGGGTGCCAGCACGTGACGAGGCCACCGAGCGCGATGTCGATCCGATCAGGCTCTTCACCAGTGACGCGACCGCCTATCTGTCCGGTTGGTGTCATGCGGTCGAGGATCTGCGCACGTTCCGGCTCGATCGAGTGCTCGAAGCCACGCTGCTCGATGAGCCGGCCCACGTCCCCGATGACGTGAGGGCTCGTGCTTTCGACGCCGAGCTCTTCACCCCGTCCTCTGAGGATCGGCTCGTCACGCTGTCGCTCGATCCGGCCGCGCGATGGGCTGCGGACTACTACCAGTGCGACGAGATCGAAGAACGCGGGGACGGTGGACTCGTCGTCAAGCTGCGGGCACGGGACGACGCCTGGATTCGTCGGCTCGCGCTCGGTTTCGCAGGTGTCGCGACCCTGACCGATCCGCCCGAACTCGCCCAAGAGGTCCGGGATGCGGCGGTTGCTGCGCTGGCGTCATACGACAGGTAGATCCGCCTCCACATAGCGCATCAAGCCGCGGGCAGACGCTGCCGATGGATGAGGACGCAACCCACCAAACGGGTTGCAGCCGCAGCAGTAGGAATGCGAAGGAGGGCAGCCATGACGACGATCAAGGCATCCTGCCCCAGCTGTGGAGAGGTCGAGCTCACGAGCGACGACATCCGGCTGCGGGTCTGCAGCCATGGCGCGCTGTCCTACTACACGTTCACCTGCCCCGCGTGCGTCCAAGAGGTGCGCAAGCCGGCCGACGACCACATCGTCTCCCTGCTGATGTCCGGCGGCGTGACCGCCGAGGTGTGGGAGGTGCCCGCCGAGGCGCTCGAGCCCAAGCCCGGCGCGCAGCTGACGTACGACGATCTCCTGGACTTCCTGCTTCAGCTCACGCAGGACGACATGCTCGCGTCACGCGCCACAACCGTCGCCCACCACTAGCCGTAGCTCACCTCTGAGCCGCCGGCGGCATAGCCTTCAGCCGTGTGGATCGGGCTGTACGTCGGAATCGCCGCGGCGGGACTCGTTGTCCTCGCCGCCGTCGGCTTCTGGCTCTACCGCCAGGTCCGCCAGGCGATACGTGAGTTGAAGGCGGCGGGCGAGCGCATCGCCGCTGTGTCCGACCAGCTTTCTCGCGAGACAGCGCCCCGTAGCGGGCGGGCGTAGACTCGTGCAAGGGACCTAGGGAGGACCACGCCATGGACATCGGTTGGCCTGAGATCGCCATCATCGCCGCTGTGATCCTCGTGCTGTTCGGTTCAAAGAAGCTGCCCGATGCCGCGCGTTCGCTTGGCAAATCCATGCGCATCATGAAGACCGAGATCAAGGGCCTTCACGACGACGAGCCGCCTGCTGCGCCCGCCGAGCTGTCAACGGCAAAGCCCGTCAACGCGGAGCCGGTCAGCGCTGAGCAGACCACCTCAACCAGCTAGTCCTCAGCACATCCCACGCCGGTGAGGATGCCGCGCCCGGCGCGGGCGCACCGCGATCGGTCGCCCGACGGTCGGATGACCCTCGGCGAGCACCTTTCCGAACTTCGCTATCGGGTCGTCGTCTCGCTGATTGCCGTCGTCATCACGACGACCGTCGCGTACGTCTTCCACACCGACATCCTGCGGTTCCTGACGCACCCGTACTGCGAGCTCCCCGAGCGCTATCGCGCCATCAAGGGTCAGTGCACGCTCGTCGTGGGGGGCGTCCTCGATCCCTTCACTGTGACGCTGAAGCTGGCGTTATACGCGGGCGTCCTCGCCGCATCGCCGATCTGGCTGTTCCAGTTCTGGCGCTTCATCACCCCCGGTCTCTACTCCCACGAGAAGCGATACGCCACGGTGTTTGTCGCGGCCTCGGTGGCCCTGTTCGCGATGGGTGCGGCGTTCGCATACCTGACGCTCGAGAAGGGGCTGCACTTCCTGCTCGGCTTCGCGAGCGGCGGGATCGCATCGCTGTTGCAGTTCAACAGCTATCTGTCCTTCGTAACCGCGATGATCCTGGTCTTCGCAGTGTCGTTCGAGCTGCCGCTCCTTGTCGTGATGCTCAACCTCGTCGGCGTGCTTCCTGCCGCGAAGCTGCGCCACTGGACGCGGGGTGCGATCTTCGGGATCTTCCTTTTCGCGGCGGTCGCCACCCCGAGCCAGGACCCTTTCACGATGAGCGCGCTCGCGGTCCCGATGTGCGTGCTCTACGGTGTCGCCGTGCTGATCGCGAGCATTCACGACCGCCGGGTCGCGGCGCGCGGGGGACTGTACGACGACCTCGCGGATGACGAGCTGAGCCCGATCGACGACGCGCCGGCCGTTCCGTGAGCTCACCTTCAGTCGCGCTCGTGGTGAACCCGAGTGCCGGCAAGGGCCGCGCCGCCAAGCAGGTGGCGGCCGTCGCCGGCAGGCTGCGCGATGGCGGCGCCAGCGTGTCGATTCTCGTGGGCAGCGATGCCGCAGATGCGATCGTGGTCACCCGCAAGGCCGTCGCAGACGGCGTCGACGCGCTGGTCGCGCTCGGCGGGGACGGGATGGTGCACCTCGCGCTCAATGCGGTAGCCGGCACAGACACGCCCCTGGGCATCATTCCCGCCGGTACCGGCAACGACCTCGCCGCCACCCTCGGCCTCCCGGTGAAGGACGCGGTTGCCGCGGCCGGCATCGTGAGCGACCGGCTCAACACCAACGGTGCCTGGCCGATGGACGCGATCAAGGTCGGCGAGAAGTGGTTCGGCTGCGTTCTCGGCGCCGGCTTCGACTCACGGGTGAACGACCGGGCGAACCGGATGACCTGGCCCAAGGGGAAGTCGCGCTACAACATCGCGATGCTCGCGGAGCTGGGGGTCTTCGCCCCGCTGCCGTTCGACCTTGTTGTCGACGGCGAGCGAATCACCACCGAGGCGATGCTGGTCGCGATCGGCAACGCCAAGTCCTACGGCGCCGGCATGAAGGTCACGCCGGACGCAGACGTGACCGACGGGCTGATGGACGTGATGATCCTCGGCCCGGTCAGCAAGCCGGAGTTCCTCAAGACGTTTCCCAAGGTGTTCAAAGGCACCCACACCACTCACCCAGCGGTCACGATGCGACGCGCAAAGATCGTCGAGCTGTCCTCGCCGGGCGTGACGGCGTACGCCGACGGCGAGTACCTCGCCGATCTCCCGATCCGCTGCGAGTGCGTGCCAGGAGCCGTACGCATCCTCGCGTGAGGATTCCTGCGTCGGCATAGGCTGGGCCGGTGGCGAGCCCGGCGGAGCGCTATGCCGCCGCCAAGCGTCGGGCGGGCGTCCCGGTCCTGCAGGAGTTCCTCGCCGGCTACCCGTTCGAGCTCGACGACTTTCAGCAGCGCGCCTGCGAAGCCCTGGAGAACGGGCACGGGGTCCTGGTCGCGGCGCCCACCGGAGCGGGCAAGACCGTGGTGGGCGAGTTCGCGGTCCACCTCGCCCTCCAGCGAGGCGCGAAGTGCTTCTACACGACGCCGATCAAGGCGTTGTCGAACCAGAAGTTCCACGACCTGGCCGCCCGGTACGGCGCGGATCGCGTCGGGTTGCTGACCGGTGACAACTCGATCAACGGCGAGGCGCCGGTAGTCGTCATGACGACCGAGGTGCTGCGCAACATGATCTATGCAGGATCGAGCACCCTCACCGGTTTGCACACCGTCGTGATGGACGAGGTCCACTACCTCGCGGACCGCATCCGCGGCGCGGTCTGGGAGGAGGTCATCCTCCATCTGTCCGACGATGTCCAGCTGGTGTCGTTGTCGGCGACAGTCAGCAACGCCGAAGAGTTCGGTGAATGGCTGCAAGCGGTCCGAGGCGACACGACCGTGATCGTCGAGGAGCACCGGCCGGTGCCGCTCTGGCAGTCGGTGCTCGTCCGCAACGAGCTGCACGATCTGTTCGTCGATGACGAGCAGCACGACGTCAACCCGCATCTCGCCCGGCTTGCGGCGCAGGAGGCCAGGTTCGACAAGGACCTACGTCGTCAGCAGCGCGGCGGCCGGCGCGGCCGACCATCCGGCACGCCTCATCGGCCGGATGTGGTCGAGCGCCTCGATCACGCAGGACTGCTGCCGGCGATCGTCTTCATCTTCAGTCGCGCCGGATGCGATGGCGCGGTTCGGCAATGCGTGCGGTCAGGGCTGCGGCTCGTCGCTCCCGAACATCGGACCGCGATCCGGGCAGCGCTGGAGCGCCGCACTGAGCTGATCGCCGAGCAGGATCTCGCCGTGCTCGGCTACCACGAGCTGCTCGACGCGCTCGAGCGAGGAATCGCGCCGCACCACGCCGGCATGCTGCCGGCCTTCAAGGAGGCCGTCGAAGAGCTGTTCGCGGCCGGCCTGCTCCGGGTGGTGTTCGCCACCGAGACCTTGGCGCTCGGCATCAACATGCCGGCTCGCAGCGTCGTTCTCGAGTCGCTGGTCAAGTGGAACGGTGAGGCCCACGTCGATCTCACCCCGGGGGAGTACACGCAGCTCACCGGTCGCGCCGGGCGCCGCGGTATCGACGTCGAGGGTCACGCCGTCGTGCTGTGGTCGAGCGGGTTCGATCCGCGCCACGTCGCGAGTCTCGCCTCGACGCGTACCTATCCGCTTCGGTCGAGCTTTCGTCCGTCGTACAACATGGCCGTCAACCTGGTCGGCCGACTGGGCAGAGGCACCGCGCGTGAGCTGCTCGAGTGCTCTTTCGCGCAGTTCCAGGCGGATCGATCGGTGGTCGGGCTGACGCGTCAGATCCGCGGCAACCTCGAGGCGCTGGACGGCTACCGCGAGTCGATGACCTGCCATCTCGGTGACTTCGTCGAGTACTCCGGGCTCCGTCGCTCCCTGTCCGACCGCGAGGCGGAGCTCGCCCGGGGCCGATCCGCGGCACGCCGCGCGGCTGCTGCTGACTCGCTCGAGTCACTTCGGGCCGGCGATGTGATCCGCCTGCCGGGGGCACGCCGAGGCGAGCTTGCCGTGGTCGTTGAGCCAGTCGCGAGTCCAGCGGGGGACCGGCTCGTGGTGGTCACCGCGAGCCGCCAGCTCAAGCGAATGTCGGTGACTGACTTCACCGACAAGGTGGCTGCCGAGGGCCGCGTGAGGATCCCGAAAGGATTCACACCGCGATCGCCGCAGTCGCGCCGTGATCTGGTGTCGAGCCTGCGAGCGCTGCGGATCGATGACGGCGGCGAGCGACCTGGCCGCGGCCGAGGTGCCGCGGCAGACGACAGCGAGATCGCCCGGCTGCGAGCCGCGATCCGCCAGCACCCGTGCCACGGTTGCGCCGACCGAGAGCATCACGCGAGATGGGCCGAACGTTACGAACGGCTGCGCCGCGACACCGACGCGCTGGAGCGCCGGGTGACTTCCCGGACGGGGACGATCGCCAAGACGTTCGACTCGGTGTGCGACGTGCTGACGTCTCTCGGTTATCTGCGGGACGACGTGGTGACCGACGAGGGCCGGGTGCTCGCACGGATCTACTCCGAGTCCGACCTTGTCGTCGCCGAAGCGATTCGGGACGCAGCATGGGATGACCTCGACGCCGCTGAGCTCGCGGCAGTCGTCTCAGCATTGATCTACGAGTCCCGCCGCGATGACGAGACGAGTCCACGGTTGCCGCCGGGCAAGTGCCGGGCGGCGTTACAGGATCTCGATCGCCGGTGGGACACCCTGCGTGGCGTCGAGACCGACGCGGGCTTGAGCTTCCTGCGCCAGCCGCAGCTCGGATTCGCGTGGTTGGCGTGGCGCTGGGCGAAGGGTCACAGCCTCGACGCTGTGCTCCAGGACACGGCGATGGCCCCGGGTGACTTCGTCCGTTGGATCAAGCAGCTCCTCGATCTGCTCGACCAGATCGTGCAGGCCGCACCCGACGGCGCTCCTGTCGGCAAGACCGCCCGCGATGCGGTGCGGCAGCTTCGTCGCGGAGTGGTCGCCTACCTACCCATGGAGTAGCGCCAACGACTCGAGCACGCGCTCGACGGAGCTGTGCAGCCCCCAGCGGTCACTCAGCGCCGCGAGCCCATCGGGATCGCTTGCCGCGCGCGGCAGCGTGGGGTCGAGGTCGCCGACCGGCACGTCGTGGGCCACCGCCACGACCTTGCGCGCCGGTTCGATGTA
>DATAUF010000100.1:0-14571 GCA_036268405.1 Mycobacteriales bacterium
ATGACCCGGCCGTGACGGCGGATCACCTTGCACTTGTCGCACATCTTCTTGACGCTCGGCTTGACCTTCACGGTCGATCCCTCACTTGTACCGATAGACGATTCGACCGCGTGACAGGTCGTACGGCGACAACTCAACGACGACCCGGTCTTCAGGGAGAATCCGAATGTAGTGCTGGCGCATCTTCCCGCTGATGTGGGCCAAGACCTTGTGACCGTTAGCGAGCTCTACCCGGAACATGGCGTTCGGAAGTGGCTCGACAACGCGCCCCTCGATCTCGATGGCGCCTTCCTTCTTCGGCATATCCTCCGCAAATCCAGTGTCGAAATGAAGCGATCGGTGTTTCGGCCCACGAACCCGCAGGCCAACCGAAGAGTCTACGGGTGTTCGAAGTAGCACACAAACCGGCGATCGGGCGCCCGAATCGCCCTGAGATGACCGACTTTCCAGCGTACGTCGGCCACGTCGTGTGCTACTTCGTGCTTACCAGGGTCTTGGGGGTGCCGTTTGCGCTGGAGACCAGCTCGATCTTGCCGCCTGAGAGCGTCGGGACCGCAAGCTTCCCGAACGCTGACACCATGAACTCGCCGTACTTGTGCGCGGACACGTGGACCTTGCCGTCCGGCGAAAGAACGGTGAGCTTGTCGCCACAGCCCTGCCAGGCCGCCGAGTGGTGCATTACCGCTGGGGAGAACCACTCAGGGCACCCTTTGGTCGTCTTCACCTGAGGTGAGCCGTCCAATGGAATCAGGCGGATCTCGCCTTTGCCTTTCGCGGTCCCCGTTCGGCACACCACGTACTTCGCGGTCACGCTGGGACAGCGGTAACCATCGTTGTCAGCATGGGGAGCTGTCGCAATTAACGTGCGATATGTCCCTGGATCGTCAAAGGACATCGCGCGAAGCTCGCCGTTGCCATCCGAATCGTCGGTGTACAGCGAGTAGGTCACCAGTTGATCGGCTCCCGTGAAGACCAGCGGCTGGTCGGACTGCGGGAAGGGCTGACCCAGCGGTCGCGCCGCCCCCTGCCTCGACTGGTCGACCAGGCTCCAGGTTCCATCGGTGGTGGCGGGGCGCGTCACCCAGCCGTCCGGCGCTGCCGCCACGACATCGTCTGTCGCCGGGATCACGCCTGACTGGCCGGTCTTCAGGTCCGTCCAGAAGCTCGCGCCGTTCGGGTAGGCAGACGTCGCCTGGTAGTAGACGAGGATCGAACCCGCCAGAGAGAAACCGCCCGCTTGGCCGCCGACGGTTCCGAGCCGGCGAGTCTTCCCATCCTTGCTGAGCACGAATAGCCCGCCGGTCCTGCTGTGACCGGTGTACTGGAGTTTCGTATAGACGAGATAGTCCGCCGATCCGACGCGCGGCTGCAGCATCGGTGTCTTCGAAGCCGGGACAGAGGCTCCGGCTCCGCTCATCCCAGCGATCGCTCCACCAGCGGCTAGAAACGTCGCCGCTGTAGCGGCAATGAGCCGTCTCGACAGGTTCGTCCGGTTTCTCATGACCCTTCAACGTCTGCCCGCGGGCCGGCGTTGACACACCTGTCGGGTCAGGCCGGGGCAGCAGCCACGGAGATCGCCGCAATCCGCTCGCGGCCGCCGTCGATGGCGGTCAGCACCCACGGACCTTCCTCGGTCATCGTGAAGCTGTGCTCGAAGTGCGCCGAGCGGGAGCCGTCCGCGGTCACGACCGTCCAGTTGTCGTCGAGCACCTTGGTGTGGCGCCCGCCGAGGTTGACCATCGGCTCCACCGCCAGCGCGAGGCCCTCGACGAGCTCCGGACCCTTCCCCATGCGTGGACCGACGTAGTTGTGCACCTGCGGGTCCTGATGCATCTCGGTGCCGATGCCGTGGCCGACGTACTCCTCGACGATTCCCCAGCTGCCACCGGTGGGATGGGGCTGGGAGCGGATGTAGTCCTCGATCGCCCGGGACACGTCGATCAGCCGCGCACTGAGCAGGCCGGCCGCCATCCCGTGCCACAGCGACTCCTCGGTGACCCGGAGCAGCTCGAGCTCCGCCGCGGTGACCTCGCCGACCGGGACGGTGATCGCGGCATCGCCGTGATAGCCCTCGATGATCGCGCCGAAGTCGATCGAGACGATGTCGCCGTCCCGGAGCACAGCCCGCTTCGACGGGATGCCGTGCACGATCTGGTCGTTGACCGAGGTGCACACCGTCGCCGGGAAGCCGTGGTACCCGAGAAAGTTCGACGTCGCGCCGGCCTTGGCGAGGCAGTCGCGGGCGATGTCGTCGAGGTCCGCGGTCGTCATGCCGGGCTTGACCGAGTCACGCAAGGTCTCGAGCGTGGTGCCCACGACGACGCCCGCCTGGCGCATCAGCGCGATCTCGTCGCTCGACTTGATCTGGATCATCGGGCCTTGCCTCCTCCAGCGACTCACTGTGACGCCACTTCTACCCGCGCGCAAACGGCCGCAGTGCCGCCGATGCGCGTTCGGTGACGTCATCGACCGGGCCCATCGCGTCGATGCCCACCAGGATCTCGTGCTCCGCGTAGTAGCCGACCAACGGTGCAGTCTGCTCGTAGTAGACCTCAAGCCTATGGCGAATGGTGTCCGGCTTGTCGTCGTCGCGCTGGAACAGCTCCCCGCCACAGTTGTCGCAGACCCCTTCGGTTGTCGGAGGGTCGAAGTCGACGTGCCAGATGTGACCGCAGCTTCGGCAGGTACGCCGACCCGAAAGCCGTCGCACGACCTCGTCGTCGTCGACGACCAGCTCCAGGACGACGTCGAGCTTGGTGCCCATCTCGGCGAGCATCTCGTCGAGCTGCACCGCCTGCGGCACCGTGCGGGGGAAGCCGTCGAGCAGGAAGCCACGCGCCGTGTCGGGCTCGCCGAGGCGGTCCCGCACCATCGCGACCGTGACCTCGTCGGGGACGAGGTCACCGACATCCATGTACTCCTTGGCCTGCTTGCCCAGTGGGGTGCCCTGGCTGACGTTCGCCCGGAAGATGTCGCCGGTCGAGATCTGAGGTACGGCGAGGTGGGCGGCGACGAACTGGGCCTGTGTCCCCTTCCCCGCACCCGGTGGGCCGACGAGGACGAGCCTCACTAGCGAAGGAATCCTTCGTAGTTGCGGAGCATGAGCTGGCTCTCGATCTGCTTCGAGGTGTCCAGCCCCACACCGACGAGGATGAGGATCGACGTACCGCCGAAGGGGAACGCCTGGTTGGCGCCCGAGGCGGAACCGCCTGGCAGGTAGTGCAACGCGAGGATCGGCAGCACCGCGATGGCCGTGAGGTAGAGCGCCCCGGGCAGCGTGATCCGTGACAGGACGTACTCGAGGTACTCCGCGGTCGGCCGGCCCGGCCGGATGCCGGGGATGAACCCGCCGTACTTGCGCATGTTGTCGCTGACCTCGACCGGATTGAACGTGATCGCGACGTAGAAGTACGTGAAGAAGATGGTCAGCAACGCGTAGGTGAGGATGTAGACGTAGTTCGGGTTGTTCGGCGAGAAGTACGTCGTGACGAAGTTCGTAAACCCGGTGTTCGAGGTCCAGATCTGGCTGAGCAGCTGTGGCAGATACAGCAGGGACGACGAGAAGATCACCGGGATCACGCCGGCCTGGTTGACCTTGAGCGGGATGTACGTCGACGTTCCGCCGTACATTCGCCGGCCGATCATGCGCTTGGCGTACTGCACGGGTATTCGGCGCTGGCCCTGCTCCATGAAGACGATGCCGACGATGATCAGCACGCCCACGAGCAGGACGATGATGAAGGCCGTCGTGCCCTTCTCCTGCAGGATCGCGCTGCCCTGGCTCGGGAAGCGAGCCGCGATCGACGTGAAGATCAGCAGCGACATCCCGTTGCCGATGCCGCGGTCGGTGATCAGCTCGCCGAACCACATGATCACCGCGGTTCCGGCGGTCATCGTCACGACCAGCACCACGATGCGGAAGACAGAGGTCGAGTAGAGCAGCGGGATCTGGTTGCCGGCGTTGTCGGTGCACTGGAGCAGCCGCCCGCTGCGCGCCAGCGCCACGATGCCCGTGGACTGCAGGATCGCCAGCGCCACGGTGAGGTAACGGGTGTACTGCGTGATCTTCGCCTGGCCGCTCTGACCCTGCTCCTTGAGGCGCTCCAGGCGCGGGATCACCACGACAAGCAGCTGAAGGATGATGCTGCTCGTGATGTACGGCATGATGCCGAGCGCGAAAACGGTGAGCTGAAGCAACGCACCGCCGCTGAACAGGTTGATCAGCGCGAGAACCGAGCTGTTCTTGTCCAGGGCCAGGCAGGTGTGGACGTTGTGGTAGTCGACGCCCGGCGCCGGGAGGGTCGAGCCGAAGCGGAACAGCGCCAGGATGCCCAGCGTGAAGAGCATCTTGGTACGCAGGTCCGGGGTACGGAAGGCCCTGCCGAAAGCGGTGAGCACGGCTCCTCCTGGGCGGACTAGGCGGGTCTGGCGCGGACCGGGGGGTCAAAAGTCGGACCAGGCCTGCTGCCCGCCGACTTTACCCGCTCGCTACAGCGAGGTGGCCGTGCCTCCGGCCGCGACGATCTTGTCGCGGGCAGCCTGCGAGAACCGGTGTGCTCGCACAGTCAGCGCCACACCGATCTCACCAGTCCCAAGAACCTTCACCAGTTCGCCCTTGCGAACGGCGCCACGCTCGACGAGGACCTCCGGGTCAACCTCGCCACCGTCCGGGAAGAGGACGCTGAGCTTGTCCAGGTTGACGACCTGGTACTCCGTCCGGAATGGGTTGGTGAAGCCCTTGAGCTTGGGAACGCGCATGTGGAAGGGCATCTGGCCGCCCTCGAAGGACGCGGACACGGTGTTACGCGCCTTCGTGCCCTTCGTACCGCGGCCTGCGGTCTTTCCCTTGGAGCCCTCACCGCGGCCGACGCGGGTCTTGGCCTTGTGCGCGCCCGGTGCCGGGCGCAGGTGGTGAACCTTGAGCGTCATCGCTCGTCGACCTCCTCGACGTCAACGAGGTGAGCGACCGTACGGACCATGCCCCGGATCTCGGGGCGGTCCTCGTGCACGACCACGTCACGCATGCGCTTGAGACCGAGCGTGCGCAGGGTCTCGCGCTGATTGTGCGTGCCGCCGATGGGCGACCGCTTCTGGGTGACCTTCAGGCGTGCCATTACGCGTTCGCCGCCGCAGCGCGCGCCCGCAGCATGGCGGCGGGGGCGACGTCCTCGATCGGCAGGCCGCGGCGCGCCGCGATCTCCTCGGGACGGTGCAGGCCCTTCAACGCCGCCACTGTGGCGTGGACGATGTTGATCGGGTTCGACGATCCGAGCGACTTCGACAGCACGTCGTGGATCCCGGCGCACTCGAGCACGGCACGGACCGGGCCGCCGGCGATGACGCCGGTACCCGGGGAAGCCGGCTTGAGCAGCACGACACCGGCCGCCGCCTCGCCCTGGATGGGGTGCGGGATCGTGCCGAGCATGCGCGGCACGGTGAAGAAGTGCTTCTTGGCCTCCTCGACGCCCTTGGCGATCGCCGCAGGCACCTCCTTGGCCTTGCCGTAGCCGACGCCTACCTGGCCGTCACCGTCACCGACGACGACGAGCGCGGTGAAGCTGAAGCGCCGGCCGCCCTTGACGACCTTGGCGACCCGGTTGATCGCCACGACCCGCTCGAGGTACTGCGAAGCCGCGGGGCCGCCACGGTCGCCTCGGCCACCGTCGCGACGATCGCGTCGATCGCCACCGCCAGCCGCGCCACCGGCACCACCGGCACCGCCGGGGCCACGTCGCTGAGGACCTGGCATCAGAACTCCAATCCAGCTTCGCGCGCCGCGTCAGCGAGCGCTGCGATCCGGCCGTGGTAGCGGTTGCCGCCACGGTCGAAGACCACCTTGCCGATTCCCGCGGCGCCGGCCCGCTCGGCAACGAGCTTGCCGACCTGAGCCGCACGGGCCTTCTTGTCGCCCGATGCGCCACGGATGCCCTCGTCGAGGGTCGAGGCCGACACCAGCGTACGGCTCGCGGTGTCATCGACGATCTGCACGGAGATGTGGCGGGTCGACCGGGTGACGACCATGCGCGGTCGACCCGGCGTACCGGAGACCTTCTTGCGTACCCGGAGGTGGCGGCGAGCGCGCGAGGCGCGTCGCTGCTGGGAGACTTTGGTCCCACTCATTTACTTGCCAGCCTTTCCGGCCTTGCGACGGACGACCTCGCCCGCGTAGCGCACGCCCTTGCCCTTGTAAGGCTCAGGCTTGCGAATCTTTCGGATGTTGGCGGCGACCTCGCCCACCTGCTGCTTGTCGATGCCCGACACCACGAAGCGGGTCGGGGACTCGACGGCGAACGAGATGCCATCGGGCGCAGCGACAGGCACCGAGTGGCTGAAACCGAGCGCGAACTCGAGGTCCTTGCCCTTGGCCTGGACGCGGTAACCGGTTCCGACGATCTCCAGCGTCTTGGAGAAGCCCTCGGTGACACCGACGACCATGTTGTTGACCAGCGTGCGGGTCAGTCCGTGGCGTGCCTTGCTGTCGCGCTCATCATCGGGACGCTGCACCAGCAGCGTGCCCTCGGACTGCTCGACGACGATCGGCTCCACCACACTGTGGCTCAGCTCGCCCTTCGGACCCTTCACCGTGATGTCACGCCCGGAGATGGTCACCTCGACGCCCGAGGGGACGGGGATCGGCAGTCGGCCGATGCGGCTCATCGCATGCCTCCCGTCACCACACGTAGGCGAGGACTTCCCCGCCTACCTGTGACTTGGAGCACTGCCGGTCGGTCCGCAAACCACCGGAGGTCGAGATGATCGCAACGCCGAGGCCGCCGAGTACGCGAGGCAGGTTGGTCGCCTTCGCGTAGACCCGCAGACCAGGCTTGCTGACCCGCTTGATGCCACCAATGGAACGCTCGCGGTTCGGGCCGTACTTCAGCGTCAGCGTGAGCATCTTGGCCGGGCCCGCCTTGGCGGCCGCGTCGGCATCAGCCACGCTCCAGCCCGCGATGTAGCCCTCCTGCTGCAGGATCTCGGCGATGTGAACCTTGATCGAGGAGTGCGGCATCGAGACCGTGTCGTGGTACGCCGAGTTGGCGTTGCGCAGACGCGTCAGCATGTCTGCGATCGGGTCGGTCATTGTCATCTAAGTTGCTTTCCTTCCCACCGTGGTTCCCTGCTCTCGCAGGGCCTTCGACGAAGAGATGTCGGGTCTTTCTGGAACTACCAGGAGGACTTTGTGATGCCGGGGAGCTCCCCGGCGTGGGCCATCTGACGCACGCAGATGCGGCAGAGTCCGAACACGCGGTACACGGCGCGTGAGCGACCGCAGCGCGAGCAGCGGGTGTAGCCGCGAACCGCGAACTTCGGCTTACGTGCCGCCTTTGCGCGCAGTGCCTTGGTGGTCATTTGTCCAGCTCCTTGAACGGGAATCCGAGCGCCCGAAGCAGCGCGCGACCTTCGTCATCGGTCCGTGCGCTGGTGACGAGCGTGATGTCCATGCCTCGCACCCGATCGATGGCGTCGGGGTCGATCTCATGGAACATCGACTGCTCGTTCAGGCCGAAGGTGTAGTTGCCGTTGCCGTCGAGCTTGCGGGCATCGAGGCCACGGAAGTCGCGGATACGCGGCAGCGCGATCGACAGCAGGCGGTCGACGAACTCCCACATCCGGTCGCCGCGCAGCGTGACGTGCGCGCCGATCGGCATGCCCTCGCGCAGCTTGAACTGGGCGATCGACACTCGGGCCTTCGCGATGGCCGGCCGCTGGCCGGTGATCGACATGAGGTCGCGAACGGCGCCCTCGATCAGCTTGCCGTCCTTCGCCGCGTCGCCGACACCCATGTTGACCTTGACCTTGACCAAGGTGGGCACCTGCATGACGTTGGAGTATCCGAACTGCTCACGCAGCCCTGCCACGATCTCCTCGCGGTAGCGCTGCTTGAGCCGCGGGAGCGTCGGTCGCTCGGTAGTCGTTGATGTCATCTCGGCGTACTCCTCAGATGTCCTGGTCGCACTTGCGGCAGACCCGGACGCTGTGACCTTCTTCGTCCTTGCGGTAACCGATGCGTGACGGCTTGCCGCACTGGGGGCAGACGACCTGCACGTTGCTCACGTGGATCGGCGCCTCCTGGGTGACGATGCCACCCTCCTGCGCGCCACGAGTGGTGGTCTGGATCTTGGTGTGCTTCTTGATCCGGTTGACGCCCTCGACCAGCACGAGCGAGGACTTCGGCGACGTCAGCAGCACCTTGCCCTGCGCGCCACGGTCCTTGCCGCTGCGCACCAGGACGGTGTCGCCCTTCTTCACAAACAGTCCAGCCATGAGCTACAAGACCTCCGGAGCGAGCGAGATGATCCGCATGAACCGCTTGTCGCGGAGCTCCCGGCCAACCGGCCCGAAGATGCGGGTACCGCGCGGTTCGCCGCCACCGTCACGGATCAGCACAGCCGCGTTCTCGTCGAAGCGGATGTACGAACCGTCAGGGCGGCGGCGCGACTTGGTGGTGCGGACGACGACCGCCTTGACGACGTCGCCCTTCTTGACGCCTGCGCCAGGCAGTGCGTCCTTGACCGTGCCGACGATGATGTCGCCGATGCCCGCATAGCGACGGCCGGAGCCACCCAGCACGCGAATGCACAGCAGCTCCTTGGCGCCGGTGTTGTCGGCGACGCGGAGACGAGACTCCTGCTGGATCATTTTGCCTTCTCCAGGATCTCGACGACGCGCCAGCGCTTGGTTGCCGACAGCGGCCGGGTCTCCATGAGCAGGACACGGTCACCGACGCCGGCCACGCTGGCCTCGTCGTGCGCCTTGACCTTGCGGGTCCGGCGAATCGTCTTGCCGTAGAGCGGGTGCTGAACGCGATCCTCGACCTCGACAGTGACGGTCTTCGTCATCTTGTCGCTGACGACATAGCCCTCGCGCGTCTTGCGGAACCCGCGCGGCTCGATCTCAGCCTTGGTTACTTCGCTCATCGTGTCCTCACTCACCGATCAGCTCGCCCGCGACCGGGGCAGTGGTGAGCCCCAGCTCGCGCTCGCGCATAACGGTGTAGATGCGGGCAATCTCGCGCCGCACAGTCTGCAGTCGCTTGTTGTTGTCCAGCTGTCCGGTCGCGGACTGGAAGCGGAGGTTGAACAGCTCCTCCTTGTGCTCCTTGAGCTTGGTGATCAGCTCGTCGTCCTCGAGACCGCGCAGCTCGACAGCCGCGGTTCCTGCTGCCATCACGCCTCACCCACTTCGCGGGTCACGATTCGGCACTTCATCGGAAGCTTGTGGATCGCGCGGGTCAGCGCCTCGCGAGCGGTTTGCTCGTTGGGGTAGGACAGCTCGAACATCACGCGGCCCGGCTTGACGTTGGCGATCCACCACTCCGGTGAGCCCTTGCCGGAACCCATGCGGGTCTCGGCCGGCTTCTTGGTCAGCGGGCGGTCCGGGTAGATGTTGATCCAGACCTTGCCGCCACGGCGGATGTGCCGGGTGATCGCGATACGCGCCGACTCGATCTGGCGGTTCGTGACGTACGCCGGTTCCAGCGCCTGGATGCCGAACTCACCGAAGGTCACGCGGGTGCCGCCCTTTGCGGCGCCAGCGCGCTTCGGGTGATGCTGCTTGCGGTGCTTGACCCGCCTCGGAATCAACATGGCTCAGACCTCTTCCGTGGTCTGCGCCGGCGTCTCGACCACAGCGTCGGGAGCGGCGTCTGCGGCAGCCTCAACGACTGGCTCGCTCTCGACAGCCGCCTCGGCCGGTGCCGCAGAGTCATCGACGACCTGGGTCGCCGATACCCCGGGACCACCGTTGACCGCGGCGCTGGCCGCGGTCGACGGACGGCGAGTGGTCGGGCGGCGGTTGCGCTGGTCACGTGCACGCAGCGCCGCCTGTGCCGCCTGCTCCTCGCGGGTCAGCACTTCGTCACCGGTGTAGATCCAGACCTTGACGCCGATCCGGCCGAAGGTGGTGCGTGCCTCGTAGAACCCGTAGTCGATGTTCGCGCGAAGCGTGTGCAGCGGCACCCGGCCCTCGCGGTAGAACTCCGACCGGCTCATCTCGGCCCCGCCGAGGCGACCACCGCACTGGACCCGGATGCCCTTGGCGCCGCTCTTCATCGCCGACTGCATCGCCTTGCGCATCGCGCGCCGGAAGCTCACCCGGCTCGACAGCTGCTCGGCAACGCCCTGCGCGACGAGCTGCGCGTCCACCTCGGGGTTCTTGACCTCAAGGATGTTGAGGTTGACGTGCTTGTTCGTCAGCTTCTCGAGGTCGCCACGGATCCGGTCGGCCTCCGCACCGCGGCGGCCGATGACGATGCCCGGGCGCGCGGTGTGGATGTCGACGTTGACGCGGTCGCGGGTGCGCTCGATCTCGACGCGGCTGATGCCCGCGCGCTCCATGCCCTTGCTGAGCAGGCGACGGATCGCGACGTCCTCCGCGACGTAGTCGCGGTAGAGCTTGTCGGCGTACCAACGGCTCTTGTGTCGTGTCGTGATGCCCAGGCGGAAGCCGTTGGGATTGACTTTCTGACCCATCAGCGAGCCTTCCTGTGGGGACCGCCCGGCAGGGCAGCCTCCGAGTCCGACGGTGCGACGACGATCGTGATGTGTGAGGACCGCTTGCGGATCCGGTAGGCACGGCCCTGCGCCCGCGGCCGGAACCGCTTCATGGTCGGGCCCTCATCGACGTATGCCTCGACGACCACGAGGTCGTCGGGGTCAAGACGCTGGCTGCGGACGTGCGCGAGGTGCTCGGCGTTCGCGATCGCGGAGTCGAGAACCTTGCCGACCGGCTCGCTTGCGGCGTGCTGGTCGAAGCGAACGATCGCCTGTGCCTCGGTCGCCGGCATGCCGCGAACCAGGTCGATGACGCGGCGGGTCTTGGTCGGCGACATCCGCACGTGGCGCGCGGTCGCCCGACCGATCACCTCGTCGTTGAGCGCCTTGGACGCGGCGTCAGGCACGACGTGCCCTCCGCTCATCCTTGATGTGGCCGCGGAAGGTACGCGTCGGCGCGAACTCGCCGAGCTTGTGCCCGACCATCGACTCGGTCACGAAGACCGGGACGTGCTTGCGGCCGTCGTGCACCGCGATCGTGTGACCGAGCATGGTCGGCACGATCATCGAACGGCGCGACCAGGTCTTGATCACGTTCTTGGTGCCCTTTTCGTTCTGGACGTCCACCTTCTTGGCGAGGTGGTCGTCCACGAAGGGACCCTTCTTCAAGCTGCGTGGCATCTCAGTTGCTCCTAGCGCCGCTTCGTGGCTTTGCGGCGGCGGACGATGAGGCGGTCGCTCTCCTTGTGAGCGCGGCGCGTGCGGCCCTCCGGCTGGCCCCAAGGGCTCACCGGGTGACGGCCACCGGAGGTCTTGCCTTCACCACCACCGTGCGGGTGGTCGATCGGGTTCATGGCGACACCGCGCACTGTCGGGCGCTTGCCCTTCCAGCGCATCCGGCCGGCCTTGCCCCAGTTGATGTTGGACTGCTCGGCGTTGCCGACCTCTCCGATGGTTGCTCGGCAGCGCGCGTCGACGTTACGGATCTCACCGGACGGCATGCGCAGCTGCGCCATGCCGCCGTCCTTCGCGACCAGCTGGACGCTGGCACCGGCCGACCGCGCGATCTTCGCGCCGCCGCCTGGCTTCAGCTCGATGGCGTGGATCACAGTGCCGACCGGGATGTTGCGAAGCGGGAGGTTGTTGCCGGGCTTGATGTCGGCCGACGGGCCGGACTCGACGCGGTCGCCCTGCGACAGCTTCGACGGCGCGATGATGTAACGCTTCTCGCCGTCCGCGTAGTGCAGCAGAGCGATGCGCGCGGTGCGGTTCGGGTCGTACTCGATGTGAGCGACCTTGGCCGGCACGCCGTCCTTGTCGTTGCGCCGGAAGTCGATGACGCGGTACGCCCGCTTGTGACCGCCACCCTGGTGGCGGACAGTGACGCGGCCGTGGACGTTGCGGCCACCCTTGCTGTGCAGCGGGCGGACGAGTGACTTCTCCGGCTGGGTACGCGTGATCTCGACGAAGTCGGCAACGGAAGACCCGCGGCGACCCGGCGTAGTGGGCTTGTACTTGCGAACGCCCATCAGACGGGCCCTCCGAACAGGTCGATGCGGTCCCCCGGCGAAAGCGCGACGATGGCGCGCTTGGTCGAGTTGCGGGTCGCGAAGCCGGCCTTGATCCGCTTGCGCTTGCCAGGACGGTTCAACGTGTTGACCGACGTGACCCGCACGTTGAAGACCTGCTCGACCGCGATGCGGATCTGCGTCTTGTTCGCGTCCTCGCGAACGAGGAACGTGTACTTGCCGTCGTCGAGCAGCCCGTAGCTCTTCTCAGAGATGACCGGGCCGAGCAGGACGTCGCGGGGATCGGCGATGCGCGTCATGCCGTCTCCTCCTCGGTAGCAGCGGGCTCGTCCGCAGCAGCGGGCTCTTCTGCAGCGGGCTCGTCCGCAGCAGCGGGCTCGTCCGCAGCAGCGGGCTCTTCTGCAGCGGGCTCTGCAGCGGGCTCGTCCGCAGCGGTTTCTTCTGCAGCGGTCTCGTCGGCAGCCGGCGCTTCCGCGACTGGCTCATCGGCCTCGGCCGCCGGCTGCGCGGCCTTCTTCGCCGGCTTCGCGGCCTTGACGGGGGTCGTCTCCGGCGCATCCGCGCCGAGGAAGACGCGCAGCGCACCCTCGGTGAAGACCAGATCGTCCGAGACCAGCACGTCGTAGGTATTGAGCTGGTCGGGAGCGAGCAGGTGTACCGACGCAATGTTGCGCAGGCTCTTCCAGGTCAGCGTGTCCTCGCGCGCGACCACCACGAGCACGTGGCGGCTGGACGCGATCGTCGCGAGCGCGGTCGCTGCCGCGCTGGTCGACGGGGTGTCCCCTGCGACCAGCGACGAAACGATGTGCAACTTGCCGCCGCGCGCCCGATCAGACAGGGCCGACCGCAGCGCGGCCGCCTTCATCTTCTTCGGGGTGCGCTGGACGTAGGAACGCGGATGCGGGCCGTGCACGACGCCGCCGCCCGCGAACTGCGGTGCGCGGGTCGAGCCCTGACGGGCGCGGCCGGTGCCCTTCTGCCGGTACGGCTTGCGACCACCGCCGCGAACCTCGCCGCGAGTCTTGGTGTCGGCCGTGCCCTGCCGCGCCGCAGCGAGCTGCGCGACGACGACCTGGTGCACCAACGGGATGTTGACGGTCACGTCGAAGACCGCGTCCGGCAGCTCGATGCTTCCGGTCACGTCACCGGTCGGCGACTTCACATCGACGGTTGCCATCAGACGACACCTCCCCCGGCGAGCGGAGTCTTCGCGGCGGTCCGGATCATCACGAGCGAGCCGGTCGGGCCAGGGATCGCGCCCTTGATCAGCAACATGCCCTTCTCGGCGTCAACCGAGTGGACCTTCAGGTTGAGGGTCGTGGTGCGCGCGCCACCGTGGCGACCGGCCATCCGGACACCCTTGAAGACGCGGGACGGAGTCGCACAGGCACCGATGGAGCCGGGCGAGCGGTGCTTGCGCTGCACGCCGTGGCCGGCGCCGAGGCCGGAGAAGCCGTGGCGCTTCATGACACCGGTGAAGCCCTTGCCCTTGCTGGTCGCGACGACGTCGACGAGCGTGCCCGCCTCGAAGACCTCGGCGGTGACCTCTTGGCCCACCTCGTAGGTCGACGCATCGGTCGTGCGGAGCTCGACGACATAGCGGCGCGGCGGCACGCCGGCCTTGCCGAAGTGACCGGTCTCAGGCTTGTTGACCTTGCGCGGGTCGACAGTGCCGAAGCCGAGCTGGACGGCGTCATAGCCGTCACGCTCAGGCGTACGGACCTGCGTCACCACACAGGGACCGGCCTTCACAACCGTCACCGGGACCAGCCGGTTCGCGGCATCCCAGACCTGGGTCATCCCGAGCTTCTCGCCCAGGATGCCCTTCTGTTGTCTCGTACCCATTGCTACTTAGTCCCTCGGAATGACGGCTCTGAGCCGTCGGCTGGCAAGGCCGCAGGAGCCGCCGTGTGCTGAGGCACACAAGGCGACGAGAACGCCGCCAGGCGGCGGGTCAGAGTCGTCATAGCTTGATCTCGATGTCGACGCCGGCCGGCAGGTCGAGCCGCATCAGCGAGTCGACCGTCTTCGGCGTCGGGTCCAGGATGTCGATCAGGCGCTTGTGAGTGCGCATCTCGAAGTGCTCACGCGAGTCCTTGTACTTGTGCGGTGAGCGGATGACGCAGTACACGTTTTTCTCAGTCGGCAGCGGCACCGGGCCCGCGACCTGCGCACCAGTTCTCGTCACCGTCTCCACGATCTTGCGTGCAGAGGAGTCGATGATCTCGTGGTCGTAGGCCTTGAGCCGAATGCGGATCTTCTGTCCCGCCATGGCTTCTCTTCACAATCCTTCGGTCGTTACCGCTGCTGCTGCGCGCTTGCTGGAACTGTGTGGTGATCGGTGGCGGCCGGCGTTGGGACCGGCCGCCCCCGTTTAGTAATTCTCTTACTCGTTGATCTTGGTGACGCGGCCCGCGCCGACGGTCCGGCCGCCCTCGCGGATCGCGAACCGCAGACCGTCTTCCATGGCGACCGGCTGGATCAGCTCGACCGACATCTCGGTGTTGTCGCCCGGCATGACCATCTCGGTGCCCTCAGGCAGCGTGACG
>DATAUF010000101.1:0-1966 GCA_036268405.1 Mycobacteriales bacterium
GGCGGCACTCGATACGGGATCCCTGCACCCGCGATCTTCTTCTTCGCCCGTGTGATCCTTGCGGCCATCGTCGGCTCGCTGACGAGGAACGCGCGCGCGACCTCGGTGGTGGTCAGGCCGCAGAGCAGCCGCAGCGTCAGACCTATCTGCGCCTCCTGTGCGAGCGCCGGGTGGCAGCACGTGCAGATCAGGCGCAGCCGGTCATCGGGGATCGCTGCTTCGTCCCACCCGGAGTCGAAATCGCCGTCGGCCGGGTCGGGTGCGGACACCTCGTCGACCAGCAGAGGCATCGCGGCGCGGAAGCGGACCTCACGACGAAGCAGGTCGGTCGCTCGTCGTCGCGCCACCGTGGTCAGCCACGCCCCTGGCCGCTCCGGGATGCCGTCGCGCTCCCAGACGTCGAGCGCCCTCGCATAGGCGTCTTGCACGCACTCCTCGGCCAGGTCGATGTCGCGAGTGGCGCGCACCGTCGCGGAGAGCACGAATGCCCACTCACGACGGTGCGCATCGGCGACCGCAGCCGCTACCTCAGACACGGGGCTCGGCAGGCATCGGGTCCGGCAGCCGCGGGCTCGGTCAGCGTCAGTCGAAGACTCTGACCGGTCGGATCTCGAGACCGCCGAAGCGTGCGGGGATGTCCTTGGCGATCGCGATCGCCGCATCGAGGTCACCGGCCTCGATCAGGTAGTAGCCGCCGAGAGCCTCCTTGGTCTCCGCGAAGGGACCGTCGGTGACCGTGAACTCGCCCGCCGCGTTGCTGCGCAGCGAGGTGGCGGTCGCAGCCGGCTGAAGCGCGTTGCCGCCGGCAATGACTGCGCCGTGCTTCTCCCCGAATGCCCCGTGTCCGGCCATCACCTCGTTGCCGACCGTCTCGTCAGCGTTGGCGTAGCCGGCCTCGTCCTCGTAGATCAAGACCAGGTATTGCGACATCTCGTATTCCCTTCGATCTGCGGCCCGGGTTTTCGGACCCTCATCATGACGACGTCCGGGGGAGGTGAGAATCGACAGCATGACTGAGATGATTTGGGCGCGCGCGCAGGACGTGAAGATTGCGTCCGGCGAGACGTCGCTGGCGGCCTGGTTCGTCGTGCCGGACGGCGCTGGACCGTATCCGTGCGTGGTGATGGCGCAGGGCTTCTCGATGACAAGGCATGACGGGCTGGCGGCGTACGCCGAGGCTCTTGTCGCTGCCGGCTGTGCGGTGGTGGCATTCGACTACCGCTACTTCGGCGACTCCGGCGGTGAGCGACGGCAGCGCTTCTCGAGCCGCGCGCAACGGGCGGACTGGCGCGCTGCGATCACCTTCGCTCGGGCTGACGAGCGGATCGATGCGGCGCGGATCGCCGTCTGGGGCTTCTCGTTCGGCGGCGGGTTCGCGCTCCAGACGGCACTGCGTGACCCCGCTGTTGCGGCGGTGCTGGCGCTGTGTCCTTTCGTCGATGGCCTTCCGCGCGCGCTGGGTACGCCGCCGGCACTGAGCGCATGGATCATGCCGCGCGCTCTGATGAACCTCGCGGGCCGCCACGTCCTCATCCCCGTCTCGGCCGAGCCAGGCGGACATGCCGCACTCACCAAGCCGGGCGAGCTGAGCGGCTTCCGGAGGTGTGCGCCACCGGAGTCGACGTGGCGCAACGAGGTGACCCCGGGCATCTTTCTGCTGGTGGCTGCGTTCCGCCCTGTGACCAGGGCGCGGCGGCTGCGCCAACCGCTGTGGGTGGGTCTGGGGGAGCGTGACATCACCACGCACAACCCGGCAGTCGAGCGGCTCGCCGATCGGGCTCCGAGCGGTGAGCTGCACCGCTACGAAGGTGACCACTTCGACGTGCTCACCCGGCCGCTCGCCGAGACGATCGCCGCGGACCAGGTGACGTTTCTGCGGACCGCCGGCGTCCTCACCTAGTCGCTCGCCCTAGCATCGCCGCGTGGTCTCCGAGATCTTCGACGCTGCCGCTTGGACCGAGGTCCC
>DATAUF010000102.1:0-20609 GCA_036268405.1 Mycobacteriales bacterium
CCGGGCCGTCCACCCCCTCGAGCAGGTCCCGGTAGCGAAGCGCCCACCGGTTCGCGGTCGGCCAGCTCACCCGGTAGTAGTCCGCGGCCTGCGCGACCGACCAGCCGCGATCAACGACGAGCCGGCCAAGCGCGAGGCGAGTTTTCGGAGTCAGAGCAGCGTTAGCGTGAGACACGAAGACCTCCTGGTCGTGGAGACGGTTCTTAGGCAGCTCCACCCCACGACAGGGAGGTCTTCGTTTGCAACGATCAATCAGCGCGTGTCATCGCATGTCTTCAACCAACGTGTCTGGTCAGTACACCTAGCAAAGCTCCTTTGCCTGGCAAATCACCGGGGTAGCGGAGCTTTGCTAGGCAGAACTGCCGGGCAACGGAGCTTTGCTTGGCTAGTGGGCGGCGTCGTCCCAGTTCTTGCCGTAGCCGACTGAGACGTCCAGGGTGACGTCGCCCAACTCGTACGCCGCGCCCATCTCGCGACAGACCAGCTGCTCGACCTGCTCGCGCTCCCCGGGAGCGACCTCGAGCACGAGCTCGTCGTGCACCTGCAGCAGCAGCCGCGACGACAGCGACGCCGCCCGCAGCGCCCGCTCGACATTGAGCATCGCGACCTTGATGATGTCGGCCGCGGATCCCTGGATCGGGGCGTTGAGCGCCATCCGCTCTGCCATCTGGCGGCGCTGCATGTTGTCGCTGGTCAGGTCGGGCAGGTAGCGCCGGCGGCCGAGAATCGTCTCGGTGTAGCCGTCCTTGCGAGCGAGGTCGACGACCCCCTTGAGATAGTCGCGGACTCCGCCGAAGCGCGAGAAGTACGCCTCCATCTGCTCGTCCGCTTCCTTCGGCGAGATGTTGAGCTGCTGTGCCAGGCCGTACGCGGAAAGCCCGTACGCGAGGCCGTAGGACATCGCCTTGATCCGTCGGCGCTGCTCCGGCTCGACCTGCTCGACCGGGACCCCGAACGCCGTTGCGGCGACGAAGGTGTGGAGGTCCTCCCCTGACGTGAATGCTTCGATCAGCCCGGCGTCACCGGAGAGGTGGGCCATGATCCGCATCTCGATCTGGGAGTAGTCAGCCGTCATCAGCGACTCGTAGCCCGGCCCGACGATGAACGCCTTGCGGATCTCGCGGCCCTCAAGGGTCCGGACCGGGATGTTCTGCAGGTTCGGGTCGGTGCTCGACAGCCGGCCGGTCGCCGCCACCATCTGGTTGAACGTCGTGTGGACCCGCCCGACGTCGTCGACCATCGGGATCAGCGAGTCGACGACGGTCTTCAGCCGGGCGACGTCGCGGTGCCGCAGCAGGTGCTCGAGGAACGGGTGGCCGGACTTCGCGTAGAGCTCCTGCAACGCCTCGGCGTCGGTCGTGTAGCCCGTCTTGATCTTCTTGGTCTTCGGCAGCGCGAGCTCGTTGAACAGCACTTCCTGCAGCTGTTTCGGCGAGCCGAGGTTCACTTCGTGCCCGATCACCAGGTACGCCGCATCGGCCGCCTGCTTCACCTCGCCCGCGAACCGGGCTTCGAGCTCAGCCAGCCACTCGACGTCAGCGGCGATGCCGGCGCGCTCCATGTCGGCGAGCAACGCCGTCAGCGGGAGCTCGACATCGGCGAGCAGCTTGGTCCCGCCGCGGCGTTCCAGGTCGGCGTCGAGGGCCTCGGCGAGATCGAGGATGGCGCGCGCCCTGACCATCTCGCCCTGCGCGGCGTTCTCCTCGTCCGAACCGTCGAGGGAGAGCTGGCCGTCGCTGGCCTCGGCGCGAAGCTCGCGATGGAGGTAGCGCAGCGAGAGGTCGGCGAGGTCGAACGACCGCTGCCCCGGCAACGCGAGGTACGCCGCCAAGGCGGTGTCGCTAACCACCCCGGCGAGCGACCAGCCGCGTTCGGCGAGTGCGAGCGACGGGCCCTTCACGTCGTGCAGCACCTTGGCGACGCCGGAGTCGGCGAGCCAGGCGTTGAGGGCGGTCTCATCCGACGCGGTGAGCTGCTCGGGATCGATCGCCGCAGCGGTCTCGTCAGGTGTCGAGATCGCCAGCCGAGTCACCTGGCCGGTCCCGCGGCCCCAGATGCCGGCGACGGAGACGCCGTAGCGCCCGGGGGCGCGGCCATGGGTCTCCAGCCAGCCGGCGACCTGGTCCGGGCCGAGCGCGTCGCCCTCGACCGTGAAGCCCTCGTCGGCCTCGGGCTCGGCGGTGGAGAGCGTCGCGTAGAGCCGCTCCCGGAGCACCCGGAACTGCAGGGTGTCGAAGAGCTGGTGGACTGCCTCCCGGTCCCACTGCCTGACCTCGAGGTCATCGGGACCAAGGTCCAGCGGCACGTCGCGGCGCAGCTCGGTGAGCTGCCGGTTGCGAAGGACCGACGCCAGGTTGTCGCGCAGTGCCGCGCCTGCCTTGCCGGGAACCTCCTCGATCCGCGCGACGAGCTCGTCGAGCGAGCCGAAGTCACGGATCCACTTCGACGCTGTCTTCTCACCGACTCCGGGGATCGACGGAAGGTTGTCGCTCGGGTCTCCGCGCAGCGCCGCGAAGTCGGGGTACTGCGTAGGCGTCAGGTCGTACTTCGCTTGCACCTCTTCGGGGGTGAAGCGGGTCATGTCGCTGATGCCCCTGCGGGTCATCAGCACGGTGATCCGGTCGTTGACGAGCTGCAACACGTCGCGGTCCCCGGTGACGATGAGCACGTCCATCCCGGCATCGGCGCCCTGCACCGCGAGCGTCGCGATCACGTCATCGGCCTCGTAGCCCTCGACGGACAGCGAGGGAACCGTCAGCGCGGCGAGGACATCCTTGATGAGGTCGACCTGTCCGCGGAAGTCGGTCGGCGTCTCCTTGCGGGTCGCCTTGTACTCGGCGTACGCCTCGGTGCGGAAGGTCTTGCGGCCGACATCGAACGCGACGGCAACATGCGTCGGCACCTCGTCGCGCAGGACGTTGATCAGCATCGACGTGAAGCCGTAGACAGCGTTGGTCGCCTGTCCGGTCGTGGTGGAGAAGTTCTCGACCGGTAGGGCGAAGAAGGCGCGGTACGCCAGCGAGTGGCCGTCGAGAAGCAGCAGCCGCGGGGCGCCTGCGGCGGTCTTGGGTGCAGGCATAAACCGCATCGTAGTGTCGCCGTGTGACCCTACCGACCGACCACGACCCGACCACCGAGCTCGCGACCCGGATGGGCATCGAGTTCCTCGAGCTGGATCCGCAGCGGATGGTCGCGCGGATGCCGGTCGCGGGCAACACGCAGCCCTACGGCCTGCTTCACGGCGGCGCCTCCTGCGTGCTCGCCGAGTCGCTCGGCTCGATCGGCGCTGCCCTGCACGGCGCGCCGGATCGCATCGCGATGGGCATCGAGATCAACGCCACCCACCACCGGTCGGCGACCGAGGGCTACGTCACCGGAGTCGCCACGCCCCTGCACCTGGGTCGCACGCTGGCGACCTACGAGATCGTCATCACCGACGAGCAGGACCGCCGGGTCTGTACGGCGAGGCTTACCGCGCTGCTGCGCGATGCCGTCTAGCGCGCCGTCGCGCGACGCGACGTAGCGCTTTCGACGTCCGTCGCGGTCCCCCGGCGGGCGCGTGGCACCGGCACTGTCCGCACGAGACGCGTCCGCCGCCGTAACGCGTCACCCGTCGCCGACGCGCCGTCGACGCCCAGCCGGCGTCGCAACACGCTGACCGGAGCCACCCGCCGCGTCGCGGCAGGGGCGAACCCGAGTCGGGCAAAGAAGCGGCTGGCCTCACGAAGCGACGGATAGACGCTGACCGAGATCTGGTCGAGCCGCTTCTCCGTCGCGAAGTCGGTCGCCGCCTTGAGCAGCGCATGACCGACTCCCTTGTGCTGCGCCGCCCGCGACACCACGAGGTGCGCGACGTTGAGGACCTTGCTGTCCGCGAACGGATCCGGTCGTGTGGTCTGCAGCACTGCCATCCCTGCGGGCGCATCCTCGAAGCAGGCGATCACGATGCGGTACGACGGGCTTACGAGCACCGAAGCCAGCCGCTCGCGCACGTCCATGGTGGACACCGGGTTGTTGGCGCGTTCGCCACGACCGCCCACCTGCCGCAGCTCGTCCCACAGACCCATCAGAGCCGGGATGTCCTCGACCGTCGCCATCCGGGTCTGCACCTGCGACCGCGACATGTCGGGCCTCCTCGCTGCCGATCCGGACCCTAAGCGGCGTCCGACGAGCGACGCTGGGTAGGTGCACCGTAGCGCCCGCCGTCTCCAGCCGCGAGGGCCGATCGGTCGATGGCGGACAGCACTGCCCGGTTTAGCTGAACCAACGGGGTACCGGCGTTGACCCACCAAGGGACGTGTCACTAAGTTCATGCCACAGCCCGGCACCGAGTAGACAACGTCCGCGCACGGGGAAGGCGCGGACGGACCCAAAGGTGCCGGGCTCCCTTATGTCTTAAATGCGATGATCTTTCGTTTCGTACCAACGATTCTTGCGGGCTAGGCCACGCTCTCGCCGAGGTACGCCGAGCGAACCCGGTCGTCCGCCAGCAGTGCGTCGGCGCGGTCGGCGAGCGCGATCTCTCCGGTCTCGAGGACGTAGCCGCGCCCCGCGAGCTGCAGCGCCTGTGCGGCGTTCTGCTCGACCAGGAGGATCGTCGTTCCCTGCTCGTTGATCTCGCGCAGGATCTCGAAGATCTTGGCGACGATCAGTGGTGCCAGTCCCATCGACGGCTCATCGAGCAACAGCAGCCTCGGACGCCCCATGAGCGCGCGGCCGATCGCCAGCATCTGCTGCTCGCCGCCGGAGAGATTGCCACCCTGCTGCGATCGGCGTTCCTCGAGGACCGGGAACAGCGTGAAGGCACGCTCGATGTCTTCCTTCGCGACGCGGCCGCGGTGGTACGCGCCCATCTGGAGGTTCTCGAGCACTGACATCCGCGGAAAGATTCGCCGACCCTCGGGCACGTGTCCGATGCCTGCGGCGACGATCCTGTGAGCGGGAAGCCCGTCGATCCGCTCGCCGTCGAAAGTGATCGATCCACCGAGCGGCGAGAGCATCCCGGAGATCGTGCGCAACGTCGTCGTCTTGCCCGCGCCGTTGGCGCCGAGCAGGGTGACGATTTCGCCGGAGTCCACCTCGACGTCGATACCGCGGAGCGCCTCGATCCGGCCATAGGCGACTCGTAGCCCTTCAATGCTGAGGAGCATCGCCGTCTCCATCTGCCGTGGCCGCGGTGCCCAGATATGCCTCGATGACCGCGGGATCGTTCTGAACCTGTTGCGGGGATCCTGCTGCGATCACGCGGCCGAAGTTGAGTACGACAACACTCGTCGCAACGGACATGACGAGCTTCATGTCGTGCTCGATCAAAAGGATCGTCGTCCCTGTGTCTCGCTGGATCGTCTTGATCAGATCGGCCAGCTCGAGCTTCTCGGACGGGTTGGTGCCGGCCGCCGGCTCGTCCAGTAGCAACAGCTCCGGCGATGTGCCGAGGGCACGGGCGATCTCCAGTCGCCGCTGGTCGCCGTAGGGCAGGGAGGCCGCGAGCTCATTGGCGCGATCGCCCAGACCCACGAACCTCAGCAGCTCGAACGCGCGCTCATCGCTCTCGCGGTCCTCGCGCCTGGTCCGGGGCAGGCGCAGCATCGCGCCGATCGGCCCGGTGTGCTGGCGTGACTCGACGCCGATCTTGACGTTCTCAGCGGCCGTCAGCGCGTTGAACAACCGGATGTTCTGGAACGTCCTCGCTACTCCGAACCTCGTCACGCGGTCAGGGGCACGCCCAACCAGATCACTCTCGCCCGTCTTGGCGTGCAGGACGATGCGGCCCTCCTGAGGGCGGTAGACGCCAGTGATGCAGTTGAACAACGAGGTCTTGCCAGCGCCATTCGGGCCGATCACCGCGAGGATCTCGCCACGCTGCTGAGACAGCGACACCTCCGCGAGACTCGTCACGCCACCGAAGCGAAGCGTGACGCCGCTGACCTGGAGGATCGGGTCAGCGGCGGGCGCCTCCGCGACCGCCGACGCCGGCGCCGTCACGGCGCTTGCCCCTGTCCGCCGAGCGCATCTGCGCCTCCGATACCGGCCTCGGCAAGGCCGAACTCACGCGCGCGGCGCTTCGACGGCAGGATCCCCTGCGGGCGGAAGATCATCATCACGACCAGCAACGCGCCGTAGTACGCGTACAGGTCGGGTTGCTGGATGTGACCTCGCAGATATTGCGGCAGGAACTGCAGCACCGCCGCCCCGAGAATCGCGCCGGGCAACGAGCCCATCCCACCGAAGATGACGAACACCAGGACGAGCACCGACGCCGAGAACGGGAAGTCACCCGGGTTGAAGAAACCTGTCTTGCTCGCGAAGAAGACACCCGCAAGGCCAGAGGTGCTCGCGCCGATCGCGAATGCCATCACCTTGTACTTCAACGGGTTGATCCCACACGCCTCGGCCGCTACCTCGTCCTCGCGCACTGCGACCCACGCGCGGCCGACCCGTGAGTTCTCCAGCAGCGAGAACAGCACGACGACGATGACCGTCAGCGCCAGGATGAGGTAGTACCAGGGCTTGTGATTGAGCAGCTCGAGCTGCGGCCACGTGTAGTGCACGCCTGCCGCGTGGATCGCGAAGACAGGCACGGTGTGTGGCACGCCCTGTGACCCACCGGTGACGCTGTTGAGGTTGTCAGCGACGAGGCTGATGATGTTGCCGAAGCCGAGGGTGACGATGGCGAGGTAGTCACCGCGGAGCCGCAGCGTCGGGGCGCCGAGGATCAGACCTGCCACCATCGCGGTGAGGATCGATAGCGGGATCGCCCAGAATGCTCCGGTCTGGAACGGCGGGTGAACCGGCAACGATCCGGTCCAGTAAGCGGCGGAGTACGCACCGACGGCGAAGAACGCGATGTAGCCGAGATCGAGCAGGCCGGCGAAGCCGACGACCACGTTCAACCCGATCGCGAGCAAGACGTACGGCGCAATCTGGCCGACCAACACCTCCTGCCAGAACCCGTTGACCAGAGACGGAAGCAGGATGGCAAAGCCCAGCAGCACCAGCCATGCCGGGTAGCGGACCTTTTTCTCCGCCATGCGAGCGCGCGGTCGATCGAGCAACCGGCTCGCCCCGGCCAGTCCGTCGCCGTACCGCTCCTTCGCCTCGAGCAGCACCCACAGCGCTACGCCGCCGGCGATCCACAGGTAGGCGTGGGTCGACTTGAAGGTGCCCGTGATGCCGGAGGTAGGTGCGTCGTTGCTGCCCGTCTTGCCGGTGATCAGCGCAACCACCACGCCCGCGGCAAGACAGCCGAACAGCCGGCGCGCGTGCGGCGAGGACAACCACTGCGGCTGCCACCGGCGGCCAACGACCGCATGGGTGCTCATACGCCCACCACCCCGCCCGCCACCCAGGCATGGTGCTGGCCACCGCCGGCCCTCATGCCGACCTCCCCAAGCTCTCGCCGAGGATTCCGGTCGGCTTGACCAGCAGCACGAGGACGAGGATGACGAACGCGACGACATCGGTCCAGCTCGTGTTGATGCAGGAGATCGACAGGCTCTCTACGATGCCGAGCAGGAGTCCTCCAAGGACCGCGCCCCGGACGTTTCCGATGCCGCCGAGCACGGCGGCGGTAAACGCCTTGATGCCCGGGACCGTCCCCATCCCGTAGAAGACGCCGTTCTGCAGCCCGAACAGGAACCCGGCGGCACCACCGAGCACTCCGCCGATGACGAACGTCAGCACGATGACCCGATCGATGTCGACGCCCATCAGGCCCGCGGTGTCAGCGTCCTGAGCGACCGCTCGGATTCCTTGGCCGAGTCGCGTCTTCGCGACGAGCCGGTCCAGAAAGACCAACATGATGAGGCCGGTGACGGCGACCACGACGTAGTCGGTCTGCACCTGCGCACCGAAGAACGTGAAGACGGTGCCGTTCGTGTACGGATGCTTGATAGACGCCTGCTGGCGGCCGAACTCCTTGCCGGCCATCGTCAACAGGAAGAAGGACGCACCGATCGCACTGATCAGGTAGGCGAGCTTCGGCGCATTTCGCCGCCGCAGCGGGCGGTACGCGACGCGCTCCAAGACGAAGGCGGCGAGGCCACCCGCCAATGCACCACCGAGAAGACCTGCCAGCACCAACAGCACCGACATGAAGCCGTGGGGCTGGCCGTGAATGGCGTGCTGCAGGACGAAGTAGCTACCGAACCCGCCCAGCATGAAGACCTCGCTGTGCGCGAAGTTGATCAGCTGGAGAACGCCGTACACGAGGGTGTAGCCCAGCGCGATCAGCGCGTAGAGGAAGCCGTTCGCGAGACCCTGGACGAAGTACGTCGAGAAGTGCTGGGTCAAGCACACCGGCGAATCCTCCCACCCTCAGCGCCAAAGTGAAGGGAAGGTCGGGCGCTGCGACGAATCGCAACGCCCGACCTTCGCACCGTCAGTCCAACCGGCCTGCTAGCTGATCAGGCCGATCTCCTTGATGACACCCTTCACGACCTTGTACATGTACACGGCCGATCCGGCGTAGTTGCCGTTCGCGGCGAACTTCACGTCCTTGCTGATGCCCTGGTAGGAGAAGCCCGTGGCATGCAGGCCGCTGATGACGTCCGCCTTGGTCACGGATGCACCCTTCTCTTTCATCACATCGATGATCGAGTTGGCCGCGTCGTACGCCTCAGCCGAGTAGGTCCCCGACGGGAAGCCCGCGAGAGCCTTGAAGGCAGGAGCGAACGCCGTGAAGCCGGCCGACGTGATCGTCTCCTGGCAGGCGCAGCTCAGCAGCGTCCCGTTGGCGACAGACGTACCCGCCTGCGAGACGTAGTGCGCGTCGTTGCTGCCGTCGTCAGAGACCATCTGACCGGTGAACCCGGCACTTCGGAGCTGCTTGGCCAGCAGTGCGAAGTCACAGTAGTAACCGGCGTAGAAGACGCTGTCCGCGCCGGATGCCTTGACCTTCTGGGCCAGCGGTCCGTACTGCTGCACGTTGCCCGTGCTGCCCTGCACGCACTGGCTCGATGCAGGCGCCGTGTCGTGCTTGACCACTGTCAGACCGTTGCTCGATGCAGCGCCGAGGAAGGCCTTCGCGAGACCAGCGCCGTAGCTGCTGGCGTCATCGATGACGTAGGCCTTCTTCAGCCCTTCGGTCTTGCCCATGTAGAGCGCATCTGCCGGTCCCTGGGCGTTGTCATCCGCAACGACCCGGAAGAAGTTGTTCCAACCGGAGGTGGCGAGCGTCGGGTTTGTCGCCGATGGGCTCACCGTCGCGACGCCGGCCTTCGAGTACGTCGGCTCAGAGGCCGCGGTCGCACCCGAGAATGCCGGACCAACCACGGCAATCAGGTTCTGGATCTGAAGAACCTTCGCAACGGCAGCTGGAGCAGCCGTGTCGGTCCCCTGGTCATCTTCCTGCGCAAACGCGAGCTTGAAGGGAAGCTTGCCAAACGTGGTGCCTGCGTTTGCCTGGTTGACGGCTAGCTTCACCGCGAAGGACATGTTCAGGCCGAGCTGCTGGTTACCGCCTGAGAGCGGACCCTGATAGGCAATCGTGAAGGTGGGCGTGCTGCCCCCGCTGTTCGAGCCGTTTCCGCCGCTCGAGCTGCTGCCACATGCGGCGGCGGCGAGCGCGGCCGCAGCGAGCGGCACGACGAGTCGAATTGTCCGACCGGTCTGCATTCTTGCTCCTCTCAACTGGTCGACACCTGTTTCGTTGGGCAACCTAGCGCCCGCCGCACTCAACAGCCGCATCAGCCGCAACCGTTGCCAGGTCGTTACAAAGGATCAGCTGGCGGGGTCGGGCTGCGCAAGCACCACTTCGGCGACCTCGCGCATCGAGCGGCGGCCGTCCATTGCGGCCTTCTGGATCCACCGGAACGCGTCGGGCTCGGTCATGCCTTGCTCGCTCTGCAGCCGGCCTTTGGCCCGATCAAGCACCTTGCGGGTCTCGAGCCGCTCCGACAGGTCGGCCACCTCACCGACCAGCGCGCGCATCTGCTGGTGGCGGCTCAGCGAGATCTCGATCGCCGGGATCAGGTCGGCTTTGCCGAACGGCTTGACCACGTACGCCATTGCACCGGCTTCGGCGGCGCGCTCGACGAGCTCCCGCTGGCTGAACGCCGTCAGCATCACCACCGGCGCGATCTGGTCGGCCACGATCCGCTCGGCGGCGCTCAGGCCGTCCAGGACCGGCATCTTCACGTCGAGGATCACGACGTCCGGCTTGGTCTCGGTGGCGAGGTCGATCGCCTGCTGCCCGTCGCCGGCCTCGCCGACGACGACGTAGCCCTCTTCCTCGAGCATCTCCTTGAGATCCAAGCGGATCAGCGCCTCATCCTCAGCAATAACAACCCGCCGAGGCGCATCTGTGGTCACGAATCACACCCTATCGAGGCTCGTATTTCCTAGACTTTGCGGTGTTACCGCCCCGGTAGCCCAACTGGCAGTAGGCAATGGATTCAAAACCCATACAGTGTCGGTTCGAATCCGACTCGGGGCACTTTCGCCGCTCGAAGTAGCACACAACTCTCGTCCAGCCGCGCCGAACCGACGCTCGGCGCGGATCGACGACGGCACGTACGACGAGAGTTGTGTGCTACTTCGAACCAAAGTTCTAGGCGATGGGGCGGTCGGTGGGGAGCACCGGTGACGGGAGCTGGGTGTCCCCCATCAGCCAGCGGTCCACGGCCGACGCGCATGACCGGCCTTCGGCGATCGCCCACACGATGAGCGACTGACCCCTGCCCATGTCACCGCAGGCGAAGACGCCCTCAGCACTTGTCATCCAGTCGGCGTCGCGCGCGACGTTGCCGCGGGCGTCGTACTCGACCTCGAGTCCGTCGAGCAACGCACCCTTCTCCGGACCCACAAAACCCATCGCAAGCAGCACGAGCTGAGCCGGAAGCTCCTGCTCGGTCCCCTCGATGGGGTTGAACTTGCTATCGACCTCAGCGATGACCAGCCCCGACACCCGCGCATCGGCGTCGCCGACAAAACGCTGCGTCGAGACGGCGAAGACCCGGTCGCCACCCTCCTCGTGCGCACTGGAGATGCGGTAGATCATCGGGTACGTCGGCCACGGCATGGAGTCCCCGCGCGTGTCCGGCGGACGCTGCAGGATCTCGAGCTGCGTCACCGACTTCGCACCCTGCCGCAGCGAAGTGCCGAGGCAGTCGGCACCGGTGTCGCCACCGCCCAGGATGATCACGTCCTTGCCCTCGGCAGACACCGGCGGCGCGTCGATGTCGCCCTGCTGCACCCGGTTTGCGAGCGGCAGGTAGTCCATCGCCGGGAGGATGCCCTTGAGGTCGCGGCCGGGTACGTCGAGGTCACGCGGCACGGTCGAACCACCCGCGAGCACGATGACGTCGTGACGCTTGCGGAGCTGCTCGGCGGTGATGTCGACACCGACGTCGACGCCGGCCCGGAAGCGTGTGCCCTCTTCTTCCATCTGCAGCAGACGCAGGTCGAGGTGACGCTTCTCCATCTTGAACTCGGGGATGCCGTAGCGGAGCAGGCCACCGATCCGGTCCGCGCGCTCGTAGACGACGACCGTGTGACCGGCCCGCGTCAGCTGCTGCGCGGCGGCAAGTCCAGCCGGGCCAGAGCCGACGACGCCGACGGTCTTGCCGGACAGCCGCTCGGCGACCTGCGGAACGATCCAGCCTTCGTCCCAGGCACGGTCGACGATCTCGACCTCGACCTGCTTGATCGTGACGGGGTCGGCGTTGATCCCGAGCACGCACGAGGTCTCGCACGGCGCAGGGCAAAGTCGACCGGTGAACTCCGGGAAGTTGTTGGTTGCGTGCAGCCGCTCGATCGCCTCGCGCCAGTCGTCTCGCCAGACGAGGTCGTTCCACTCGGGGATCAGGTTGCCGAGCGGGCAGCCCTGGTGGCAGAACGGGATGCCGCAGTCCATGCAGCGTCCGGCCTGCTTCTGCAGCCGGTCGGGCTCGAAGTCCTGATAGACCTCTTGCCAGTCCTGGATCCGGACGTCGACTGGCCGCCGCTTCGGAGTCTCACGCGGCGTCGTCAGGAAGCCTCTCGGGTCAGCCACGAGATGCCGCCATGATCGCCTCGTCCACGTCCTGGCCGGCATCCTCAGCAGCCTTCGCGGCCGCAAGCACCCGCTTGTAGTCGCGCGGCATCACCTTGGCGAACCGTCCGATCGAGGTATCCCAGTCGGCGAGCAGCGAAGCCGCGACGGCGGAGTCGGTCTCAGCCTGATGCCGCGCGGTGACTTCACGCAGGAACTCGCGATCGTCGTCCGCCAGCTCCTCGACCTCGACCATCTCACCGTTGACCTTGCCAGGATCGAGATCGAGCACGTACGCGATGCCACCGGACATCCCGGCCGCCACGTTGCGTCCGGTTGCACCGAGGATCACCACCCGGCCGCCCGTCATGTACTCGCATGCATGGTCGCCGACGCCTTCGACAACAGCGACGGCACCGGAGTTACGTACGCAGAACCGCTCGCCGACCACGCCTCGGATGAACGCCTCGCCACCCGTCGCGCCGTAGAGGATCACGTTGCCGGCAATGACGTTGTCCTCAGCGGGGAACGAAGCGGCGAGGTCGGGCCGAAGGACGATCCGGCCGCCGGACAGACCCTTTCCGAGGTAGTCGTTCGAGTCGCCGAGCAGACGCAGCGTCACTCCGCGCGGCACGAACGCGCCGAACGACTGACCCGCGGACCCGGTGAACGTCACGTCGATCGTGCCCTCAGGAAGGCCGGCGTCGGCGTACCGCTTGGTGACCTCGTGCCCGAGGATCGTGCCGACTGTGCGGTTGACGTTGCGGATCGGGAGCTCGAGACGCACCGGCTGGGCATCCGAGAGCGCACCTTCCGTGAGCTGCACCAAGGTGTTGTCCAGCGCCTTGTCCAGGCCGTGGTCCTGCGCGCGGGTCTGATGACGCGGGCCCTCGACTTCGGGGACGTGCAGAATCGGCGCGAGATCGAGCCCGTTGGCCTTCCAGTGCTCGATCGCGGCACCGGTGTCGAGTGACTCGACCTGACCCACGGCCTCCTCGATCGACCGGAAGCCCAGTGCCGCGAGATGCTCGCGAACCTCCTCGGCGATGAACTCGAAGAACGTCTGCACGAACTCCGGCTGCCCGGAGAACCGCTTGCGCAGCTCGGGGTTCTGCGTCGCAATGCCCACCGGGCAGGTGTCGAGGTGACAGACCCGCATCAGGATGCAGCCCGACACGACCAGCGGCGCGGTCGCGAAGCCGAACTCCTCCGCGCCCAGCAAGGCGGCGATCACGACATCGCGTCCGGTCTTCATCTGACCGTCGACCTGGACGACGATCCGGTCGCGGAGCCCGTTGAGCATCAGCGTCTGCTGCGTCTCCGCCAGGCCGAGCTCCCACGGCGAGCCCGCGTGCTTGAGCGAGGTGAGCGGCGCGGCGCCCGTGCCGCCGTCATGTCCGGAGATCAGAACGACGTCCGCATGAGCCTTCGACACCCCCGCCGCGACGGTGCCGACGCCGACCTCGGCGACCAGCTTCACGTGCACCCGCGCTTGCGGGTTCGCGTTCTTGAGGTCGTGGATGAGCTGCTTGAGGTCTTCGATCGAGTAGATGTCGTGGTGCGGCGGCGGCGAGATCAGCCCGACGCCTGCTGTCGACCCACGGGTCCGCGCGATCCACGGGTAGACCTTGTTGCCGGGAAGCTGCCCGCCCTCGCCGGGCTTCGCGCCCTGCGCCATCTTGATCTGGATGTCGTCGGCGTTGGTGAGGTAGTCGCTCGTCACGCCGAAGCGGCCGCTCGCCACCTGCTTGATCGCGCTGCGCCGGGCCGGGTCGTGCAAGCGGTCGGTGTCCTCGCCACCTTCACCGGTATTGGACTTGCCGCCGATGCGGTTCATCGCGATCGCCAGCGTTGTGTGCGCCTCAGCGGAGATCGAGCCGTAGGACATCGCGCCGGTCGCGAACCGCTTGACGATCTCGGTGACCGGCTCGACCTCGTCGATCGAGATCGGAGTACGCACGCCCTCTGCGAAGCGGAACAGACCGCGCAGCGTCATCAGCTTCGCCGCCTGCTCGTCAACCGCCGATGTGTACTCCTTGAACACGTCGTACCGACCGCTGCGCGTCGAGTGCTGGAGCTTGAAGACCGTCTGCGGGCTGAACAGATGCGGCTCGCCCTCGCGGCGCCACTGGTACTCCCCGCCGATCCACAACCGGCGATGCTTGTGGGGCACACGTGGGTACGCCTGGCGGTGCCGCGCAGCGACCTCCTCGGCGATGACGTCGAGCCCGATGCCGCCGAGCCGCGAGGTCGTACCCGTGAAGAAGTCGTCGATGACGTCCTGGCCCAGCCCGAGAGCCTCGAAGATCTGCGCGCCGGTATACGAGCTGACAGTCGAGACGCCCATCTTGCTCATGACCTTGAGGACGCCCTTGCCGAGCGCCTTGATGTACTTGTGCACGGCCTCGTGCGGCTCGAGCTCGGCGACGACACCGCTGCGGACCAGGTCCTCGACCGACTCCATCGCAAGATAGGGGTTGACCGCGGCCGCGCCGTACCCGACGAGCAACGCGACGTGGTGGACCTCTCGGACGTCGCCGGCCTCGACCACCAGTCCGACCTTGGTCCGGGTCTTCTCACGGATCAGGTGGTGATGCACCGCGCTGGTCAACAGCAGTGACGGGATCGGCGCCAGCTCGGCGTCACCATCCCGGTCGGACAGCACGATCAGCCGCGCGCCGGAAGCGATCGCGTCACTGACTTCCTGGCGGACCCGCTCGAGCGCGGTACGCAGCGCGTCGCCGCCGCCGGACACCGGGTACAAGCCCTGCACGACACGACAGGCAAAGCCGGGAAGGTCTCCGTCGTCGTTGACGTGGATGATCTTGGCCAGCTCGTCGTTGTCGAGCACCGGGAATGACAGCGTCACCTGACGGCAAGACGCGGGTGTCGGGTCGAGCAGGTTGCGCTCGGGCCCGATCGATGTCGACAGCGAGGTCACCAGCTCTTCGCGGATCGCGTCGAGCGGCGGGTTGGTCACCTGAGCAAACAGCTGCGTGAAGTAGTCGAACAGCAGACGAGGACGAGCGGACAGGGCGGCCACCGGCGTATCGGTCCCCATCGAACCGATCGCCTCGGCGCCGGTGCGGGCCATCGGCGCGACGAGGATCCGCAGCTCCTCCTCCGTGTAGCCAAACGCCTGCTGCCGCCGCACCACGGACTCATGGGAGTAGCTGATGTGTTCGCGATCGGGAAGGCTCTCGAGGTGGAGCTGGCCGCCGTGCAACCACTCGCGATAGGGATGCGCCGCGGCGAGCTCGGACTTGAACTCGTCGTCGCCGACGATCCGCCCGGCCTCGGTATCGACCAGGAACATCTTGCCGGGCTGCAGCCGGCCCTTGCGCACGATGCGGTCCGCTGGGATGTCCAGCACGCCGGCCTCGGAGGCAAGCACGACCCTGCCATCGTCCGTGACCCAATACCGCCCCGGACGCAGCCCGTTGCGGTCAAGCACCGCGCCGATCACGGTGCCGTCAGTGAAGGCGACGCACGCCGGACCGTCCCACGGCTCCATGACGCACGCGTGGAAGTCGTAGAACGCCTTGAGGTCGGGATCCATCAGCGCGTTGTTCTCATGCGCCTCCGGGATCATCATCAGCACGGCATGCGGCAACGACCGGCCGCCGAGGTGCAACAGCTCGAGCACCTCGTCGAAGCTCGCGGAGTCACTCCCGCCCTCGGTGATGACCGGGTAGAGCCGCGCGAGGTCGCCGGGCAGCACGTCGCTCTCGAGCAGCGCCTCGCGGGCACGCATCCAGTTGCGGTTGCCCATGACCGTGTTGATCTCGCCGTTGTGCGCGATGTAGCGGTACGGATGCGCCAGCGGCCACGACGGGAACGTGTTCGTCGAGAATCGTGAGTGGACAAGGGCGATCGCGGAGGTGAACCGGTCGTCAGTGAGCTCCGGGTAGAACGCGGGCAGCTGGTCTGTCGTCAACATGCCCTTGTAGACCAGCGTCCGGCAGGACAGGGACGGGAGGTAGGAGCCCACCTCGCGCTCGATCCGCTTGCGCGCGCAGAAGGCGAGTCGCTCCAGCGGCATCCCCGTCGAGCCGTCACGCGCCGCAACGAAAAGCTGCCGGAGTCGCGGCATCACCGAAAGCGCCGTGTGACCCAGCGACGACGAGTTGGTCGGAACGTCGCGCCAGCCCAGAACCCTGAGGTCCTCCTCGCCGACGATGCGCTCGATCGCATCGATCGCCTTGCGCTCGGCTTCGTCATCTTCAGGCAGAAAGGCGAGACCGACGGCGTACCCGCCCGCATCGGGGAGCTCGAATCCCGCGACGTCGCGGAGGTAAGCGTCCGGGACCTGCACCAGGATCCCGGCGCCGTCGCCGGTGTTGATCTCCGCCCCTGAGGCGCCACGGTGGTCGAGGTTGTGAAGGGCGGTCAGCGCGTCGGCAACGATCGCGTGACTGCGCCTTCCGTGCATGTCGGCGACGAACGCGACACCGCAGGCGTCGTGCTCATGGGCGCCGTCGTAAAGGCCCTGCGGCACAGGCGTCGCCGAGGAGCGGAAGGGCTCCCCAGGAACCGGCGGCACAGCAGACATAGCGGACCCGTCCTCCGAAGTCGGCACACGGCGCGCGCACTGCCGGGTACGGCGATGCGGTGCATTTGCGTGGTGCGGGACGGCGTCGGCCCTGCGCCAACGAGTTTACCTCAGCGTTACATGACCGGACCAACCACTATTTGTGGAGTTGCTGCCCCGAGACTCGTGGAACGACTACCCCGAGACCCCGGTTCCAACCGCATGACCGACTCCGAAGACGACGGCGACGGTCACCGCGCCGAGCACGAGCTGCCGCAACGCTCCGATCACCGGTTGCCGATGCGTGAAGCGGGCGACCGTCCCACCCATCACGAGCAGGAGCACCGCGCCAAGGACGAACGACCAGATCAGCGTGTGCGCACCGAGCAGATACGGCAGGAGCGGCGCCAGCGCACCGACGCCGAATGTCACAAAAGACAGCGCCGCGGCGACATACGGCGAGGGCTGCTCGTCCGGGTCGACGCCGAGCTCCTCACGGACGTGCACCCGCCATGCCTCGTCCGGATCTTTGGACACCTCCGCGGACACCCGCGCCGCCAGCTCGCGCGACAACCCGCGGCGCCGGAACAGCGCGGCGAGCTCTCGCTCCTCAGCGGCCGGACTGCGTTCGATCTCAAGGCGCTCCTTCTCGATCTCGGACAGGACGAGATGGGTCTGCGACGCCACCGATGTGTACTCGCCCACTGCCATCGAGAACGAGCCGGCGAGCAGTCCGGCGAGGCCGGTGAGGATCACGTTGTGCGCAGAGGTGTTCGCTGCCGCAACGCCCGCTACGAGCGCGCCGTTGGACACCACGCCGTCCATCGCTCCGAACACCGCCGGCCGCAGCCAACCGCCGTTGACGTCGCGGTGCGTGTGGTGAATCTCGGGATGCGCGAGCGCCGGCATCGATTCCTTCATGCGAGTACTCCCTCGTCGTGCGTCTCCGTGTCGGAGGACTCCGTCCGGCGGCCGGCGATCACGAAGTAAGCGGTCGCCAACAGGAACACCGCAACGCTGACCCAGTCGTTGAGCCGCAATCCGAAGAACCGGTGGGCGTCGTCGATGCGCAGCGCCTCGATCCAACCCCGGCCGATCGTGTAGAGCATCACGTAGAGCGCGAACGCGCGGCCTTTCGTGAAGTGCTCGCGGCGGTCCAGCCAGATCACGACGAGTGCCACAGCGACATCCCAGATCGACTCGTAGAGGAACGTCGGCTGGTAGTACGCCTGGTCCAGATGACCCGCAATGCGGTGCGAGATGTCGATGTGCAGGCCCCACGGCAGCGAGGTCGGCCGTCCGTACAGCTCTTGGTTGAACCAGTTGCCCCACCGGCCCACGGCCTGCGCCAGCGGGAGCGCCGGAGCGAGCGCATCCGCGACCATCCCGAAGTTGAGGTGGTAGCGACGTGCGGCGATCCACGCGCCCAGCGCGCCGAACACCACGCCGCCCCAGATTCCGAGCCCGCCGTCCCAGACCTTCAGCGCGCCGATCGTGCCGGACCGGCCCGGGCCGCCCCAGTAGAGCTCCGGGTTGGTCGCCAGGTGGTAGATCCGGGCGCCGACCAGTCCGAACGGCACCGCCCACGTCGCGATGTCCGGGATCGCGCCCTTGCGACCACCTCGCGCGACGAACCGCCGGTCCCCCACGATGGCCGCCACGATGACCCCGGCGATGATGCACAACGCGTACGCCCGAATCGGCAGCGGCCCGAGATGAACGACTCCGCGGGACGGGCTCGGCAGGTGGGCGGGTGGGATGAACAGGGCAAGCATTGCTTCTTGAGGCTATTCGGTCGCGTTCAGCGCGCGGAGCGGACGCCGGAGGACAGCTCCGCCGACAGCTGACCGACCGCAGAGACACCGGCCTTCTCATCCGGTGCGTCCAACAGGCAACGCACCAGGGCCGAGCCGACGATCACGCCGTCGGCGTAGCCCGCGACCTCAGCCGCTTGCGCGCCGTTCGAGACGCCGAGCCCGACCCCGATCGGCAGGTCGGTGGCCTCGCGCACCCGCTCGACGAGCTCAGGCGCGACCGACGACGTTGCGGTGCGTGCGCCGGTGACCCCCATCGTCGACGCGGCGTAGACCCAGCCGCGGCAGGCAGCCACGGTGCTCACGATTCGTGCCGCTGTCGACGACGGAGCGACCAGGAAGATCCGATCCAACTCGCACGTCTCGGCGGCCGAAAGCCACTCCGTCCCTTCCTCGGGAATCAGGTCGGGGGTGATCAGCCCGCTGCCACCAGCCGCGGCGAGATCCGCGGCGAACTGATCGACGCCGTAGGCCAGCACGGGGTTCCAGTACGTCATCACGACGACAGGCACGCCCATCTTGGCTGTCGCCTCGACCGTCCGCAGCACGTCGGTGATTCGCGTCCCCCCACGAAGCGCCTGTTCCGTCGCGGCCTGAATGGTGACGCCGTCGATCACCGGGTCGCTGTAGGGCAGTCCCAGCTCGATCAGGTCGACGCCGCCGTCGACCAGTGCGCGAAGCGCTTCCACGCATCCGGCATACGACGGAAAGCCCGCAGGCAGGTAACCGACGAACGCAGCACGGTCCTCAGAGCGCGCCTTGGCGAACGCCTCCCCCGACCGCTTCATTCGACCAGGCCGAACCAGTGCGCCGCGGTCTCCATGTCCTTGTCGCCGCGGCCGGAGAGGTTGACCAACAGCACCGCGTCCGGACCCAGCTCCCTGACGACCGGGTGGACACCTGCCAGGGCGTGCGCACTCTCGATGGCGGGGATGATCCCCTCCGTCCGGCACAACAGCCGGAAGGCCTCCATCGCGTCGTCGTCGTCGACCGGTGAGTACGTCGCGCGACCGATGTCCTTGAGCCAGGCGTGTTCCGGTCCGACGCCCGGGTAGTCGAGCCCCGCCGAGATGGAATGCGACTCGCGCGTCTGGCCGTCCTCATCCTGCAAGACGTAGGAGCGCGCGCCGTGGAGCACTCCCGGCGACCCTCCGGTCAACGTCGCGGCGTGCTTGCCGGTCTCGATGCCTTCGCCGCCGGCCTCGAAGCCGTAGAGCTTCACCTGCTCGTCCGGGATGAACGCCGAGAAGATGCCCATCGCGTTGGATCCGCCACCGACACAGGCCAGCACCGCATCCGGCAGCCCGCCGAGCAGTTCGAGGCACTGCGCGCGGGCCTCGACCCCGATCACCGATGCGAAGTCACGCACCATCGCCGGGAACGGCGCCGGACCGCCGACCGACCCGATGACGTAGTGGGTGGTATCGACGTTGGTGACCCAATCGCGGAACGCCTCGTTCATCGCGTCCTTGAGGGTGCGTGAGCCGCTCTTGACCGGTACGACCTCCGCGCCGAGCAACCTCATCCGTGCGACGTTCAGCGCTTGTCGTTGGGTGTCGACCTCGCCCATGTAGACGGTGCACTCGAGTCCGAACAGCGCTGCAGCGGTCGCCGTCGCGACACCATGCTGGCCGGCACCGGTCTCCGCGATGACCCGCGGCTTGCCCATCCGCTTGGTGAGCAGTGCCTGTCCGAGCACGTTGTTGATCTTGTGGGCACCGGTGTGGTTGAGGTCCTCGCGCTTGAGCAGAACCCGCGCGCCGACCGCCTCGGAGAAGCGGGTGGCGTCGTAGAGCAGCGACGGCCGCCCGGCGTAGTCACGCAGCAGTCGCTCGAACTCCGCCCGGAACTCGGGATCGCTGCGAGCAGTGGCGTAGGTCTCGGTGAGCTCGTCGAGTGCCGCGATCAACGCCTCGGGCACGTAACGCCCGCCATACGGACCGAACCGGCCGTCCGCGTGCTCCACCGTCGCATCCATCCGGGCCGCAGCTCAGGCTGGGTGGCGGCAGGACGGATGCACGCCTGCGGCAACCAGATCGGCAACCGCCTGTCGCGGCACGTCAGCCTTCACGAGACCCTCGCCGACGAGAACCGCATCGGCGCCTGCCGCCGCAGCAGCAAGCAGGTCATGAGGTCCTCGGACTCCGCTTTCCGCCACCCGGATCACCGAGGACGGGATCGTCGGTGCAACCCGCGCGAAGGTCTCGCGGTCCACCTCGAGGGTGCGCAGGTTGCGGTTGTTGACGCCGATGACGCGAGCACCGGCTTCCAACGCACGCACTGCCTCGCCCTC
>DATAUF010000103.1:0-3915 GCA_036268405.1 Mycobacteriales bacterium
CCGGCTGGGGGATCGAGTCGTCCACGGCCTGCATGAGCTCGACGATCTTCTCGGCCCACTCGGCGTCGCCCTCGAGCGCCTTGAGCGCCGAGATGCGCACGACCGGTAGGTCGTCGCCGGGGTACTCCTGGCTGGACAGCAGCTCGCGGACCTCGAGCTCGACGAGCTCGAGGATCTCCTCGTCGTCGACCATGTCGGCCTTGTTGAGCGCGACCACGATGTAGGGCACGCCGACCTGACGAGCGAGCAGCACGTGCTCACGCGTCTGGGGCATCGGGCCGTCGGTGGCGGCGACCACGAGGATCGCGCCGTCCATCTGGGCCGCGCCGGTGATCATGTTCTTGATGTAGTCCGCGTGACCCGGGCAGTCGACGTGCGCGTAGTGGCGCTTCTCCGTCTGATACTCGACGTGCGCGATCGAGATCGTGATGCCGCGCTCGCGCTCTTCCGGCGCCTTGTCGATCTGGTCGAACGCTGACGCCTCGTTCACGTCCGGATACTTGTCGTGCAAGACCTTGGTGATCGCGGCCGTCAGCGTCGTCTTTCCATGGTCGATGTGACCGATGGTGCCGATGTTGACGTGCGGCTTGGTCCGCTCGAACTTGGCCTTCGCCACTGCTGTCCCTCCTAGGACGGGTGCTGTACGACTACTGGTGCTTGAGGTGTTCGGCTACTCGCCGTGGGCCTTCGCGATGATCTCCTTCGCCACATTGCCGGGTACCTCGGCGTAGGAGTCGAACTGCATGCTGTAGCTCGCCCGGCCCTGCGTCTTCGACCGCAGGTCGCCGACGTAGCCGAACATCTCCGACAGGGGCACGATCGCCCGGACGATGCGGCTTCCGCCGCGCTCGTCCATGGCCTGGATCTGGCCCCGACGGGAGTTGAGGTCGCCGATCACGTCACCCATGAAGTCCTCAGGGGTGGTGACCTCGACGGACATCATCGGCTCCATGATCACGGGGTCCGCGCGGCGCGCGGCCTCCTTGAACACCATCGAGCCGGCGATCTTGAAGGCGAGCTCTGAGGAGTCGACCTCGTGGTACGCGCCATCGGTGAGCGTCACCTTGACGTCGACCATGGGGTAGCCGGCGAGCACGCCGAACTCCATGGCCTCCTGGCAGCCCGCGTCGACCGAGGGGATGTACTCCCGCGGGATTCGGCCGCCGGTGACCTTGTTCTCGAACTCGTAGCCGCCGCCGCTGTCTTCGCCGTCCACGTGGCTGGGCTCGAGGTCGATCTGCACCTTCGCGAACTGACCGGAACCGCCGGTCTGCTTCTTGTGGGTGTAGTCGACCTTCTCGACCCGACGGCGGATGGTCTCGCGGTAGGCGACCTGCGGCTTGCCGACGTTGGCCTCGACGCTGAACTCACGGCGCATCCGGTCGACGAGAACCTCGAGGTGCAGCTCGCCCATGCCGGCGATGATCGTCTGGCCGGTCTCTTCGTCGGTACGGACCTGGAAGGTCGGGTCCTCTTCGGACAGGCGCTGGATCGCCGTGCCGAGCTTCTCCTGGTCGGCCTTCGTCTTCGGCTCGATCGCGACGTGGATGACCGGGGCCGGGAAGTCCATCGACTCGAGGATCACCGGCTTGGCGATGTCGCACAGCGTGTCGCCGGTGGTGGTGTCCTTCAGCCCGACGACCGCGACGATCTGACCGGCGCCGACGCTCGCACGCTCTTCCTGCTTGTTGGCGTGCATCTGGTAGATCTTGCCGATCCGCTCCTTGCGGTCCTTGGTGCTGTTGAGCACCGCGCTGCCGCCGTCGAGCCGACCGGAGTAGACCCGGATGTAGGTGAGCTTGCCGAAGTACTTGTCGCTCATGATCTTGAACGCCAGCGCCGAGAACGGCTCGGTCTCGTCGGCGTGACGCACGACGATCTCGTCGGACTTGCCGACCGCGTGTCCCTCGATCGAGGTGATGTCCAGCGGGCTCGGCAGGTAGTCGACGATCGCGTCGAGCATGGGCTGGACGCCCTTGTTCTTGAACGCCGTACCGCAAAGGACGGGGTTGATCTTTCCGGCGATCGTCGCGCGCCGGATGCCCGCCTTGAGCGTCTCGAGGTCAGGCTCCTGACCTTCGAGGTAGAGCTCCATGACCGCGTCGTCGTTCTCGGCGAGGGTCTCGATGAGCTTCTCGCGCCACTCCCGCACCGCCTCGGCGTGGTCGCTCGGGATGGAGACGACGTCGTACGTCGAGCCCTTGTCGTCGGACTGCCAGAGCAGCCCCTTCATCTGGACCAGGTCGAGGCAGCCCTTGAAGTCGCCCTCGACGCCCCACGGCAGCTGAAGCACGAGCGGGGTGGCGTTGAGCCGGGTCACGATCATGTCGACGCAGCGGTGGAACTCGGCGCCGACGCGGTCCATCTTGTTGACGAAGCAGATCCGCGGTACGTCGTAGCGGTCGGCCTGGCGCCAGACGGTCTCACTCTGCGGCTCGACACCGGCGACCGCGTCGAACACCGCAACGGCACCGTCAAGAACGCGCAGCGAGCGCTCGACCTCGACCGTGAAGTCGACGTGGCCGGGGGTGTCGATGATGTTGATGGTGTGGTCGTTCCACTCGCAGGTCGTCGCAGCGGACGTGATGGTGATGCCGCGCTCCTGCTCCTGCTCCATCCAGTCCATGACGGCGTTGCCGTCGTGGACCTCGCCGATCTTGTAGCTGATGCCGGTGTAGTAGAGGATCCGCTCCGTCGTCGTGGTTTTGCCCGCGTCGATGTGCGCCATGATCCCGATGTTCCGGGTCTTGGCGAGGTCGCTGGCAACGACGGTCGTCACGTCTCTCTCTTCCTCTTACTCGGTGGTCTTTGGAGGCCCGACTACCAGCGGTAGTGGGCGAAAGCCTTGTTGGATTCGGCCATCTTGTGGGTGTCCTCGCGGCGCTTGACAGCGGCGCCGAGACCGTTGCTCGCGTCGAGGAGCTCGTTCATCAGGCGCTCGGTCATGGTCTTCTCACGACGCACCCGCGAGTAGCTGACGAGCCAGCGAAGCGCGAGCGTGGTGCTGCGACCGGCGCGCACCTCGACGGGGACCTGGTAGGTCGCGCCACCGACGCGGCGGCTCTTGACCTCGATGGCGGGCTTGACGTTGTCGAGCGCGCGCTTGAGCGTCACGACGGGATCGGTGCCGGTCTTCTCGCGGCAGCCCTCGAGGGCGTCGTAGACGATCCGCTGCGCGAGCGAGCGCTTGCCACCGGTCAGCACCTTGTTGACCAGCGAAGTGACGATGGGCGAGCCGTAGACCGGGTCGGAGATGACCGGGTGCTTCGCCGCTGGACCCTTACGAGGCATCTCTTACTTCTCCCGCTTCGCGCCATAGCGGCTGCGTGCCTGCTTGCGGCCGCGGACACCCTGGGTGTCCAGCGAGCCGCGAATGATCTTGTACCGAACGCCCGGCAGGTCCTTCACCCGGCCGCCGCGGACGAGCACGATCGAGTGCTCCTGCAGGTTGTGACCGACACCCGGGATGTAGGCGGTGACCTCGATACCCGTGGTCAGGCGCACGCGGGCGACCTTGCGCAGCGCGGAGTTCGGCTTCTTCGGCGTCGTCGTGTAGACGCGCGTGCAGACACCACGACGCTGCGGGCTGCCTTTCAGCGCCGGCGTCTTGGTCTTGCCGATCTTGTCCTGCCGGCCCTTCCGGACCAGCTGAGAGATCGTAGGCACTCGCCGTACTCCTCATTGCTCAGTGGGGTGAAGCTGTCGGTCGTGCTGTCGTGCCTGTCTTGCTTCCGACCCACGCGGTCGGGCGTGTCGCGCAGTCCGTGCTCCGCCCGCGCCGCAATCGGCGCTACGGTCTGCTCGGAGGTCCCGGCACCCTGCCCTGCGGGAGCGCTTAGCTCGCCGCCGGTCACGGACGCACCGGATCAACTGCATTGACATGCACGCCCGGCTGTCGCCAGGCACAAGCGAATA
>DATAUF010000104.1:0-16393 GCA_036268405.1 Mycobacteriales bacterium
CGACCACGCCAAGTCGATCATCGTCATCAAGCGGTCAATGGCCTCTGGGTACGCCGGCATCGACAACGAGCTCTACACCGACCCGAAGACGTCGATGCTGTTCGCCGATGCGAAGCAGGGCCTGGCCGCGCTCGTCGCCGCGGCAAAGACGCTCGTCGCCTAGCTGAGGTTCCTCAGCAGATCGGGGCGGTCCGCGAGCAGCCCCGGATGTAGGGCAGCCGCGAGTGCTTCGACTCCGTCGACAAGGCGGGGGCCTGGTCGTACATATGCGGCGTCCGCATCGACCGCCCATACCGGCGTACCCGCCGGAAGCAAGTCTGCGGCGATCACCTGAGCCGCCAGCTCGACCGCCCCGTCGAGCCGGAAGCCGCAAGGCGCGACCACGACGACGTCAGGGGCCGCGGACGCGATGTCGTCCCAGCCGATCCGCACCGAGTCCTGCCCCGGACGACCGAGCAGCGACTCCGCGCCGGCCGCCCGGATCATGTCGGGCACCCAGTGCCCGGCACAGAACGGCGGGTCGGTCCACTCGATGACGAGCACCCGCTGTCGCGGCAACCCGGCGACCGCCTCTGCGACGACCGCCAGCCGCTGACGACAGTCGGCGGCGAGGGCTTGGGCCTGCGCGGCGTGGCCGGTCGCTGCACCGATCGTCACGATCGAGTCGATGACGGCTTCGAGGGTCTGCGGATCCACCGTCAGCACGGTGCCGTCGCACCCGAGGTGGGTCATCGCCGCATCGACCGAGCTCACATCGACGGCGCACACCGCGCAGAGGTCTTGAGTGACGACCAGGTCGGGCACGAGGTCGCGCAGCGCACCCTCGTCGAGCCGGTAGAGATCTTCGCCGGCCGCGATTCGGGCGCGCACTTCCGCATCGATCTGCGCCGGAGTCATCCCGGGACGAAGCGCGGAGGTGGAGACGATCCGCCGGTCGCGTGCCTCCGCTGGATAGTCGCACTCGAACGTGACCCCCGCCACGTCATCCCCGGCGCCGACCGCAAAGAGGATCTCGGTCGCGGACGGCAGCAACGAGACGATCCGCACGTGCCGCACGCTACCCAAGGAGTCGGCCGCCTAGTTGCGACCCAGTCGCAACTAGGCTAGGAACGGAACACCGGTCGTCGCCCGACTCAGGAGCCTTCATGTCCACCGCCACCGCCTCGGCCGCGTCCACGCGGCTGCAGGCGATCCGCGAGGGACTGTCACCGCAGGAGTGGACCCGGCTCGGCGGGATGATGGCGTTCATCGTCGGGCTCTACGTCGCCGGCTTTGCGCTTCTGACGGCCGCCATCCCCGGCCACTACGTCGTGTCCCACCGCGGTGGTCACGTCCAGCTCTTCGGACTCGGCACCGGCATACTCGCGCTGACTCTTGGCATGCGTCATGCCTTCGATGCCGACCACATCTCCGCGATCGACAACACGACCCGCAAGATGATGGCGGACGGCAAGCGGCCGATGAGCGTCGGCTTCTGGTTCTCGCTCGGCCATTCGTCGATCGTCTTCGTGATGTCGGTCGTGTTGAACCTTGGCATCAGGGCGCTCGACAGCCAGGTCAAGAACGGCAACTCAGGACTTCATAGCGTCACCGGAATCGTGGGTACGTCCGTGTCGGGCACGTTCCTCTATCTGATCGCCGCACTCAACGTCGTGATCCTGGTCTCGATCGTGAAGATCTTCGTCGAGCTCCGGCGCGGCCGGTTCGACGACGAGGAGCTCGAGCGTCAGCTCAACCAGCGCGGCATGATGAACCGCTTCTTCGGCGGCCTCGCGCGCCGCGTCGACAAGCCCTGGAAGATGTACCCCATCGGGCTGCTCTTCGGCCTCGGTTTCGACACCGCGACCGAGGTGGCGCTGCTCGTGCTTTCGGGGACGGCAGTCGCGAGCGGGCTGCCGTTCTGGGCGATTCTCGCGCTGCCTTTGCTGTTCGCCGCGGGGATGAGCACGTTCGACACCCTCGATGGCTGCTTCATGAACTTCGCGTACGGCTGGGCGTTCTCCAAGCCGATCCGCAAGGTCTACTACAACATCACCATCACGGGATTGTCCGTCGTCGTCGCCTTCGCGATCGGGACGATCGAGCTTCTCGGCCTGCTCGCAAGCGAGCTCGACTTGACCGGCGGCTTCTGGAACGCGATGGCCGACTTCAACATCAACACCGCAGGTTTCATCATCGTCGGGCTCTTCGCCGTGACGTGGGCAGTCGCCCTCGGCATCTGGCGTTTCGGTCGGATCGAGGCTCGGTGGGAAGACGCCGCCGCGCGTTCCCGTGCCAAGGCCGTCCTCAGCGCGGACGGAAGCTGACCGGCATCGTCTCGTAGCCGGAGACGAAGTTGGCGGGGCGGTAGGCCGGCTCGGCGTCGGTCGCCAACGCGATGTCCGGAAGTCTGCGCAGCAGTGTCTCGAAGAAGCAGACCAGCTCCAGCCGGGCGAGGTTGTTGCCGAGGCAGAAATGCGTACCGATCCCGAACGCCACGTGGTCGTTCGGCGTACGGGCGATGTCGAAGCGAAATGGGTCGGGAAACACCGACGCGTCGCGATTGGCCGACGGATACAGCAGCAGCAGCTTGTCGCCCGCCTCGAGCTTCTGTCCGCCTACCTCAGTGTCCTCGACCACGGTCCGGGCCATGTTCTTGATCGGGCTCACCCAACGCAGCATCTCCTCGACCGCGCGCGGGATCTGCGTCGGATCGTCGATGAGCACCTGAGTCCCGGCCGGGTCGAGCAGCAGCTGATACAGGCCACCGCTGATGACATGGCGCGTCGTCTCGTCGCCGCCGATGAGGATCAGCAGCGCATCGTGGATCACGTCCTCGACATTGATCGCGTCGCCATCAGTCCCACCGGAGACGAGCAGGCTCACGAGGTCGTCGCCGGGCTTGCGCTGTCGGTCCTCGATCGCCGCGGTCGCGAAGTCCCGGAAGCCGGCGTACGCCTCGGCCGCGGGCTGTAGCCGCTCCGGGTCAGCCGTGCCGACGAGTGCACAGAGCATGTCGTCGGACCACTTGAGCAAGGTGGCGCGCTCGGCCTCCGGGAAGCCGAGCATGTCCCCGATCACATGCATCGGCAGCCACGCCGCCAGATCCCGCACCGCATCGCACTCGCCACGTTCCGCGACGTCGTCGATGATCCGATCGCAAAGTACGTTGATCCGTTCCACTGCGTCGCTGAGCCGACGTGGGGTGAAGCCGCGGTTGACCATGTTGCGACGCCGTTTGTGCTCGGCACCGTCCTGGTCGATCATCATCGGCATCCCGGCGTTGTCCGGACGGATGCCCCCGCTGTTGCAGAACAGCTCGGGATGCAGCGAGACGTACTTCAGCTGGGCGTGGCTTGCGATCCCCCACACCTGGCCATCCCAGTAGACCGGCGCGTTCTCGCGCAGCCAGGTCAGCTCCTCGTGCGGGTTGCGGCCCCAGAACTCACCGCTGACAAAGTCAACGGCGGGATTGACCGGATGGTCGCCCTTGCCCGTTGCAGGTCCGGCAGTCATCCGGTCGGCCGGGGCAGGAAGCGACCGTCGCAGCGGTATCCGGTCTTGGGATCGTCCACGCGCTCGAAGCCTCCGTTGCGGAACTGGAACAGGATGTAGCAGTGCGGGCCTCCCGCGTTCGGGTCCACCGGCGCGATCAGCCCGTTGTCGGAGAAGCTCTTGATCTTGCGCAACGCGCTGAGCAGTGACTTCCGCGTCAGTGGACCCTTCACGCTGTCTGCGGCTTGCTCGAGGAGACGGTCGCTGGCCCAGGCGTACATCCCGTAGAGATTGATCGGCACGCCGGGATACGTCCTGCTGTACCACTCCTGAAGAAGCTTCACCTCCGGGTTGTTCGCCGCTTCGTCCTTGTTGAAGAACAAGGCGTACTCGGTCCACCCTTGCATCCCGTCGAGCGCCGAGGTGTTACCTGCAAAGTCCTGCAGGAAGCCCTGGTCGTAGGCGATCGGGAAGATGTTGATCAGGCTCTTCGGGCAGCCCGCCTGGCGTTCGTTGTTGACCATCTCCGCTGCGTTGCCCGCCGGCTCGGTGAGCTCGAAGAAGACCTGGATGTGCTCTCGGCTGCAGAGCTTGTTGAAGTCCTGCTGAAAGTTGCTGTTGGTCGCCTGCTCGAGAATGCTGTCGGTGAAGTGCCAGCCCTCGCTCTCGGCCGAGTGGACGAAGTTCGCCTGGTTCGCGACGGCCGACGGGATGTCCTCGACGATCGTTCCGATGTGGTCGAGCTTCGAGCCGTACTTTTGCTTGTAGTAGCGGAACATCCCCGTCGCAAAGCCCGGCTCCTTTGCCGAGATGTCGAAGTGGTTGGCCGGCGATTCAGCAGCGGGATCGAGCGCGACGTGAATGTCCGCGACTCCGGGATTGGCTTTGACCACGGTCGCGCCGCAACCGTCGTACAACGCGAACGAGCCTGACAGTGCGAACGCCTTGCCGACGAAGTTCTGTGTTGCGTTCTCGTCCTGGGTGCAGTTGGCGCCGTCATCGGAGACGTCGACCTTCACCTGCCTCCCGCAGATCCCGCCACCCGCGTGGTTGACGTAGTTGGCGAATGCCTCGCCGCCGTGAACCGCGCCGTCGAACAAGCCGGACACCGGACCGCTCAATGTGGCGATCTCGCCCAGTGTGAGGGTCGACGCCGTCAACCCGACATCCGTGCCACCCGAGCATTCGCTGGCGGCAGCCGAAGACGATGCACTCGCCTGCGCTGTCGGCCCGCTGCCACCGTCGGCGGGTGCCGTGCTTGCACTGCTCGGAACACCGGGGAGGCTGCCGCTGTTGGGTGCACCGGCCGGGGAGGTCACAACCGGGTTGACGCCGCCACCGTTGCCGGCTGACTGCGCTGCGCTTCCTTGCCTGGGTTGGAGCACCGCGTTCGACGCCGCCTTTTGGACATCGCCCGGCAGACGCGCGCCGCACGCCGTCGCGACAAGGCAGAGCAGGACGGCGGCAGCCGCCCCGCGGCGACGAGCTCGTGCAGCGGACCGTGCCCCCCGTCCGGTCACTTGTCCTTGCCTCCGGGACCCGGAAAGTCGCTCTTGGTTCCCGCGCCCCGGTGGGCAGCCACCCGTTCCTCGACGATTCGGTTGAACGACGAGCCTCGCGGCCAGCCGACGTAGTGCGTGAGGAAGATGACGATCTCTCGAAGCTCGTCGGCCGTCAGCTCTTCGTTGGCGAGGATCGCGTCGAGCTGGATCGGGAGCACCGCCCACTCACCCAGCGCGGCGATCACGCCCATCAGCATCATTCGGCGGTCACGAAGCGTCAGGCCGTCGCGAGTCCAGATCTCACCGAACAGGTGGTCGACGGTGACGGCGAAGAAGTCGCCCGGTACGTCCGGGACGCTTTTCCAGGCGTAGACCTCAGCCATCTTCGCCTTGCCCTGATCGTGCCGCTCGTCGGTCAAGGCTTCACCTCTTCAGGCACGCGCAAGGCGGACCCGAGCGATGCGAGCCCCAGCCGTCCGAACGGCAGGTCGACGCCGAGGGCGGCGCCGAGGGCGAGGGCGTGGCTGAGATCCTTCTCGCCAAGCTCTCGGGTGTGTTCAAAGATCGGCCGCAGCGGGTCGTCGGCGGCGTACGGCTCCGCTGTCGGCGAGATCATCACCACCGAGGGACCACCGATGACGGCGTCACTGTGCCGAATCGCGGCGGCGAGCTTCAGCACGTCGACTCCCGCGGCTTCGGCAAGCCGTGCGACCTCACCGGTTGCCGCGTAGCCCACGAACTGCAGGAGGTTGCGGGCGACCTTCGCCCTGATTCCGGCGCCTGCCGGCCCGAAGTACAGCAACAGCGACGCCCAAGCTGCGAACACCGGCTTCGCCTGCTCGTACGCCTCACGGTCTCCGCCGACCATCGCGACCAGCGTGCCCTCGGCGGCCCCGCCCGGCCCGCCGGTCAGCGCGACGTCGAGCACGTGCACGCCTCGCCGCGCCCCGGCCTCGGCCAGCAGTGGAGCGGTCTCGGTGTCGATTGTCGAGTGCACGGCGATCACTGTTCCGGGCTCGGCTGCCGCGACGAGCTCGCCGACGACCTCACGAACCTGGTCGTCGGTGAGGACCACCACTGAGATGATGTGCGCCGAGGTCGCCAAGTCCCGCAGATCGGTGGCGGCCCGCGCGCCCGCCTCGACGAACGGCGCAACAGCATCGGCGCGAAGGTCGAAGACGGTCAGGCCACCTCGCCAGCTGACCAGCCGCCGGGCGATCGCAGCGCCCATGTTGCCGAGTCCGACAACTGCGACACCGGGCGAGGCGTCTTCGGTCATCTCGCGAGCTCTGTCATTTGAACGCCGGGGGCCACAGCGGCGCGGGGATCTCCGAGGGGCGGTGATGGCCGGGCAGCCGCTCCCCGGCGGCCGCCTTCTCGATCCGGCTGCGCATCCCGTCGGACAGGACGCCGGCCGCGATCATCTCGAAGAACAACGTCCCAGCGTTCATGTGGTCGAAGAAGTCGCGCTGCCACGCCCACGCACCATCGGCGTACCCGAACCAGCTGGCACCGAAGCCGGCCACCTCGTAGGCCGTGCCGTCAGGTCGCTTCGCGTCCGCGACCTGCTTCCAGAGGCCGATGATCATCCCGGCTCGGTCGTCGATGAGGGTTGCCTGGTACGGGTAGGTCCAGCCCTCGAGCCCCTGCATCTCGAACCCGAGCGCGAGCTCGCGGATCTGGTCACGACCCACCGCCATGAAGTCGTCGCCGGCGCCGCAGTTCCACCCGTACGTCGCGTCCGGCGCGAAGAACTCCGCGAGGGCCGACCAGTCACGTCGCGCTTCGCATTCGGAGTTGGTGTCCAGCCAGCGCTGCCAGAACGTCTCCATCTCGGCACGGTCGGGCATCGGCTCAGTCCTCCTCGATCGACAGGGCGCGGGTCGGGCAGTACTTCACCGCGAGGCGCACCGCTTCGTGGTCCTGGCTGTCGGGGTGGTCATCGAGCAGCTCGACCTGATCGGCGGTGCCGACCCGAAACACCGCCGGCGCCTCGACCTCGCACATGGCGTGACCTTGGCACAGGTCGCGATCCACCGTGATCTTCATCGCGACCTCCGCCGCACGTGCACCGCACACGGTTGCTCGAGCTGCACCACCATCTTCGAGTGGTCGTTGCGGTAGGTGTCGGTCGGCTGGGCGAGCTCGAACTCGTAGCCGCGGAGCAGCACCAGGAAGATCGCCTTGAGCTGCATCATCGCGAACGCCGCGCCGACGCAGCGATGCTTGCCGCCGCCAAAGGGGATCCACGTCCACGGGTTGTGGTCGTCCTCCCGACGGGGATCGAGGTAGCGGACGGGTTCGAAGGCATCCGGGTCCACGAAGTCAGGAGCAAGCCGGTTTGAGATCGCCGGGCTGGCTGCCACGAGGTCGCCCTCGCGCACGAGATAGCCACCGACCTCCATGTCCTGCGTCGCCACCCGCAGCAAGAGGATCAGCGGCGGGTGCAGCCGCAGTGCCTCCTTGATCGCTGCTTCCAGCCGCGGGATCTCCCGTAGCGCCTGAAAGCTCACCGTGCCGCCACCCGCGTACAGCTCATCGAGCTCGGACACCACCGCGGCCATCTCGGCGGGCTTCCGCAGCAGCTCGATCAGCGTCCACGCCGCCGTCCCTGACGTCGTGTGGTGACCCGCGAACATCATCGAGATGAAGATGCCGGTGATCTCATCGGCGCTGAAGCGTGACCGACCGTCCTCGTGCTTCAGCGACATCAGCAGGTCGAGCAGGTCACTGTCCTCGTCGCGCTCGCCATCTGCCCTGCCGGCCATGATTCCTTCGACCAGCTTGACCAGCTCGACCCGAGCCTCGTCGCGGCGCCGGAAGCTGTCGATCGGGGCGTAGGCATCGACGTACGCGAGCGCATCGGTCCCTCGTTCGAGGTCGTGGTAGAGCCGGGCGAAGCTGCCATCCAGCTGTTCGCGGAACTTCTTGCCGATGAGACAGGACGACGACGTGTAGATCGTCAGCTCGGCGAAGAAGTCGAGCAAGTCGATCGTCTGCTCGCGGCTCCACCCTGCGATGGAGCGCTCGACCTCCGCCGCGATCACTTCGGCGTGGCCTTTCATCTGCGGACCGCGCAGCGAGGAGTTCTTGAGCATCTCCCCGCGACGCTCGGGCGGCGCGTCGAACACGACACCTGTCCCGAAGATCGGCGTCATGAACGGGTACGCCGCTCCCTGGTCCAGCAGCTCGTCGGGGGTCCGGAAGTACCACTCGTTCAGGTCGGCACCGGACACGAGAACCACGCGGCGGCCGGCAAGGTCGAACGCCCCGACATCCCCACACTCGTCGTGTACGCGACGCATCAGGCCGATCGGGTCACCGCGTAGCTCCTCAAGGTGGCCGTGCTCGTGTTGGCCGCCGGAAACCGACGGCGGAGGCGGGGCCGTTGCTGCCGTCATCGACGATCTCCTCGTGCTGTGTCGCTCATCGCAGGGTCGCCGTCGTCGGCAGCTGCGCAAAGCCCCGCACGTTGACCGAGTGCACACGGCGTGAGGCTGCTTCGTCGATGTCATAGCCCGTGATCCGCCCGAGGACCTGTTCCAGCACAACCCTCGCCTCGAGGCGGGCCAACGACGCGCCAAGACAGAAGTGGCGACCCGAGCCGAAGCTCAGCAGCTCGGTGGTGTCACGATCGAGGTCATAGCGATCCGGGTCGGCGAAGACCCTTTCGTCACGGTTCGCGGCGCCGACCAGCAGCAGCACCCGCTCGCCCGCCGCGATCAACCCGCCGTGCATCGCAATGTCGATCGCAGCGGTACGCGCGAGCACCTGGCTCGACGCGTCGTAGCGCAACGTCTCCTCGACCCAGGCCGACACGGCGGCCCGGTCGCGCAGTGGCTTGGCGACCTGGTCGGGGTTGCGCCAGCCCCAGTACCAGCAATGGCCGAGCAGCTTGGTCGTGGTCTCGTTGCCGGCGACAACCATCAGGAAGAGAAAGGCACCGAGCTCGTCATCGGTCAGTCGCTCACCGTCGAGCTCGACATCGAGCAGAGCTGAGGTCAGGTCGTCCTGGGGCGCTCGCCGGCGAGCGGCGATCAGGTCGAGGTAGTAGACCGCGAGCTCGATCGAGGCAGTGGCAGCGGCAGCAGGTACGTCGAAAACCCCGTCCTCGCGATGCACCACGACATCCGCCAGGCGTCGCAGCTCGGCGCGATCAGGCTCGGGCACGCCCAACAGCTCCGAGACGACGTCCATCGGCACCTTCGCCGCAACGTCCTCGATGAAGTCGAACGAGCCGCCTTCGATGGCGGGTGCGAGATGGGCGTCGGTGATGGCCCGCACCCGAGGTTCGAGGTCGAGCACCCGGCGCGGCGTGAAGCCTTTGGAAACCAGGCGCCGCATCCTTCCGTGCCGCGGCTCATCCATCGCGAGGAACGACATCACCCGCGCGGCCTGCGGACCAGTGGCGGCCGGATCCAGCGAGACGCCATCGGCACTGGAGAAGCGCTCGCCGTCACGGAAGGCCGCGGCGACGTCGGCATGGCGTGACAGCGCATAGAACCGACGGTGCTCGTTGTAGTAGAGCGGCGCGTCGGCGCGCAGCGATGCGTACGTCGGGTACGGGTCCTCGTGAATGGCGTAGTCGTATGGATCGAACGTCGAAACGGGTGCCGCCTCGGTCGTCATCGCGACCGCGACGTCATGAGCGCGGCGGCATCAGACATGACCTCGGGCAGCTCGGCATAGGTTGCGTAACCCATGCCTGCGGACAACAGCGCGCCGATGAACGTGAAGACCAGAGCGCGCACCATCCGGGGGTCCGCGTCAGGGCCGATCGCCTGGCCAAGCCGGCCACCTATGGCTGCGCCGATGCGACCACGCAGTGCCTGCACATCCGAGTCGTGGGCCAGCATCGCGGTGGTGACCCCCGCCGCCAGCTCGGGCTCGTCGGCCACCAGCAGCGCGACGTCTCGCACTGCGTCGGCCACTCGTTCGGCCGGCTTCTGCCGCTTGTTTGCGATCGGCTCCGGAAGGGCTGCGAGTCGACGCCAGAACACCTCGGTGAGGAGGTGCTCCTTGCTCGCGAAGTAGGTGTAGGCCGTCGCGGCCGATACACCCGCACGTCTCGCCACCCCGCGCACGGTCAGACCGTCGAAGCCGGTTTCCGCGATCTCCGCGACTGCGGCGTCCACCAGCGCGGCAACGGTGTCTGCAGGGCGGCCGGCGAGCGACCGCCGCGCTGCCGTTACCGCCACGGCACTGGACATGTGTCCGGACGGTAGACCATCGGGCGGATCATGTCAGCACCGGAAGTCGCGCGGTGCCGTCGCGGAAGCGGAAGCGGGCACCCGTACTGATCTTTGCGATCGCGAGATCGGGCGGCTCCGCCGCGGGCGCAGCGGAAGGGTCGAGGGTCAGGACGTACGCGGCGACCTCGTCCGCACGCGGGGGAACCGGTTCGCAACCGGCTCGCGGGTCGAACGCGGCTGCGATACCGGCGATCGCTGCGTCCATCGGGCCGTTGAGCCCGGCGAACCAGGTGTAGGCGTCGGCCTCGTGTGCAGCTGGACAGTCCGAGAAGCCGAGGCGCACAACCTCGCCGTCATGACTGATCGTGGCGCCGACGTAGTCACGCGGCGCGAGCATCGGGTGCAGCGCAAGCATCGTGGCCAGGCCGAGCGAGGTCGACGGGAGATCGAACGCGACGCGCAGCCGCTGCGCGGTCAGCCCGGACCATCCGGCAATCAGGCGCGGCGTGAGGCTGTACACGACATCGGGACCGAGGCGGTGATCGACGCTGAGCAGCAGGGCGCGCAGCAGCAGGTGGCTCTGTAACGCGAACTCACCCAATGCAATGACCAGCGCGCGGTGACTGAGGTCCTCGAGCCGGAAGTCCGGGTCGAAGGCGCCGCTGTAGTCGCCCAGCCCCTCCGCGTCGCTGTCCGCATCGGGCACGTCCAGGTCCAGCGTGGCAGCACGCGAGCGCTCTACCACCGCCTGATGCGGATGAGGCGCCACTGGTGGGCCATCCGTGACGATGTCGATCCGCCAGCGACAGTGCGGTATCCGTCCGGCAGGCATCCGCGGCGGCCGATGGATCGGGCGGATCGCCGCCAAGGGGTTCGTGGCAGCAGCGGTCGCGTCGAAGGTGGGGTCCTCGATCGTGTGGCACATGCCGTGCACGAAGTCCTCGCCCATGGGCTCGACATCCATCAGTGCTCCGCAATGGGCCAGCCAGAACTCCCCATGGCTCTCGTCATCGATCCGGAAGCGGAAGTCCATGAACTCGTGCGGCGCGCCGATGTCGAGCTGAAGGTTCTTGCAGATCACGTCGACGCCGTGGCCGGTGAAACCGAACGCCCGCTGCATCCGAAGCGAGTAGACCGGGCTGGCTGCCATCCACTCCTCGATCGCGACCTGCTGCATCTCCTCGCGACCGAGATGCTCCATCACCAGCGCCATCCCGACGCGGTCCTGCAGATGGCCGTGCAGCAGCCACTCCCGGCCGAGCACCGCGAGCGCGGCTCGGTCGAGATCGGCGAGCGCGGGCAGCCGGTCGGGCGTCACTGCCCGGACGCTAGTCAGCGCTTGGACAAGTGTCCAGACCCTCGACCGGCGAATGAGCGGGCGCCGCGAACAGGGCCGCGACACAGACGCCTCCCAGCAAGGCAGCCGCGACGCCGAGCCCGAGGCGTGGCGTCGAGGACATCGTGAAGGCCGCCACCGCCAGCGCAGTGCCCGCTGCCGTCCCCATCCCGCGGACCATGTTCAACAGCCCCGCCGATGCTCCCGACAGACCGGGCGGCGCGGCAAGCATGAGCGACCGGTTGTTGGCCGGGATGAATGCACCGAGGCCGCAGCCGAGCAAGCCGAGAATCCCGACGAGCGCGAGCCCGGAGGGTTTTGTCACCCCGAGCAGCAGCACTGCCAGCGCCGCGACGCCGAGCCCGATGCGGGCGACCGCTGCCGGCGCGCGATCGGCGCAGCGTCCCGCAAAGGGCGCAACCACCCCGATGCCGGCAGGCAGCGCACTGAGGTCGAGACCGAGCCGGGCCGAGCCGGCCAGCCCTGACCGGGTCAGGAACAGCGGCACGACGACCAGCGTGCCGAACAGCACCGCGTAGCCGGCAAAGCCAGCGGCAAGACCTCGGCGGTAGGCAGGATTCGCGCTCATCCGTCGGTCGATGAGCGGGCTACCCGAACGCCGCTGTTGGCCAACCAGTGCGACGCCGAGGACTCCAGCCATCGCCGCAGCCGCCAACGCCTGGCCCTGCTGTCCGCGCCCGGCGGCCAGCGACAGTGCCAGGAGCGTCGCGCCGATCGTCGGGACGAACAACGCGAGGCCGATCGGGTCGAGCCGCCGCCGCGGCAGGAGGTCGCGACTGCGCGGCAGCAACAGCGCGGCGGTCACGAGACCGATCAGACCCGCGGGAACGTTGACCAGGAACAACCAGCGCCAGGACGTCACCGAGAGCAGCAGACCTCCCACTGCGGGACCGGCCGCCAGACCGACGGCCTGGGCTGCCGCCTGTATCCCCACCGCGCGACCGAGTCGCGCGGAAGGAGTGACCGCGACGATCAGGGCGACGCTGTTCGCCTGCATCAGCGCGGCGCCGACCGCTTGGGTGACGCGGAACGCACACAGCACTGCAAGATCCGGTGCGAAGGCACACGCGACGCTCGCAAGGGTGAAGACCGCAAATCCGCCGACGTACAGAGACTTGCGGCCGATCGCGTCAGCCCAGGCCCCGATTGGCACGACGAGCGCGACGAGCGTCAGGACGTAGGAGAGCGAGACCCACTCGACGGCCCCGACACCGGCATGAAGATCGGTCGACATCCGCGGCAGCGCAACCGTCACGATGCTCGCGTCCAGCTGACCCATGAACGCGCCCACGCAGACAGTGGCGACCGCGAAGAGACCCGCGCGCGGTGACGCGGCGACCCGGCGCGGTCTGGCCGGCTCGAGGAGGTGGAGCAGGCGGTAGCCCGGCGCATCCAGCGGAGGCCCGAGTCTGAGCGGCTGCTCGATCATATTAATACTGTAGCAGGACTTTTCTGCTACCGGAATACCCGTCAACAGTACGATCTGGGCATGCCGGCTCCGCGCCGATCAGCCCCCGCCGACAGGCGGCTACCCAAAGCTGCTGACCTGGACGCGCTGGCCGACGCCGTCACCCGGCTCCGGCGGGCACTGCGACGAGTCGTGCGATCGGATGTCCCGTTCGAGACGCTGTCGATGGCACAGATCGAGGTCATGCAGCTTCTCGCGGAGCGCCCGGGCCTGCGTGCCGGCGAAGTCGGTGAGGCCCTGCTGCTCGCACCCACCACGGTCAGCACGCTCGTCGGTGCTTTGCTTGCCCATGACCTGATCGAGCGGCAGGCGGATCCGGCCGACCGCCGCGCCTGGCGCCTGCTGCTCACCGACGACGGTGAAGAGCGGCTCGCCGACTGGCAGCAGTCCAACCGCCGCGTGATGCGCGACGCGGCCGCACACCTGAGCACCGACGAGCTTCAGTCGCTCCGCGCTGCGCTTCCGGCACTGTCCAAGCTCGTGACCCATCTGGACAGCAGCCGGGAAACGGACGGCTGACTCGATGGCCCACCGACAGCATCCCTCAACCGGCGCGTGGCCGGTCGACCCCGACGTCACCAGCGACGACCTGGCGTACGTGCGGCACGGCGAGGCCACGGTCGACCTGCGTCGGGTGGGTGTCGTCCTGGCCGGCGGCTTCGTCGGTGGCCTGGCACGCTACGAGGCCGTCACGCACTGGGCTGCACCTTCGGGAAGCTTCCCGTGGTCCACGTTCGCAGTGAACACCGCGGGAGCGTTCATCCTGGGGCTACTATTGATCGTCGTGCTCGAGGTGATGGGCCCGTCGACGTACACCCGACCGCTGGTCGGAGCCGGGTTTTGTGGATCGTTGACGACCTTCAGCTCGGTAGCGGTCGCGGTCGACGAGCTCGCCGCCCATGGCCACCTCTTGCTCGGCTGCGGCTACCTCGCGGCGAGCCTCGTCGCGGGCCTCGCAGCCGCGGCGGGCGGCGCACTCGTCGGCCGGCGGCTACCACGCACCGCCGAGCGACGAGCCCTCGACGACGGCGGCGCCTGATGGGCCTGGCGCTGCTCGTGTCACTCGCCGCGGCCGTCGGCGCAGCCGGCCGATACGGGCTGGACATCGCCATCCAGCGACGCCACGGCTCCGGGCTTCCGTGGGGCACCTTCGTCATCAACGTGAGCGGCTCGCTCGCCCTTGGCGTCGTGACAGGAATGGCCCTTCATCACGGACTGGACGGCCGTGCCGCGACCGTCCTGGGCGTGGGTCTGCTCGGCGGCTACACGACGTGGAGCACGTTCACGTGGGAGACGTTCGCGCTCGCCGAAAACGGTCGGATCGCCGCCGCCGCGGCGAACGTGGTCGGCAGCCTGGCGGTTGGGCTCGCAGCAGCAGCCGCCGGCCTAGGACTGGCGCTGATCTAGCGCGACTCGAGCGGCGGCCTTCTGAAGGTGCGGGGGAACCAGATGGTCCGGCAGCTGTGCGTCGACGCCGAGGTGCTCCTTGATGTGACGGATGTGGGCCAGTGCCTCGGCGTGCAGCTTCGAGACGTGCATCGCGGTCAACGAGGTGGTCAGCAAAGAGAAGGTCGCGGCGAACAGCGGGATCACGGTCAGCATGACAAGTACCGCGATCACGCGTCCCGTGCTGGTGTGCGGTGAGATGTCGCCGTATCCGACAGTCGTCGCGGTGGTCACCGACCAATACAGACCCGTCGCGACGGAAAGGTTCTCGACGGCGGCGAACCAAATCGCGCCGATCACATCGAAGCCCACCGCGGCGGCGATGGTGACGAGCGCGGCCCGGCGGTTCACGCGCTTGCCTGCGCGGCCGCCGCGGCGTGGTGCGCGGCGTGCGCCTCCTCGACCGTGAGCGGCCCGGTCTCGGGGTGATGCTTTCGGCAGAGCAGGTGTCCCGCAGCCGTCGGTCGCTTGATCTGGATCCGGGGACAGCCACGAATCTCGCAGTTGTGGTGACGGACGATCAAGACCAGCCCACCAAGCAGTGGCAGATCGCCGAGGATCACGGCACCCGAGCCGGAGTCGAAGGCGTACCACCGGCCGGCCTCGTTGCTCACACCGAGGAATGTCAGCAAGCCGTTCCACCACACCACCATCGCGACCACGCCGATCGCGATCAGCAGCAACCCGATTGCCAAGTTCCGTCTGGACATTGCCTCAAAGTAAGGCCATCAACCGGCCGTAGCGTGCATCTCCCACACGAGAATCTCTGCGGCAGACACTGCGGTGACCCGTCGCGCGCCCGCCGCGGTCAACCGCACGGCGTCACCTTCGTCGAGGACGCCTGCGCCTTCTAGCTCGATTGAGCCGACGGGCACGAACAGATGCACGTAGGGCGCGTCCGGCAAGGTGACCGAGTCGCCCGGGGCAAGTCGCGAGGCGAACAGAGCGGCATCTCTGTTGCCGATCCGGATCGCCGCGTCGTCACGATGCCGCGCCATGCCCGAGGCGACCGGTGTCAGCCCGCCACGCAACCGCTCGTCGTCGATCTCGAGCTGCTCGTAGCCCGGCGTCACGCCACCGGTGTCGGGTAGCACCCACATCTGCACGAAGTGCACCGGATCGTCGGAGCTTTCACCCGTGATCGGACGAGCGTCGTTCTTCTCCGAGTGCAGGATGCCGCTGCCGGCGCTCATTCGCTGTGCGAGGCCGGGATAGATGAGCCCGTTGTGGCCGGTCGAGTCCTGATGGACCAGGGAGCCGGTCAGCACCCAGGTCACGATCTCCATGTCGCGGTGCGGGTGGGTCTCGAAGCCCGTCCCGGGCGCGACGACGTCGTCGTTGTTGACCAGCAGCAACCCGTGATGGGTGTTCGCAGGGTCGTAGTGCGGCCCGAACGAGAACGAGTGCTTCGAGTCCAGCCACGAGATCCGCGTCGCATCTCGCTCCGCTGCCCGCCGGACATCAACTGTGCTCACCTCCGTCGGAACCCGAGTAGCGCAACCGACATTCCCGCCGGCAGAGCGCGCGGCAACGGCACTTCCAGAGCGCTTCCGCGGAAGCCCCCTGGTTCGAAGTAGCACACAACTCACGCAAGGACGCGACGTTCTGACGCGTGATGTCCCATTCGGGCGGCCATTCGGCGAGAGTTGTGTGCTACTTCGAACATGAACGCGGCGACTCAGAACGCCAGTTCCGTTCGGGGACGTACCGGCTACATGTGTCGTTACAGAAGAACTCCGGGGTTGAGCAGGCCTTCTGGATCTAGTGAGTTCTTGATCGCGCGCATCACTGCGATCTCTTGCGCTGATCGGGAGAGCCCGAGGTGGTCGCGCTTTGCGCGGCCTACTCCGTGTTCGGCGCTGATCGAGCCGCCGTACGACGACACGAGCTTCAGCACTGCCTCGGTGACCGCCTCGTCTTGCTCGAGGGCGTCGAGGACGTTGACGTGCAGGTT
>DATAUF010000105.1:0-19361 GCA_036268405.1 Mycobacteriales bacterium
GAAGGCGTTCCTGCACTGCTCGACCTCCGCCGTCTACGAGCCACACCCGCATGGCGAAGCGCATGAGGACTCACCACTCGGCGACAACCATCGTGCCTACTACCTGGAGACGTACTCGATCTGCAAGATCGCGGCGGAAGCTGCGGCACGACACGGTGCCCAGCGCTACAACCTGCCGACGACGATCGCCCGGCTGAACGTGCCCTATGGCGACGGTGGCGGGTGGCCGATGTTCCACCTGGCGCAGATGGAGGCCGGCCAGGAGGTCGCCGTCCACGAGGTCCGACCCAACGTCTTCCAGCCGTTGCACTCCGACGACATCGTGGCGACGGTGCCGAGGCTCTTCGAGATCGCCGGCGTACCGCCGACGACCGTCAACTGGGCGGGCGACGAGCAGGTCAGCGTCGAGGAGTGGACGACGTACCTCGGTGAGCTGACCGGTCTGACCCCGGCGCTCGCGGTGTCCGAACACTCACTCGCGAGCGGCCGGGTGAGCCTCGACCGGATGCATGAGCTGGTCGGCCACTCGACGGTGCACTGGCGCGACGGCATGCGACGCATGGTCGAATCCCTTCGCCCTGACCTGCTGAAGTAGCCCAGACTGCGGCGATGACCCCGCAAGCCGAACGTCGCGACATCGGGCTGCTGGCCGCAGGCACGCTGGTATCCGTCGCCGGAGACTCGGCGGCAATGGTCGCGTTGCTGCTCGAGCTGAGGACCTCAGGCGTGGGATGGATCTCCGCCGCACTCGGTGCAGAGCTGCTGCCCTTCGTGCTGCTGGCTTCCTTCAGCGGACGGCTGGTCGACCGCGTCGACAACCGGCGACTCCTCGTGATCGCCCTCGCCGGCCAGGCGCTGGTCGCGGTCCCCCTTGCGTTCGCCCGGACTCCCTGGCTGATCGTCGCGTTGTTCTTCGCACTCAACGCGATCTCCACGATGGTGCGGCCGGCAGTGAGCGCGATGGTGCCGGCGATCAGTGGCGAGGACAGCGCGACGACGGCGTTCACGTGGATCGCCACCGGCGGCGGGATCGGCTGGATCATCGGTCCGGCGATGGGCGGTCTGCTCGATTCGGCCTTCGGATTCACCACCACCCTGTGCGTCGATGCCGCAAGCTTCGTGCTGATCGCGGTCGCCTGCCGGATGCTGAGCCTGACCCGCCGACCAGACCCGGACGCCGCTGAGCCTGACCAGCCAGTGCATGGGGGAATGCGGATCATCTGGCGCGACACCGTCTTGCGCTGGAGCATGCTGACGACGACGATCGCCATCACCTGCGCCGTCGTCGACAACGTCGCCGCGCCCTTCAGGTTCATCAACCAGTTGGGGACGACATCGGCCGGCTTCGGCATCTATCTGGCCGTGTGGGGCGTTGGCGGCCTTGCTGGCTCACAGCTCCCCCGGCGGCTGAGCGCCTCGACGATGCCAACGACCCTTGCTATCGGTAACGGACTGTCGGGGCTGGGCATCTTCGGAATCGGGCTCGCGCCATCGCTTGGGGTCGCGCTTGCCGCCTCCGTCGTCGGCGGCATCGGCAACGGGATCGCCAACGTCTCACAGAGTGCGCTGGTCGCTAGCCGCGTCGCCCCGGACGAGCGCGGTCGCGCGTTCGCCTCGGTGGGCGCGACGATCCAAACCGGGATCGGAGTCGGGACGGTGGCAGGCGCGCCGATTGTTGCCGCCATCGGCGCGGGGCACGCCATGACCGCTGCCGGTGGACTCGCGGCAGTCCTCGCAGCAGCGACGGCCGGATGGATGGTTACCCGGGGATCCGGATGACCGCCGGCTCCGATGTTCGCAGCGGCGGGCGCTCGCTGACATTCACCTGATGCTGCGCATCTGCGTAGCTCCCCGCGACGCGCAGTGGCTGCAGCAGAGACGTTGACGCCACCGCATCCGCGGCGAGGCGCCCCTGGACGATCAACCGGTCGAGAACCGTGTGCAGCACCTCCGCCGCCATCAGCCCGAGCGACTGCAGGTCCGAGTGGGAGTGGTGTCGCTCGGCAAGATCTACCTGTGCGATCGCCGCGACACCGAGCAGCTCGGCGGTGTCGAGCAACAGTCCGATGTCGACTCCGTAGCCGCAACGGAACGGGAGCCGCTCGAAGAGGTCGCGCCGGCCTGCGTACTCCCCACCGAGCGGCTGCACGATCTCGCTCAGCTCGGGCCAGAAGGCCGCGAGCAGGGGCCGCGCGGTCAGCTCGGTGACGCGGCCACCGCCGACGGTGACGTCGCCCGCGATGTCGCGGTCGTACGCACCCTTGACGAATGACACTGCAGGGTCCGCAAGCAACGGACCGACCAGCCCGGGAACGTAACGCGGATCGAAACGCTCGAGATCGGCGTCGAGGAAGACCATGATGTCGGCGTCGGTCGCAGCAACACCTCGCCACATCGCCTCACCCTTGCCGGGCAGCACCGACGTCACCACGCGCGCGCCGGCGCGCGACGCGACTTCGGCAGTCTTGTCAGTCGATGCGCTGTCCACTACGACGATGTCGTCGACCAGTCCCGAACCATGCTGCGAGCGCACCGCTGCGACGATCCCGCCGACAGTTGCCGCCTCGTTGCGTGCGGGCAGGATGACCGCGACCCGGCGGCCGTCCTTAGCTCGGACGACGGCGTCGTCCGGCCAGTCCTCGATCCGGGTCATCCGTGCGACCGGCTCGACCGGGCGGGGATGCGGGCTCATCGCGCGATCAACGCCACTGCACTCCTCAGCGTCGACTATCCATCGCCAGTCTACGTGGGTGAAGTGCTCCGACGTTCTCGCGGTTAGGGAGTTGCCTTCAGGCCAAGGTCCGAGCAGTCCGTGATCACCTTGATGTCCGCGCCGGGCGCCAGAGTCAGCGCAGCTGCGGCTCCGCTGCCGAGGACCCCGCCACCTTGGGCCTCCTGGGTCTGGAGCGCTTTCTCGTCCACCGCAAGCGTGCTGTAGACGGAGTTGAGCGCTGCGGCCTGAGCGGCGTCGTTCGCGGCTGTCGCACCATTCGACTGACAGGCCGCCGCAGCGAGCGCGTGACCAGCAGGCTCCTTGCCCCCGCCGCATCCGGCGACGAGCGCGGCGCTGGCGACGACCACGGCGAGCAGCCTTGTCCTCATCTGTGGCTTATCGGCAGCCGGGCGGCTCAACTTTCGCCCTTGGCGAGTCGGCACAAGATCGCATCGGCGTCCGACACGATGCGCTCGACCAGCTCGGCACACGTCGGCAGGTCCTCGATCATGCCGACGACCTGACCACTCGCCATCACCCCGAGGTCGACGCGCCCGTCGACCATCGCGGCCCGCAACAGCATCGGAGTGTTGCCCGCCATCAGCACCTGGCTCCACGACAGCTCCTGCGTCTTGCGCATCGCGGAGCCCTCGCGAACCATGGCGCGCCAGCTGATGCCGGCGTCCTTGCGGAACCGCGCCGCGTTGCGGACTGCGCCGGCCAGCCGCCGCGGCGTCGAGGCCGATTCCAGGGTGTCGACGAGGTCGCTGCGAAGCACGCGGTGCGGTACGCCGTCGACCTGCTTGGTGACCACTGTGTCGGCGACGGACTTTGCGAGATAGACCTGCTTCACGGTGTCGGGAACCGGCGAGTCGCTCGTCAGCAGGAACCGCGTGCCCATCGCTATCCCGCTCGCGCCGTAGGCGAGTGCCGCCACCAGGCCGCGACCATCGAAGTAGCCGCCGGCTGCGATGACCGGAACCCGTCCCCCCACGGCATCCAGCACCTGCGGCAGCAGCAGAGACGTCGGCACCGCCCCGGTGTGCCCGCCGCCCTCACCGCCCTGCACCAGGATGGCATCGACGCCCCACTCGACGACCTTTTCGGCGTGACGCTTCGCGCCGATCGAAGGCATGACGAGCACCCCGCCGTCCTGCAGCCGGGCGATCAGGTCCTTCTTCGGGGCCATCGCGAACGACGCCACCCGGACGCCTTCGCGGATCAGCAGCTCGACCCGCTCGGCGACATCGGCTTGGTCGGCGCGCATGTTGACGCCGAACGGAGCATCGGTGCGCTCCCGGACGTCGCTGATCGCACGCGCCAGCTCGTCGTACGTCATCGTCGCGGCGGCGAGGATCCCGAGCCCGCCCGCCGCCGAGGTCGCGGCCGCGAGCTGCGGCGTGGCCACCCAGCCCATGCCGGTCTGCACGACGGGATAGCGGACCCCGACCAACTCGGTGAACCGCGTCGACAGCGCCGGATGCAGTGCTGGCACTACGGCTCCGGGACTTCCTTCGACCGGCTGTCGCGCGGGTCGAGCTCGGCGATGATTGAGAGCTCTGACTCGGTCGGCTCCCGGGAAGTCGGCACCTCGTCCGGCATCACCAGCGAGAAGCCGGTTGCCGCAGCTACCTCGTCGACGCTGACGCCTGGGTGCACCGAGCGCAGCCGCATCCGGTGGTCGGGTGTCTCGAAGTCGAGCACACAGAGATTCGTCACGACATGGCGCAGGCCGTGGTAGCGCGTGGCACCGGACCCGGCCGCCGCGGCACGGTCGTACCCGACGCCGGTGACGACGTCGACCGCTTCGACGAAGACGCGCGGCGAGTGGTTCGGCACCCAGTAGGACGTCACGTTGTTGACCGTGTTGCCCGGAGCGCCGCGGAAGCCGAGCAGCTGCGACTTCGGATGCTTCATGTCTCCGATCGCGGCGAAGTTGTGGTTACCGAGGGCGTCGATCTGCGAGCCGCCCATCATCACGTGGCGACGTCCCGACCAGACGACGTCGAACATCGAGCGGTACGGGTTCCACGCCTCGACCACACCGTTGGCGTCGGTGAACATCGCCTCACCGTCGGTCATGACGAGGTCGGGCTCGAACGACCGGCGCGCCAGAAGCCCGCCGATTCTCGGAATCGTGCCGATCGGGTTGGCGACGATCTCGCCGTCGCCGCGGAAGCATTCCGCCACCGCGACGACGCAGATGTCGGCCCGGGACGCACTCATCTCGGGGCCCCCGCGGCGTTGTGGAGCGCAGCGGAGCAACGTCGTGGGGTGATCATCTCGCTGCGACCTTGCGCTGGTAGTCGGCCTCGGAGATGTCGACCCAGTCGGCGCGCCACGCCTGCCACGCCTCGGGCGAGGTCGCACTCGCGGCGTACTCCTTCTGGAATGCTTCGTCGCGCTCGTAGTCCGGTGTGCACGAGGTGAAGTGGGCGCCGTTCGGCGTCTCTGCGACGCCGTCGGTGAACAGTCGGCTGATCCGCTGAGTGTGATGCGAGCCGCTCTTCGCGAAGTCCGCCGTCTCGATGATCTGCTCGCAGGTCACGAAGGACTTCGCCGCGGCCTGACACATCAGGTCATCGAAGTAGAGGTCTGGCCCGAGGAACTGTGCGTTGCCTGCCGCATCCGCGCGGTTCTGGTGCACCAGCGCGACGTCCAGGGTGAGCGCCGGCATCGCGGTGAGCTCCTCACCGTCGTCGTAGGGCGAGACCACCGTCTTGATCTCGTCCTGACGCGCGACGACATCCGAACCGAGCCCGACGCGAGTGGGCAGGAACGGTACCCGCCACGCGGCCGCCTGAAGACCGAGCAGGAACATGCCCTCGTCGAGCTCGAGCGCATCGACGGCACCGGCCTGTCGTGCGAGCCGGAAGTGCGGCTCGAGAGCGATCGAGTCGAGGGAGACGAACGCGAAGACCACCTTGCGCACCATGCCTGCCGCGCACAGCAACCCGACGTCGGGCCCGCCGTAGGAGACAACCGTGAGGTCCCTCAGCGAGCTGCGCAGCATCGCCCGGACAACCGCCATCGGCTTGCGACGCGATCCCCAGCCGCCGATCCCGATCGTCATTCCGTCACGAAGCTCGCCGACGACGTCGTCGACGCCGACCCTCTTGTCAGGCATCCTTCGGCTTCTCCCAGCCGTCGCGCTTGTCGACGAAGGAGTCGCGCGCCTTGTCGGAGACACCGGAGAGGTTGAGCTCGAAGGTGAAGCCCTGCTCGAAGCGGTACGACCGCTTCACATCGACCGGATCGATGCCGTTGAGCGATGCCTTCGCCGCGCGCATGACCGTCGGGTCGATCGCGGCAATCTGCAGTGCGACATCGCGCGCGGTTGCCCGCAGCTCCTCACGTGGCACGACCTTGAGCACCGAGCCGTACGCCGCGAGCTCCTGTGCCGTCGCCCGCTCGGCCGTGTAGACCATGTGCCGCATCTTGTGCTGCGGGACGAGGCGGGCGAGATGTGTCGCGGCGCCAAGTGCGCCCTGCTTAACCTCGGGCAGCCCGAACGTCGCATCGTCGGACGCGACGATCACGTCGGCGTTGCCGACCAGCCCGATACCGCCCCCAAGGCAGAAGCCGTGCACCGCCGCGATGACCGGGACCTCACAGTCGTAGACAGCGGCGAAGGCCGCGGCGCAGCCCTTGTTCGCGCCGATCAGGGCACCGAAGCCCTCGGTCGACTGCATTTCCTTGATGTCGACGCCCGCATTGAAGCCCTTGCCCTCGGCGGCGAGGACGACCGCGTGGACGTCGGCGTCTCGGCCGGCCGCGATGATCGCGTCGGCGAGCTCGAACCACCCGGCAACGGTCAACGCGTTGACGGGCGGTGCGTCGACGACGATCTCAGCGACGTGGTCGCTGATCGACGTGCTGATGGCCACGGGTGTCTTTCTGATGGGTCGTCAGATTCGGTGCAACCATATACGTGTGGGGACAAAGCTGAGCGGCCGCGTCGTGCTCGTGACCGGCGGCACGAAGGGCCTCGGCCGGGGCATCGCTGACGCATTCCGTGAAGCCGATGCCCACGTACTCGTATGTGCCCGCAACGCTCCCGAGCCCGCGATAGACGACTTCGTATCCGCAGATCTGCGGGACCCCGAGAGTGCGGGCGCTGTCGTCGCCGCAGCGGTTGAACGGTGGGGACGCTTGGACGTCGTCATCAACAACGCCGGTGGCGCCCCGCCGGCGCCTGCTGCCGACGCTTCGCCCAACTTCGTCGTCAAGGTCATCGCGCTCAACCTGCTTGCGCCGCTCTACGTCGCGCAGGCGGCGTACCGCGTCATGGTCGAGCAGCCCGACGGCGGCGTGATCATCAACATCGGAAGCTTGTCGGGACATCGACCGTCACCGGGCAGCTCGGCGTACGGCGCCGCCAAGGCGGGCCTCGCGAATCTCAGCGGCACCCTCGCGATGGAGTGGGCGCCGCGGGTTCGGGTAAATGAGGTGACCGTCGGCTATCTCGAGACCGAGCAGTCAGGCTTGTTCTTCGGCGACGAAGCCGGGATCGCGCGGGTCGCCGAGACGGTGCCGATGAAACGACTCGCGAAGCCGGCGGACGTCGCCGCCGCATGCCTCTACTTGGCCTCCCCCGACGCGGCGTTCGTCACCGGCGCGAGCCTTGCCGTTCACGGCGGCGGCGAGCCGCCGCCGTTCCTGTCCGCCGTCACCCACGAATGAGAAGCAACATGAGTGAAATCACCTGCCGTTACGATCGCGCCCGTGGCTAAGTCAGATACCGCCGCGGGCAGCCGCGCGAAGTCGGACACTGCCGCGGCATCTCGCGCCAAGAGCGCGGAAGCTCCGCTGCGGGCAGTCGATGGCCGCGTACCGGGACGGCGCGGACTCGCTACCCGCAAGCGACTCGTCGAGTGCACGATCGACCTGCTCGCGTCGACGTCATACCGCGACCTGAAGGTCACCGACATCACCCGTGCCGCAGGCACGTCGCCTGCGACGTTCTACCAGTACTTCGTCGATCTCGAGACCGTCCTGCTCGCCGTCGCGGAGCATGCCGTCGAGGAGGGCCAGCAGCTCGTCGATCTCATCGCCGGCCAGCCGTGGGGAGGCGCCGCGGGTGTGACCAGCGCCGAGGCATTGGTCGACGGATTCCTCGACTTCTATCGAACGCATCGGCCCACGTTGAAGGTTGTCGACCTGCTCTCGACCGAGGGCGACCGGCGGTTCCGGCACTTGCGCGTGCTCATCCTCAACGGCATGACCAAGGCGCTCGCCGAGGAGATCCGTCGAGTGCAAGGCGACCCCGACGTGGACGCTGGTCATGTCGACCCCATGGCGATGGCCGGCGCGTTGATCGGCCTGCTGCCGCAGATGGCGGGCCACCAGGGTGGCTTCGAGGCATGGGACATCCCCTTCGCGCATGTGCGCGAGGCGATGATCCGGCTCATCTACTGGGGTGTCAGCGGGCCCAAGGTCCCGAAGCGCTAGGACTCCTCAGGCACTAGCGCCTTCGTCGCACATCGCAACGAGCGCAACGAGGGGCGTCACCACCGCACCAAGGAGCACCGCGAACAGCACCTGAACCATCACGAAGTGCGACGCGTCGGCGCCGTTCCGGCCGAAGATCACGACCACGGCGATGTCCAACGGCGCGAGTGCGACGAAAGTGACCACGGCGATCCGTAGCGCTCTCCTCATGCCGGTCGCTGACCGTACCCATCGCCATGGCCTGGTGTTGAACGGCGAGCCGATCGGGGCCAACATCCCAGTGCCCCGCTCCTTTGCTACCGCCGATCCGACGCCAAGGGCGGTCACCAACGGAAGGATGAACAGCGTGCCGAGGGTGTTGTAGAGCAGGTTGGTCTTGAACGGGTTGCTGGTCCACCACGCCACGTGATGCCCGCGCGCCCCAGCGGCCGCAGCTCCGGTGTTGATCACGATGTTGATGAACGCGGTGATCAGCACCGAGTTGATCAAGATCCACCGTCGATGCTCGATAGGGACCGCCGCAACCCCGCCCTCGCTCACTCGCGCATTCTCTGCTGCCACGCACGAACGGTCGAGGGACGTCTACATATCGGTCAGCCGGTGAAGAGCCCCGCGCGGTCGGCGACGAGGTGGCGCTGCTCGTGTGACGCGCCGTGGAGTGTCCGCAGGGCGGTCGCGCGCTTGAAGTAGAGATGCGCGTCGTGCTCCCAGGTGAATCCGATCCCGCCGTGCATCTGGATCGTCTCGGCGGCGATCCGGTACGCCGCGTCGGCGCAGACCGACTTGGCGAGCGGCGCGACCACCCCGAGCTCCTCCGGCGCGCCGTCGACCGCCCATGCCGCGTAGTAAGCCGTCGAGGTCGCCGCAGCCAGATCGACCGCGAGATCGGCGGCGCGGTGCGCGAGCGCCTGGAACGACCCGATCGCCCGGCCGAACTGCTCGCGGGTCTTGAGGTACTCGACGGTTGTGTCCAGGCACCATCCGGCGACGCCGATCGCTTCGACGGCAAGCGCTACCCGGAGCACGTCTACCGCGCGCCGGGACGCCGCAGCGTCGCCGACCCGCTCGGCGGCGGACCCGTCGAACGTCACGGTCGACAGGCGTCGCAGCGGGTCGAGCCCGGCGGCTGTCGTCGACGAGCTTGGGGCGGCGAGATATACGCCGTCGGGCGCGGCGATGACGAGCGCATCCGCCCCGGCAGCTCCGATGACGTGCTGCGCCTGACCGGACAGCGCGGAGCCCGAGACCGTGGCGTCCGCGAGCACGACTATCGCTGTGCGCCACTGACCACTCAGCACTGCCTGGAGAAGATCGGACGCGGTGGATGCGTCGAGCGCCGCGATCGCCACCAACGTGCTGACGACCGGAACCGGCCACAGCCCCCGGCCGGACTCCTCGATCACCACGGCCGCATCGACAAACGAACCACCGTGGCCATCCGCGGTTTCGGGCACCGCGACCCCGAGCAGGCCGAGCTCGGAAGCAAGCAGCTTCCACAGTGCCGGATCCTCACCAGAGGGCGTGGCCATGACCTCGCGCAGTCGCGACGACGAGCAGTGATCGGCTGTCACGTCGCGCAACATGCGCCGCAGCTCGAGCTGTTCGGTAGTGAGGGAGAAGTCCATCGCGAGTGATCGTATCCGCGCGGTGACGAGCGAAAAGTCAGCACGGCCATCGGGGCCCCCGCGGTGTCGTGGAGCGCAGCGGAGCGACGTCGTGGGGATATCTGACGGGTCGTCAGATTCTGACTAGAGTGGCCGCCATGGACTTCGATTTCACGCCGGAACAGCAGGCGTTTCTCGCCGAGGTCGAGGCGTTTCTCGACGCCAACGAGGACCCGGAGGTCTTCGACCCGACCCGCGAGAACATGGCGCAGATCGTCGACACCCCCGAACGCCGCGCCTTCATGAAGAAGATGTCCGAGAAGGGCTGGATGGGCATCACCTGGCCGAAGGAGCACGGCGGCCAGGAAGGCGACGGCGTCTACGAGTACCTGCTCAACGAGGCGCTCGCCAAGCGCGGCGGCCCGCAGATCGGCAAGGGCGTCGGCATCGTGGGAAAGACCGTGCTTCGACACGGCAGCGAGAAGCTGAAGGCCGAGTTCCTGCCGAAGATCCTCAACGCCGAGGTTGAGTTCGCCGTCGGCTACAGCGAGCCGGGCGCCGGAAGCGACGCGGCGTCGATGCAGCTCCAAGCGGTCCGCGACGGCGACGAGTGGGTCCTCAACGGCCAGAAGATCTGGACGACGTCCGCCCACTTCGCCGACTGGTACTGGGTCGGCGCCCGGACCGACCCGGACGCGCCGAAGCACGCCGGCATCACGCTGTTCCTGATTCCGATGGATCACCCCGGCCTCACGATCCAGGGCATCTGGACGATGGGCGACGAGCGAACCAACTCGGTCTTCTTCGATGACGTCCGCGTGCCCAACGACTACGTCGTGGGCGAGCAGGGTCGCGGCTTCCAGTACATCTCCGAGGCCCTCGACCTCGAACGCTTCACGATGTTCACGTTCGCGCCGATCAAGGCGCGGCTCGACCTGCTGATCGACCACGTCCGCACCGCCGAGCTCGACGGTGAGCCGTTGCGCAAGGACCCGGTCACGAGGCAACGGATCGCGGCGCTGGCCACTCAGGCGGAGGTCGGCCGCGTGCTGGGTCTTCGGTTCCTCGCCAAGTCACTCGCCGGCGGCGCCGCTCCGACCTCGGAGGCGAGTGAGTACAAGCTGTTCGCCACCGAGTTCTCGAAAATGCTCGCCGACGCGTCGATGGATCTGTGCGGCACCGGTGCTCAGCTGAGGGTCGGGACCGAGGAGGCACCCATGAAGGGCCGGGCCGAGTCGACGTACCGATACACCGTGCTCGACACGATCGGCGGCGGCACTTCCGAGGTGCAGAAGAACATCATCTCGCGCCGCAAGCTCGGCCTTCCGAAGAACTTCTGACGGGTACGGCCACCGTGTCCGGGCTGCTCGACGGCGTCACCGTGCTGGACCTTGCCAGCGTTGGTCCTGCCGTGCGCGCATCGGGCTGGCTCGCGGACTACGGCGCCGCTGTCATCAAGGTCGCGCCGGTGCCTCGCGACGCCGGCACGCAGATCGTTCCCAAGGCCCACTTCTACAGCGGCGGCCGGGGCACGCGGACCGTGCAGCTCGACCTCAAGGCGCCCGCCGGCCGTGAGACGTTCCTGCGTCTCGCCGAGCACGCCGACGTCGTGATCGAGAGCTTCCGGCCCGGCGTCGTTGCGCGACTCGGGATCGGCTACGACGACGTGAAGAGCCGCAACCCGCGGATCGTGTACTGCTCGACGAGTGGGTACGGACAGACCGGACCACGCGCGCAGTGGGCCGGGCACGACCTCAACTACCTGGGGGTCAGCGGCTTCCTCGCAACCGGCGAGCGCGGTCCCCTGGACAAGCCGATGGTCCCCGGCGCGACCGTCGCCGACAGCGCGGGTGGCGGTTTGCAGGCAGTCGCCGCGATTCTCGCCGCACTCGTCGGCCGGGAGCGGACCGGTGAAGGCGCGTACCTCGACGTCGCAGTCGCCGACGGGATGATCGCGCTGATGTCACTTCAGGTTGACGACGTCCTCGCAACCGGCACTCCGCAGCTGCCGGGCAGCGCGCCGCTCTCGGGCCGCTTCGCCTGCTACGACACCTATCGCTGCGCCGACGGCGAGTTCGTCGCGGTCGGCGCGATCGAGGCGAAGTTCTTCGCCAACCTCTGCACTGCGCTGGAGCGACCCGACCTCGCGGCCCGGCAGTACGACGCATCGGCGCAGGACGAGATCCGCGCCGCGTTCGACACGGGCTTCGCCACCAAGACCCGGGACGAGTGGGTCGCTCTGCTCGCCGGCGCGGACACCTGCGTATCGCCGGTGTTGTCGGCGACCGAGGTCGCAGCTGACGACGCGGTCATCGCCCGTGGCGGGATCGCCACTGCGCACCCCGCATCCGGCGAGGACTTCGCGCAGCTCGCCCCGATGCTCGCCGGCGCCGAGCGCGTCCCCCGCTACGACCTGCCCGACCGCAGCCACACCGACACCGATGCCGTCCTTGCCGAGTGCGGCATGAGCCCGGACGACATCAAGACCCTGCGCGACGAAGGAGCCGTCTCTTGAGCGACATGCCTGCCGAGATCGAGGCGCTGATCGACGTCCCTCAGTACGACGAGGTCGGCGAGTTTCCGGTCGAGCGCGGCTACATCTGGACGTCCTGCGCCTCGGTCGAGAACGGCAACCCGCTGTTCTGGGACGACGCGGTCGCCGACGAGGTGACCGGCGGTCCGATCGCGCCGCCGTCGATGATCTCCAACTGGTTCCGGCCGCACTACTGGGCGCCCGGCCGCGACGTGCAGCCGATGCCGCTCCAGGTCCACTTCGACCTGAAGGACAAGCTCGGACTGCCGGAGGCGGTGATGAGCGACAACACCGTGACCTACTACGAGCCGGTCCGCGTGGGCGACGTGCTGAGCACGTGCCAGCGGCTGCGCTCGGTGAGTGCCGAGAAGACCACCAAGCTCGGCACGGGCCGCTTCTGGGTGATCGACGTGGAGTACCGCAACCAGCGCGGAGACCTGGTCGGCATCGAGTCGTGGACCGGCTTCGGCTACAAGAGGGAGCAGGCCGCATGAACACGGCGACAACCACCGCGACGCGCACGATCGCTGACGTCTCGGTCGGCGATGAGCTGCCACCGCTTACCTACGACGTCACGGCGACCACGGTCGTCGTCGGAGCACTGGCCACCCGCGACTGGCGGCCACAGCATCACGACTACGCGTTCGCCACGCAGCGCAACGGCGTACAGGACATCTTCCTCAACTCACCCAACCAGGCGGCCTGGCTCGAGCGGTATGTCACGGACTGGAGCGGCGCCCGCGGTCGGCTCGGCAAGCTCGGGTTCCGGATGCTCGACTCGATCTTTCCCGGCGACACGATGGTGTTCCACGGGACGGTTACCTCGGTGGAGACCGACAAGGCCGGCTGCGGCTGGGCCGGCATCGAGGTCAAGGTAGCGGTCGGCGATCGCCTCTGCACGACAGCGACGGCCCGCATCGCACTGCCCAGCACGCCCGACGACAATCCTTGGCAGCGCCGAGGCAAGGAGTGGACGCCGTAATGGATCTCGACTTCAGCTCTGAGCAGGACATGCTCCGCGACTCGGTGCGGCGTACCTGTGAGCGTCATGCCGGCCTGGACGTCGTCCGCAAGCTCGAGAACGACCCGGTCGGCCACTCCCCCGCGTTGTGGTCGCAGCTCGGCGAGCTCGGTCTGCTGGGCCTCCTCATCGATGAGGAGCACGGCGGCAGCGGCATGTCGATGGTCGACGCGGCCGTGGTCTATGAGGAGTTCGGACGCGCGCTGGTCGCGAGCCCGCACTTCGTCAGCGCGGTGCTCGCCGCCGGACTGATCGGCCGCTCCGCCAACACCGCGTTGAAGTCCGCTGTGCTGCCCAGGATCGCATCCGGTGAGGCGACTCTGACGGTCGCGTCGGTCGAGCCGGACAGCAGCTTCGGTCCCTCCGGCGTACGCCTGTCTGCGACCCGCGAGGGGGACGGCTGGCGGCTGTCCGGTGCGAAGCGTCACGTGCCTTACGCACAGGCAGCGGGGCAGATGATCGTGCTCGCGCGAACCGACGACGGGCGCGACGAGGCGGGCGTCATCGCGCTGCTCGTCGACACCACAGCACCGGGCGTGACGCTGACCCAGCAGCTGACCGTCGCTTCCGACGCGCAGTTCCGCATCGACTTCGACGGCGTGGTCGTCGGCGCCGACGCCGTCGTCCACGACGCCGGGGCTGCCTGGTCGGCGTGGCACGACACGATGCTCGACGGCGCGGTCCTGCTCGCGGCACAGGCTGCCGGCGGCGCCCGCGCGGCACTCGAGCTGGCGCGGGACTACGCCAACACCCGCGAGCAGTTCGACAAGCCGCTTGCGGCGTTCCAGGCGATCTCTCACTACCTCGCCGATGCGGTGACGACCGTCGACGGCGCGCAGACCCTCGCATGGGAGGCCGCGTGGGCCCGATCCGAAGGACGCTCGATCGCGTCGCTCGCGCCGATGGCAAAGACCTACGCCTGCCAGACCTACCGCAAGGTCACGGCCACCGCAGTGCAGATCTTCGGTGGCAACGGCTTCACGGTGGAGTTCGACATCCAGCTCTACTTCCGCCGCGCCAAGTCGATGCAGCTGAACAACTGGGACGACCGCTACTGCAACGAGCTGGTAGCAGCCCAACTCCTCGACGCCTAGCAAAGCTCCTTTACCTGGCAGATTTGCCTAGCAAAGCTCCGCTACTAGGCAGAAGTGCCGGGTAAGGGAGCTTTGCTTGGTCAGGCGACCGATCGGCCCAGGAAGGCGACCAGCCGATCGATCGCCGGCGCATCCGCCGGCACCTCCTGCGCCGGTTCGAACCGCCCCGGTCGCGTCTCATCGACTACCTGACCGCGCGCGAAGGCGAGGGCGGCCTCTGCTGCATCCTCAGGCAGGTTGGCTGGCTGAGCAGTCGCGCGCGAGAGATCCCAGCCGTGCGCCAACAGGTCATACAGGCGGATCATCAGTCGCTCTGCACCGGTCGCGCGGCCCATCGGGCTCTCGAAGGTTCGATCCAGCACACCGGGCTCACTGAATATCGCTCGCAGTCGAGCCGCCGACTCCCGGTACGCCTGCAGCAGCTGCTCGGGTTCGATGTCCGCGCGCCCTGGCGGCGGCTCACCGGCAAGCATCGCGACGAAGATCCGGTTCATGCCGACGACGTGGCCGACGAGCCGGTTCACGGACCAGTCGCTACACGGAGTTGGAGCGGACCACTGATCGGGCCCGATGCCGGCGATCAGCGCATCGACAGCCGCGAACGACCGGTCGAGCAGGGAATAGGGATCTTCGGGCATCGTTGGCGACTATCCAGCGCAGCGAGCCGCCAGGCCAGCGATTTTCGCGGAGCGGACGAACGACGCGACGATGTCGACGTCGATCCCGCTGGTCAGGTAGCAGAACGACAAGCCGCTCCCGGGATCTGCCCACGCGATCTGCCCGCCGACACCGAGTGCGCCGAACGCGCGCGGCCCGGTGTGATTGCCAAAGCCGCGAACCGCCGACTTGTCGTCGTCGCCCGCGACCACGAGACCGAGTGTGCGGTTCGCCGGACAGCTGAACAGTGGGTCCACCAGCTTGTTGCGGACGTTCGTCGTTGCATCGGCGAGCACCGCCGGATCCCAAATCTCGCCCGGGTTGTGCAGCAACGCTTGGTAGTAGGTCGCGACGTCCGAGGCGGTGCCGACCGCGCCGGCACCGGGCACTCCGGCAGCCATGACCTCCGGCTCGTTGAACCGAAGCAAGAAACCCTCGCCGGTCTCTTTGACCTTGTCGCCGAAGGTCTCGGCGCCCTCGCCGACCTGACCGACACTCGTGATGGTGACGACATCGGACTGAGCACCGACGGCCGCACCCATGGTCAGGCCCGGGATGCCCAGCGGCGCTGCGATCCGTGACGCGAAGACCTCCCGGTAGTCAGCCGACGTCACCTCGTCGATCACCTCGACGAGGGCCCAGTACGCCGACGTCGCGTGGTACTCGGTCTGCGTACCCGGCTCCCAGTCCAGCCGCCACGACGAGAGGCGCTTGCGACGCTGCTCTCGGTCTGCGCCTTCTTCCGGTCGCATCGGCGCCCGGGGGAATCCGGCGGTGTGCGTGAGCAGGTGCGTGATCGTGACGTCGCCTTTGCCGTTGTCGCCGAACGCCGGTACGACATCGGCGACGCGCGTGGCGTCACTGATCGCACCCTCGGACATCAGCAGCCAGGCAAGCCCGCCGGAGAACGCCTTCGTGACGCTGAAGGTCACGAACCGCTGGTCGTCCGGCACGCCGTAGGTCGCCGCGGCGACGATCTCGCCTTCGAAACCGACCGCGAGCTGAACGGCCGGCAGGATTCCCTCGTCGACGTCGCGTCGCGCCCGGGACAGCAACGCATCGATCGCGGTCTGATCGATCGTGGTCACAGCGAAGGTCCGACCGTCAGCCGACCATGTCGGCGAGCGCCTTGATGTGCTCAGGATTCTTCACGCCGCCGACCAGCATCGTCGTCACGGGGCTGTCCCGCCACATCTCGAGCCGCTCGCGAATCCGGTCCAGCGGACCGCACAGCGCGATGCCGTCAGCAAGCTCGTCGGGCACCGCGCGCATCGCGGCCTCACGGTCGCCTGCCATGAAGTGCTGCTGCACGACCTTCGCTTCCTCGGCGAAGCCGAACCGGCCGATCACGTTGAGATGGAAGTTGAGGCTCTCCGCCCCCATCCCGCCGATGTAGAACGCCAGCGTCCACTTCACGAACTCCACCGCGGCGGAGACGTCGTCGTTGACAACCACGGTCACCGGGCAGGCGACTTCGAAGCCTTCGGGCGCGCCGGCGAGTGACTCCTGGTAGAGCTCCTCGCCCCGCTCGACGTGGTAGAAGATCGGCAGCCAGCCGTCGGCGATCTCGGTTGCCAGCGCGACGTTCTTCGGGCCTTCGGCGCCGAGCAGGATCGGGATGTCGTCACGGACCGGGTGCATCAGCAGCTTGATCGGCTTGCCCAGGCCCGTGCCGCCGGGATACGGAAGCGGGTAGTGCTCGCTGTCGCTGGTGATCACCTCGCGCTTCAAGATCCGGCGCACGATGTCGACGTAGTCGCGGGTTCGCGCCAGCGGCTTCGGGAACGGCTGGCCGTACCAGCCCTCGACCACCTGCGGGCCGGAGACGCCGAGGCCGAGCATCAGCCGACCGCCGGACAGCCCATCGAGGGTCGCCGCACTCATGGCAGTCGCGGCGGGAGTGCGCGCCGAGATCTGCACCAGGCCGGTCCCCAGCTTGATCCGCGACGTGCGGGCCGCGTACCACGACAAAGTCGTGAAGGCATCGGATCCGTACGCCTCCGCGGTCCACACGGAGTCGAAGCCCGCGTCTTCCGCGGCGAGGACGGCCTCGGTCTGATCGTCCGGGCCCTTGGTCCAGTAGCCGAGCATCAGGCCGAGCTTGAGGTCAGCGGTCATCGCGGTAGCGCTCCGTTCATCGGGGCAACCCGAGGATTCTCTCGCCGATCACGTTGTGCAGCACTTCGCTCGTGCCGCCCGCGATGGTCAACGACCTGGTCGACAGCACCCGGCGCAGCACCGCCGCGGTCGCGTCGTCGGCGACAGAAGCAGCATCCGGGCCGAGCAGCTCGAGCGACAGCTCCGCGGCGTCCTGCCGCAGGTGCATCCCGACCAGCTTGCGCACACTGGACGCCGCACCCGGGTCGGTGCCGGACACCCGGGCGAGGGTGGCGCGTACGCCGAGCATCGCGTCGGCCTGCGCCAGGCACACCAGCTCACCGACCTGGTCGAGCTTGACCGGGTCCTCGCTGTTGCCGCTCGCGTCGAGTGCCGCAAGCAGCTCCTCGATCCCGGAGGAGAAGGCCGAGCCGCTGCTCATCGCGACGCGCTCGTTGGCAAGCGTCGTGCGCGCGAGCTTCCATCCGCCGTCGACCTCGCCGACGACGCAGGCGTCCGGCACGAAAACATCGGTCAGGAAGATCTCGTTGAACAGCGCCTCGCCGGTGATCTCACGCAACGGCCGGACGTCGAGACCCGGCGACTTCATGTCGACGAGGAAGTAGGTGATGCCGTCGTGCCGGCGCGCGCCCGTCGAGGTCCGGGCGAGGCAGATCGCCCAGTCCGCAGTGCGGGCGGAGGACGTCCAGACCTTCTGTCCCGACAGCGACCAGCCGCCTTCGACGCGCGTCGCCTTCGTCGACAGCGACGCGAGGTCCGACCCGGCCCCGGGCTCGCTGAACATCTGGCACCAGCTGATCGTTCCGTGCAGCGTCGGCGGGGCGAACCGCGCGCGCTGGTCATCCGTACCGTGCTGCAGGATCGTCGGCAACGCCCAGTTGCCGATGATGAGATCCGGACGCGCGACCCCCGCCCGGGCGAACTCCTCGTCGATCACGAGCTGCTCGATGGGACCGGCGCCGCGACCGTACGGCGCGGGCCAGTGCGGCACGAGGTAGCCCGCGTCCGCGATCGCCACCCGGCGGATGGCGGCGTCGGTGGTGTCGAGACCGGAGAGGAACGCCCGCACCTCTGTCCGTGCGGGCTCCGCAGCAGCGCCGAGATCGAGCGATCGACCACGGCGCACTCCACCGCGAGCAAGCGCGGTCGCGGCCTCGTGCCAATGCGCGCGGCGGCCGAGCAGCTGCCGGATCGACAGGGCGCGCTTGAGGTAGAGGTGCGCGTCGTGCTCCCAGGTGAAGCCGATGCCGCCGAGGACCTGGATCAGGCTCTTCGCGACGTCGACGGCCGCCTGCGGCGCAACTGCCCCGGCGACCGCGATCGCCAGCGAGCGGGAGGGGTCGCCGGGTTCGCTCTCGTCCAGTCCGTGCGCCGCGTCCCATGCCGCCGCGCCCGCGAGCTCGAGGCTCGCAAGCATGTCGGCGCAGCGGTGCTTGACCGCCTGGAAGCCACCGATCGCCTGACCGAACTGCTCGCGGACCTTCGCGTACTCGACGGCGATGTCCAGACATGCGCCGGCGATGCCTGCGGCCTCTGCCGCGAAGACGACCGCCGCGATCGCCATCACCTCGTCGTCGATCAGCCCGGTGAGCACTCGCACCGGGTCGACGGCGACACCTGCAACCTGAGCGATCCGTCGCGTCGGGTCGATGCCGGGCGTTGAGGTGACGGTGAGCTCGCTCGCGTCGACCGCGCACCACCTGCCGTCGACCGGCATCACGAGCGTCGAGGCGGCGGCGCCGCCGACGAGGTGGCCGTTGACAGACACACCCGCGGAGAAGGTGCCGTCCCGCAGCTGAGCCTCGACCGACGTCCGTAGCCGCTCCTCGCCGTAGCGGCGGATCAGAATCGCGGCGAGCAGCGTCGGGACGATCGGACCCGGCGCCAGGGCGCGTCCGAGCTCCTCGATCGCGACGCACACATCGCTGATCCGGGCGTCGAACGGAAGCGCGAACAGCTCCTGCGCCGCGATCGCCGACCAGGCCTCGGGCAGCAGGTCCGCGTCCCGGTCAGCAGCAGCCCTGGCGGCAGCGCGCAGCATGGCTTGCTCGGCGAAGCCACGAACGGACTCGGCGAGAGCGTTCTGCTCGTCGGAGACAGCGAGCGCGGCCGGACGCACGAGGCAATATTAGAACATGTTCCATTTTTTCGACAGGCCGGTACGACGCGA
>DATAUF010000106.1:0-32424 GCA_036268405.1 Mycobacteriales bacterium
GGTCGATGCTCATAACCGACATGGCCAGCTTGTTCGGGCGGATCCGTACCGGCGCACGGCGGACCGGTACGCCGCTGACTGCGCGCCGGGTTCTGATGCTGCTCTTCCTTGGCTCGGGCGTCCGGTGCCTCTTCGAGGCGAATCAGCAGATCTCCGGGTCGTCGGGGCTCACCTTGCGGATCGTCGGCGGTGTCTGCCTAGCGATCGCCGCTGCCATCGTGCCGCTTCGCATCCGGGTGCGCGGACCGGCCGGCCACGTGCTGGTCGTCGTTCTCATCGCTGTGACGACGGTGATGATCGGGGTCTCGCCGAACCGCGGTGACGCCATCCTGCGTGCGTTCGGCTACCCCTGGAGCGCGCTGTTCGCGGCCTTCTACATGTCCCGCCCGGCCGCCCGCAGCTATGCGGTGCTTGCCAGTATGGCCTTTGCCCTCGGCATCGCGATTGCCGGAGTTCCCGAGATGCTCAGCGCCTGGGTGCTCGTGACCGCCACCGTGGTTGCCGTAACAACGGCGACCTCCGGTCTTGTGACCGCGCTGCGCCTGCAGTCCGAGACCGACCCGCTCACCGGGATCGCCAACCGCGCAGGCTTCATGCGCCTGGCCAACCAGGCCCTGTCCGCCGCTGCCCGCCAGCGCGAACCTGTCGCCGTCGTCGTCTGCGACATCGACGGGCTCAAGACCGTCAACGACCTGGACGGCCACGCCGCCGGTGACGCTCTCCTCAGCACCGTCGCGAAGGCGTGGCTGCCGACGCTGCGGCGTAGTGACGTCTACGCGCGGCTCGGCGGTGACGAGTTCGCGATCCTGCTGCCCAACACTGACGTGGACGGAGCCGAGCAGGCGATGGTGCGGCTGCGCCTCGCCACCTCAGTCGCGTTCTCAGCCGGCACCGCTGTGGGCGCACCGGACGAGGCCCTTGACGATGTCCTCGCACGCGCTGATGCGGCGATGTACGCGAACAAAGTGGTGCGGCGCGCCCAGCACTCGGTGCCCACACAACGGCGTCCGAGACAGTTCCCCGCAGGTGCAAAAGCCGCGCCTCGGCACTGAGAGCGTCAGCCGGACTCGGTGACGACTCGGTCGACCTGGGCGCGCGTCATCGGACGATGGCCGAGTGTGTCGGGCGTTGGCCGAAGGCCGGCCACGAGGATCGCGAGGTGGCGCCGCCAGGCGTCGGGAGCAACGTCGCGGGTGGTCTCGATGACGCCGCGGATCGACCACATGACCATCGTCAGATCCGTGCTGGTCAGCTCGTCGCGCACCCGGCCGTGTCGCTTGGCGTCCGCGAGCAGCGCCGCGATCGTCTGGCGTACCTGGACCAGCGCCTCGTTGTCGGGTGCGGTGTTCCACAATCGTGGCAGGCAACCGCGGTGCTCGGCCTGATACGCGCTGGAGTACTCCAGGAAGTCCTCGAGCCCGCGGCCATCAGGCAGCTCGATCGCCGCGGTTGCGAGCGCGGACATCCGCTCGAGGACGTCCTGCACGAGCTCCGCGATCAGCGCTTCCTTCGTCGAGAAGCGCCGGTAGAGGGTCCCGACTCCTACTCCGGCTGCTCGAGCGATCTCCTCAACACCCGCGCCGAGCCCCTGCACGGCGAAGACCCGGGCTGCCGCCTCGAGCAGCAGCTCTCGGTTCTCAGCGGCGTCACGACGCAGGTGGCGCGGCTGACCGAGGACCCCGGTCGAGGCGCTCACTCGGACTCATCTCCGACCAGCGTCCCGGCGGCCACCATCGCCAGCTCCGCGTGCGGCATCGCCTCGTCGAGCTCGGTGCGCGACAGCACGCGCTTCGCCGATGGCACCAGTAGTCCGGCGCCCGCAGCAGCGACGGCGCCCACCGCCAGCAACGCGAACCCGTGGTCGTATCCGGATGACGTCGGCAGCGAGCCGCGATGAGAGGTCGCAGTCACGATGCTGCTCATCACCGCGGCGCCAATCGAACCGCCGATCGTGCGGATGTTGGCATTCATCCCGCTGGCCACGCCGGTCTGCTCCGCAGGTACGCCGGCAACGATCAGCGCCGACATCGCGGAGAACGCGAGCCCGAAGCCACCGCCCATGAGACCGGTGATCAGCACTATCTCCCACTCATGAGCGTGAGCGAAGACGAGCATGATGAACGGCACAACGCTGATCATCGATCCGGCGATCATCACTGCCTTGCCGCTGTAGCGGATGGTGAGCCGGCCGGTCCAGAGGCCGACGACGAACATCACGGCGCTGAGCGGAAGCATCAGCAGCCCGGACCCGGTGACACTGAGCCCGAAGCCGTAGCCGGCGGACGGGTGGGTTTGCAGGAACTCCGGCAGGAACCCCATCACCGCGTACATCCCGAACCCGAACATGAACGCGACAAGGTTGAGCGTCCACACCACGGGCAACCGCATCATTCGCATGTCGATCAGCGGTGCGCTCGATCGCAGCTCGACCATCATCCAGACGACGGCGAGGACGATGCCGAGCGCGAGAAGTCCCAACACCTTGACCGACACCCAGCCCCAGAGAGGTGCCTCGCTCACGGCGACCAGCGCCGCGACCAGCCACGCCGACAACAGCGCGGCCGCCAAGAAGTTGACGCGCCCCGGGACCCGCACTGGTGAGGGGGGGACGACGACCTTGGCGGCAACCGTCGCGATCGCGATCATGATCGCCGGGAACCAGAACAGCCAGTGGTAGTCCAGCGCGCTCACGATCGGCCCGGCAAGCACGAGGCCGAAGCCCGCGCCAGCGGCGATGATCGCCGCGATGATGCCCACCGCACCGGCGACCTTCTCCTTCGGATACTCGTCGCGGAGGATCCCGAACGCGAGCGGCAGCACGCCACCGCCCATTCCCTGGACGACCCGCCCGCCGAGCATCACCGGCAGCGAGGTCGCGACCGCCGACAGCACACACCCGAGGAACAGCGCGATCAGCGCGACAACGAGCCAACGCTCCTTGCCCCACATGTCGCCGAACCGGCCCACGATCGGCGTGAAGATCGACGCGGAGAGCAGGTAAGCGGTCAGCACCCAGGTGACGTTGCTCTGTGAGGTGTGCAGACCGTGCTGCAACGTCGGCAACACCGGCACGACCAGCGACTGCAGCAGCGCATAGGCGACGGACGCGGCTGCGAGAACGACGAACGTCGCGCGATGATGCGTGCGGGCAGGTGCCCCTGTCATTTCTTAACCCCTCGACAAGCGGAGCGATGACTCCGTATCGACGAGACTACACAAAGCGGAGCGAGTACTCCGCTTCGACCGGTGCACGAACGCTCATGGCGACGCGGCCGGACGCCTCCGGACGCCCTGGTCCCACAGCTCGTGGGTCTGGATCAACCAGAACGCAGCGAACGCCACGGCCAGGCTCGTCTCGAGCCCCAACAGCCAGTACTGCCAGCCGGCGAGCTTCGCCACGAACATCACGACGAGAGCCACCAGAGCGGCAAGCGCGAGCCGCCCGTAGATGCCGGTGATCTTCGTCTCGAACGCGTTGATACCTATTACGACGACCATGCCCAGAGCGGTCACGCCCGAAGCGATGTAGTGCGCGTCGTGGTCGAACGTCGTGGTGGACGCCAGGTAACCGACCAGCGCCACGGTCCACGCCGCGACAGCGATGAGGTAGCCGATGGTGCCGGGTTTGGCCAGGCCCAATCCCTGGCGACGCACCCAGAAGATCCGATGAACCAAGAGAATCGCCAGCGCAAGCCCGGTGATCACCAGGTAGGCGATGACGTTGTTACCGATGTTGGCCGTGCGATCCGCGACCCCCTCCAAGTGAGAGGCACAGCCGTCAACGGTCGGCTTGGGAACGAACCCGATGAGTGGTGCGGTGCCGCCCGCGATGTTGAGCGCCACCTCCTCCCATTGGTTGCTCGCCTTGACGCACATCAGACAGAGGCCGATTCCGACCTCCGTGACCACGAAGATCGAATGCACCGGCGTGTAGTACGAGGCGCTGAGGGACTGCAGGTAGCAGTGGGCCTTGAAGTGCTCGTAGACGATCGCCACGGCGAGCATTGCGACGAGCGCCACCATTGCGATCCGGATGTAACGCCACGTGCGGATCGCGTACTGCTGTTCTTCCTGCGTAAGCATCTGATCAGCCATGGCGAATCGCCCCCTTGCCACGACAATCTCGCGGCGTCGGTCTCTTGGCAACGGCCGACGCGTGCTGTGGCAGGGTGTCGAACATGAAGATGCGCACCCTTGGTCGTACCGGTGTGAGGGTCAGCCCGCTCTGTCTCGGCGCGATGATGTTCGGCGCCTGGGGCGAGCCCGACCACGACGAGTCGATCCGGATCATCAACCGGGCGCTCGATGCCGGGATCAACTTCGTCGACACCGCCGACATGTACTCGTCTGGTGAGTCCGAGGAGATCGTCGGCAAGGCGCTGAAGGGCAAGCGCGACAGCGTGGTCCTGGCAACCAAGTTCCACGGCGCGATGAGCTTCGACCCCAACGAGCAGGGCAACTCACGGCGCTGGGTGATCCGCGAGGTCGAGAACTCGCTGCGTCGCCTGCAGACCGACTACATCGACCTCTACCAGGTGCACCGCCCGAGCCCGGACACCGACATCGACGAGACGCTGTCGGCGCTCAGCGATCTCATCCGCGCCGGCAAGGTCCGCTACATCGGCTCCTCGACGTACCCGGCCCACGAGGTGGTCGAGGCGCAGTTCATCGCGCGCGACCGCGGGCGCGAGCGGTTCGTCTGCGAGCAGCCGCCGTACTCGATCCTCGTGCGTGGCATCGAGCGCGACCTGCTCCCGGTGGCCGAGCAGTACGGCATGGGCGTCATCCCGTGGAGCCCGCTGGCCGGCGGGTGGCTGTCCGGCAAGTGGCGCAAGGGCGAGAAGAACGAGAGCCGGCGCTCGGCGATGCTGCCGGACCGCTACGACCTGTCGATCCCGGACAACCAGCGCAAGCTCGACGCCGCGGACGCGCTCGGCACACTCGCCGACAAGCACGGGGTCTCGCTGGTCCACATCGCTATCGCGTTCGTCATCCGGCACCCAGCGGTGACCGCGGCGATCATCGGTCCGCGGACGATGGACCAGCTGGAGTCGCAGCTCGGCGCCGCGGATCTTGAGCTGTCCGACGAGATCCTCGACGCGATCGATGAGATCGTCCCGCCGGGCGTCACGCTTCTCGAGGCGGACCGCGGATACGACCCACCGGGGATCGCCGAGGCATCGCGGCGGCGGCGATGACCGACGTCGAAGGCATCGACCCAGCGGTTCCGCCCAGCGGAACCGGATGCGTCGAATGTCTCGCCAGCGGCGGATGGTGGCTGCACCTGCGGAGATGCGCGCAGTGCGGCCACATCGGCTGCTGCGACACGTCGCCCTCGCAGCACGCCACGGCGCATTCCAAGGCGTCAGGGCATCCGATCATCCGCAGCTTCGAGCCCGGTGAGGACTGGTTCTGGAGCTTCGAGACCGAGGGATACGCCTACGGCCCGGACCTCGCCGAGCCGTCACACCACCCGGTCGACCAGCCCACGCCCGGCCCGGACGGCAACGTGCCCGCCGACTGGGAGTCCTTGCTCAACTGACGAGCAGGCGCCTTACGCCTTGAGTCGAGCCGAGAGCACCTGGTTGACGCTGCGAGTCTCGACCACGTCCGGATGCGCGGCCAGGAACGCCGCAAAGGACTTGTGACCCTCGGACCTCTCGTCGAACGACGCGTCGAGCCGCATCATCTGGTTCTTCAAGCCCGCGGCGGTCACCCAGCCGTCCGTGCTCTTCTCGCTTTGCAGCGACATAGCTCGCCGGAGGAGCTTCACGCTGGCCGGCTCACCGGTGGCGGGCACCTTCCCGCGCGTCGCCTTCTTCGGTGCAGCCTTCTTGGGCGCGGTTTTCTCAACAGCCGCCTTCTTCGCCGTGACCTTCGCGGGGGGCGTTGCCGCCGCGACCGGCGCCACCGCAGCGACCCCCGGCAGCGCCTCGTACATCCGGAACACGTCGCACGCGGACCGCCAGTACTTTCCGACCGAGCGCGCGACACCCACGCCGATCACGGTGCGACCGAGTCGCTTGCACCGCTGAGCGAGCGAGACGTAGTCCGAGTCGCCGGCGAAGATCAGCACGTGGTTCACGTAGTCGTAGCGGGCCAGGTCGTCGATCACATCGATCGCCAGCCGGATGTCAGCGCCGTTCTTCGTCCCGGACAGCGGAAACATCTGGACGAGGTCGATCGACGCGCGCACCAGATCGGTCTTGTACGCAGCGTTGACCGGGGCCGACCAGTCCGCGTACGCCCGAGAGATCGCGATGGTGCCGAACGACGCGGCGTACTCAAGAACGGCATCGATGTCGAGGTGCGCCGCTTTCAGCCGCTCAGCGACCTGCGCGGCGTCCGCCCCACCTGTTCGTACGTCGTTATGGAACGCGCGCTCGCCGTGGACCTCGTCGTACCTCGAGATCACGACATTGTCGAAGTCGATGTAGACCGCGATCTGATCCGTCTTGCCGCGCTCCGCCATCCGCGCAGTCTGGCACTCAGCCGGAGGTGTACCGACCCGCGTCGATGTCCTCGATCAACCCAGGACCGGCCGGCCGCCAGTCCAGCAGCTCGCGGGTGACGTCGCTGGACGCCGGCGCGTCCATCCCGAACGGGCCGGCCAAGAACCGGAAGTGCTCGGCCCGCTCGGCGTCGATCGACACGACCGGCAGGTCCAGCTGTCGACCGATCGCTTCGGCGATGGCGCGGGTCTCGATACCGGTCTCGGCGGTCGCGTGCAGGACCGACCCGGGCGGCGCCTGCTCCACCGCGCGGTGAACCAGGTCCGCTGCATCACTGCGGTGAACGGCGGGCCAACGGTTCGATCCGTCGCCCAGATATCCCGAGACCTTTGACTCTCGTGCAATGTCGACCAGCGTGGCGACGAAACCGTGGTCGCCCTCGCCGTGCACGGTGGGAGCGAACCGGATCACGACGGATCGCACACCGCGCGTGGCGAGATCGAGCGCGACGTAGGCGTTCGCAGCCCTCGGATGCGACCCGCGCTCTGGCAGGTCGCGCTCGGTGCCGACCGTGCCGGGCGCAAGCCCGAGAGTTCCGGACGCGATCACGAGCGGGCGACCTGTGCCGCCGAGTGCCTCACCGAACGCTTCGATCGCGCCGAGGTCGCTCGCGGCGGCCGCCACGAAGTCGCCGCTGAACGCGACGTCATGGCGGAACGCCATGTGGACGACACCATCGCAGCGGGCAGCCTGGTCACGCAGCAGGTCAAGGTCGTCGAGACTCCCCCGAACCACGTCGCCACCGAGCGCCTCGACAGCTGTGGCGGCATCGTCGGACCGGGCAAGACCGACGACGTCGTGTCCGGCACCGATAAGACTGCGCGCACTTGCCGAGCCGATCCAGCCGGACGCACCGGTCATGAAGACGCGCACGGGACCTCCTGGTGGTGATGAGCAGGTACTGACACCACGCTAGGCCGCGACGTGCTGTCCAGGCTCTGAAGAAAATGACTAGTAAGGACTACTTCCGGGTCATATCGGCACAAGACCCAGATCGTTAGGGTTCGGTACGTAATCGCCCGACCGGGTGGCATTCGCAGCGGGAGCCGGGAAACCGGCGAAGGGTGGCTGGTCGTGGAGCTGAGCTACGCGTGGAGCGAGCTTCGCCGACGCGCGGGCCGCACCCTCGTCACGGCCCTCGGCCTGGCGGCGGGCGTCGGCCTCGTGATGGCGATCATCGGCGTATCCGCGGGCCTGTCCGACGCGCAGAACAAGATCCTCTCCCCGCTGTCCTCCGTCGGCACCGATCTGCTCGTCACCCGCACAGTCGCACCGACGACCTCGACCAAGCCGGTGGCCTCGGGCCAAACCGCAACGGGTAGCGGGTTCTTCGGCGCGGGTGGCAACAGTGCCCTCAAGGTGGCATCGAAGCTCAACGCCACGGACACCAGCTCCCTGCTCGTGGCCAACTCGACCGTGCTGACCGACCTGGCCAAACTCGGCCCGGCCGGCACGAAGTTCACTCACGACTTCTTCGTCCCGGGGACGCTCATCACGTTCCCGTCGCAGGCGACCGCGGTCGTGTCCAAGATCAGCGGCGTCTCCGCGGCGGTCGGCGCGCTTTCGCTTTCTGCGGTCCATGAGTCCGGGACGGTCCCCAAGACGATCGCCACCCTGAAGACGGCTCGCCGAACCCTCGAGACGACGACGAAGCCGGCGACGCCGACCGCCGTGCAGCTCGCGACCACCATCGGTTGCCTCCAGAACGCGGGCGCGCTGGGAAGCGGGACCGGCTCGAGCCACACGCGCAGCGGTCCGCCGATCAGCAAGGCCGTCATCCTGCGGTGCCTGCCTCCGACATACCGCTCATACATCAGCAAGGTGGTGGTGCCCGCGCAGACCATCCAGCGCGTGGTCGCGCCGCCCAAGACCGACACCAACACCTCGACGTACTCCGTCGGCGGCGTCGTCCCGTCGAGCCCCGACACCGGCCTGGTCACCCGCTCGCAGGTGACGGCGGGTCACTGGTACGACGCGAAGCCAGCCCACGAGCTGCTGGTCAACACCGCGTACGCCAGCACGCACAAGATCTCGGTCGGCGACACGCTGACGATCGACAAGATGACGTTCTCCGTCGTCGGGCTCGTCGCACCGACCCTGACCGGCAACGTCGCGGACCTCTACTTCGACCTGCCCACCCTGCAGACGCTGTCGACCAACGCGAGCCGGGTCAACGAGGTCCTCGTCTCGGTCCACGACGCGAGTCAGGTCGCCGCGGTCACCGCCGCGATCCACCGCGCACTGCCCGGCGCGCAGGTGCTCACCGCCAAAGATCTCGCCGACCAGGTCAGCGGCAGCCTGTCCAACGCGCACAAGCTGGCCAATGATCTAGGCGGCGCACTCGCCATCGTCGTGCTGCTTGCCGGCTTCGCGATCGCCGTGCTGCTGACCTTGGGCAACGTCGCCAAACGCGTCCGGGAGATCGGCTCTCTACGTGCGATGGGCTGGTCGCGCGGCCTCGTGGTCCGCCAGATCCTCGCCGAGACCGTCGGCATCGGCGTCCTTGGCGGCGTACTCGGCATTGCGCTGGGCGCGGTCATCTGCGGGATCATCGATGCAGTCGGGCCGAGTCTGTCGGTCACCAGCAGCGGCCTGGCGGTCGGCGCCTCGACGGTCAGCGCCTTGCTCCACCAGTCGACCAGCGGATCGATCACGACCAACATCGCGTTGAATGCGCCGATCAAGCTCACCGCCGTGATCCTCGGCTTCTTCGGGGCATTGCTCGGCGGGGTGCTCGCCGGTGCACTCGGCGGGTGGCGAGCCGCCCGCCTTGCGCCCGCGACGGCGTTGCGGGACCTCGGATGAGCGCCGACCGGGCAGCCTCGGGTGTCTCGCCGCTCTATGTCCTCGAAGGAGTCGGCCGCGCATATGCCAAGGACGGCATCACCGTCGAGGCAGTCCGCTCGGTCGATCTCGCGATCGAGCCCGGAGAGATGGTCGCGCTCGAAGGGCCGAGCGGATCCGGGAAGTCAACGCTGCTTCAGCTGCTCGGGGCGCTCGACGTGCCGACCCGCGGTTCGATCCGCTTCGACGGCCGCGAGCTCGCCCGGCAGTCCGACGCCGAGCTGACGCAGCTGCGCAGTCGCGAGATCGGCTTCGTCTTCCAGCACTTCAACCTGATCCCGACGCTGACGGCGGCGGAGAACGTCGAGCTCCCGATGGTGCCGGCAGGTACGCCGCGACCTCAGCGTCAGATCCGCGCCCGCGAGCTGCTCGCCCAGGTCGGGCTCAGCGATCGCGCCGACCACCTGCCGTCGCGCCTGTCCGGCGGCGAACAGCAGCGGGTCGCGATCGCCCGGGCGCTGGCCAACCACCCGCGCGTCGTCATCGCCGACGAGCCCACCGGCAACCTGGACTCGACCACCGCTAAAGAGGTCATGGCCCTGCTGTCCGGGCTGCGGAGCACCGCCGGCGTCACGATCGTGCTGGCCACCCACGACGAGGACGTCGCACGCAGCGCGCAGCGTCGGATCCAGCTCCGCGACGGACTGATCGTCGCGGCAACGCGTCGCCGCCCGCCCGTCAAGAAGGCCGCGCCCGTGCCTGAGGCGAAGCCGGCAGCGCGGAAGCGTGCCGCGACTGCCGCGCTGCGCGAGCCGGGTACGAGGACGCGCCGCACCACCAGTTAGCGGGGGCTTCGGCCGAACGGTTGGACGAGCTACCAGCCACGCATGTCGACGGGCCACTCGTCGACGACCTCGTCGCCGTCGACGACGTACATCCGCTCGTGCAACGCGCACGTCGGATCGACGTGCGCGGGCAACAAGCGCACCCGTCCGCCGACTGACGGCAACGGCGCCTCGTCGTTCATGGAGAAGACGACGTGCTCGTCGGAGCAGTACCAGACCAGCGACCCGGGCAGCGACGGGTCGCCGTGGTCCATCCCGAATGCCTTGAGGCCGGCATCAGCGACCGCCCAGCCGTCGCTCACCGAGACGACGGTGGCCAGCACGGTCAGCGCCTGCTCGAACGGGACGTCGTCGACGGCGGCGTAGGCCGTGTCCATCAGCGCAAAGGAGCCGGCCTGCAGCTCGGTGACCCATTCGTTGCTCCGCCAGGTCCCCGTCCCGCCACCGGAGACGATGTCGCCGCCGACCTGCTCGTGCACCTGACGCAGGACGGCCATCGCCTGCTCGGTCTGCGTGCGACGGTCGGCGGCGTCGCCGACCAGCATGAGATGACCCTCGTAGCCCATGACTCCACGTACTTCGATCCCTGCGGCACGGGCGCGGTCCGCGAGCGCGCCGGCCTTCTCCGGCGGACAGCCGCAGCGGGGCAGTCCGACGTTGACGTCGATGAGCACCTCGCGGACGCCGCCCGCGATGGCAGCATCAAGCACTGCTTCGGAGTCGACGGCGACAGTGACCCTCGCACCGCGCTCGGCGACGGCGCCGAGCCGACGCGCGTCGACCACCTCGTTGGCGAGCAGAAGGTCTTCACCGAGTCCCGCCGCCGCCATCACCTCGACCTCACGGACGGTCGCGCAGGTGAAGCCGCCGTGACCGCGAGCGGCTTGCTCGCGCGCGATGCCCGTCGACTTGTGCGCCTTCACGTGCGGCCGCAGCTTGCGGGCGGGCCACGCCGCGGCCATCGTGTCGAGGTTGCGACCGAACGCGCCGCGATCGACCAGCAACGCGGGCGTCGTGATCTCGGCGATGTTCATCCGCCGCTCCCAGCTCCTGCGGTTTCCCTCAGGCCGCGACGAACGATAGGAAAGGACCGGCCCAGCACTCCGGCAACCTATCCGAACGGCGGCACCCACGGATGAGCGGCGAGACGTGGCACAACTGGGGCCGCAGCCAGTCCGCGACCCCGCTCGAGGTCGCGCAACCGGCCGACGTCGAGGCCGTGTCCCGCGTCGTGCAGCGAGCCGCGACCGACGGCCGCACGATCCGCGCGGTCGGCGCCGGACACAGCTTCACCGCCGCCGCGGTCGCTGACGACATCCAGCTCGACCTTCGCTATTTGAATGGTGTGCTCGCCGCTGACCCCACGACCGGGCTGGTCACCGTCGGCGGCGGCATCAACTTGCATCGGCTCAACGCGGAGCTGGACACCGCCGGCCTGTCGATGACGAACCTCGGCGACATCGATGTGCAGACCCTCGCCGGAGCGATCTCCACGGGCACGCACGGGACCGGGGCCAAGCTCGGCGGCATCGCTACACAGATCCGCGGCCTGCAGCTGGTGCTCGCGGACGGCTCGGTGGTCGAGGTCTCCGCGACATCGGACCCTGAGCTCTACAACGCCGCACGCGTCGGGGTCGGCTCGTTCGGCGTAGTCACCGGCGTGACCCTGGCCTGCGAGCCCCGCTTCGAGCTGACCGCCGTCGAGGAGCCGATGCCGATCGAGCGCGTACTCGAGGAGTTCGACGACCTCGTCGACGCCAACGAGCACTTCGAGTTCTACTGGTTCCCGCATACGGACATCGCACTCACCAAGCGCAACAACCGGCCTACCGTGGACGCACCCGGCCGGCTCCCCCGCTGGCGGGAGTGGCTCGACGACGAGCTGCTCACCAATGGACTGTTCGAGGTGCTTCAGCGCCTCGAACGCCGCCGCCCCTCGGCGATACCGGCGCTCAACCGGCTGTCCGCGAAGGCTCTGTCGGCGCGTTCGTTCACCGACGTGTCACACCGGGTCTTCGTCTCGCCGCGCCGGGTGCGGTTCCGGGAGATGGAGTACGCCGTCCCCCGCGAGAACCTCGTCGACGTCTTTCGTGAGCTGCGCGCCTGGATCGAGCGCACCGGTACGACGATCTCGTTCCCGGTCGAGGTCCGCATCGCGGCCGCCGACGACATCTGGCTGTCGACCGCGTCAGGCCGGGCGTCGGGCTACCTCGCGATCCACCAGTTTCATCGCATCGACTTCGAGCCCTACTTCCGGGCGTTCGAGGCGATCACTGCCGAGGTCGCGGGCCGTCCGCACTGGGGCAAGCTGCACTGGCTCGACGCCGACGCGCTGCGCGCCCGCTACCCGCGCTTCGACGACGCGATGACCGTGCGAGACCGGGTTGACCCGAATCGGATCTTCAGCAACAGCTACACGCGCCAAATCTTCGGCTCCTGATCGGCCCACGACGCCGAATCAGCTCACGTAGAAGTCCACCTCCTGGGCGGCTTCGTCGATGCGCACGTCGAGCGTCTGGTCGTCGAGCAGGGCGCCCGCCGACTCGTCGAGGAAGACCCGAGCACCCTCGTCATCGATGACGCTGTCTCCAGGTGCAGGCCCGGGTGCCACCTGGAGGCCCAGCTGCGGCGCATCCCCGTTCGATGCGGGAGTCATCGCGATCCGTACCCCTCCGTGTCCGCCGGGGTCTGTCGGTTCGACGAGGCTCACGATCGCCAGGCGCGCATTTTCGGTCAGGGTCAACATCGGCAGTCTCCTTCGTCGCGGCATAACCGATCCGAGGACTTCCCTCACTGACGTGCCGTTCCCGGGGGCACCCCGAGTAACCAGTTCTCACTAGCGTGCAGTTCGTGGATGTCGACTACCTCCTGCGGCCAGGGGTGCCGGACGATGCCGCGCCACTCATCTCGTTCTGGCTCGAGGCGGCGGAGAACGATGGGCGCCCCATTGATCACGAAGCCGATATCGAGCAGCTCATCGAGCGCGACCCCGACGCCCTGCTCGTCGCGGATGCCAGCGGCGAGATCGTCGGCACGCTGATCGTCGGCTGGGACGGCTGGCGGTTCCACCTCTACCGCCTCGCCGTCCACCCGGACTGGCGGGGGCGGGGCGTCGCCCGCGCGATGGTCGAGGAGGCCGAGCGCTATTGCATGCGGCTGGGAAGCCACCGCGTCGACGCGATGGTGCTCGAGGGCAACGACCTGGGCACCGGCTTCTGGCAGGCGCTGGGCTACACACTTCAGCCCGACTGGCGCCGGTGGGTCAGGTCCCTCGCCTAGTCTGCCAACCCATGACTTCGACCAAATCCGTCTCTCGGCGACAGCTGCTGGCGGGGGGTGCCGCCGTGACTGCGGGCGGCGCTCTGCTGTCGGCCACCGAAGCGACGGCGACCGCTTCCGGCAAGCCGCCGCGCCGGCACGCCGACGTCATCGTGGTCGGCGCCGGGCTGTCCGGTCTCTCCGCCGCGCGACGCTTGGTTGCAGAGGGCCACTCGGTCGTGGTCCTCGAAGCGCGTGACCGGGTCGGCGGCCGGACGCTCAACCACCCGCTCCCCCACGGCGAGACCGTCGAGGTTGGCGGCGAGTTCGTCGGTCCGACGCAGGACCACGCGCTGAAGCTGATCCACGATCTGGACCTCACGACCTACCCGGCGTATCTGGATCTCAAGAGCGTCTTCATCGACGGCAAGGGCCGCAAGTCGACCTACACCGGCGCGCTGCCCTCGGCGGGTCTGACCGGGATCGTCGATCTGGTGCAGGTCATCACCGCGCTCGACCAGTACGCCAAGGCCATTCCGGTGGACAAGCCGTGGACATGGAGCAAGGCGGCCGAGTTCGACCGGCAGACCGCGGAGACTCTGGTGCGCTCGAGCGCCGCGGACCCCGACACCGCGGTCGACTTGGTCAACCTCTTCTTCGACTCCGCATACGGCGCCACCGCTGCGGAGGTCTCGGCGCTCTACGTCATCGCGCAGGTCGCCGGCTTCGGCAACAAGCACAACGTCGGCTCGATCGAGCGCGGGATCGGAAGCAAGGGCGGCGCCCAGGACAGCCGGATCGTCGGCGGCAGCCAGCGGATCGCGATCCGCGCCGCGAAGCGACTCGACGGTCGCGTCGTGTTGAACGCCGCGGTCCGCCGAATCGACCAGGACAAGAGCGGCGTCACCGTGCACTCCGATGCGGGAGTGTGGAAGGGCAAGTACGTAATCGTCGCTACGCCGCCGCAGCTCGCGGCTGACATCACCTGGACGCCGCTGATGCCCGCGATCCAGGACGCGATGCGACGGCGGATGACGCTGGGCACCCTGATGAAGATCCACGCGGTCTACGACAGGCCATGGTGGCGCGAGGACGCAGGCGTGTGGATGGCCTTGAAGGTCGGCGGCGTGGTTCCGGAGATGTTCGACAACACCCCGAAGTCGGGATCTCCCGGCGTACTCATGGGCTTCCACGGCGGCCACTCGTGGAAGAAGTACGCCAACGACCCGGCCGGCCGGCGAAGGGGGGCGCTGCGCGACTTCGCCGAGGCGTTCGGTGAGCGGGCACTCAAGCCGACCCACTACTTCGAGCACGACTGGACGTCCGAGGAGTGGTCGCGCGGCTGCCCGGTGTCGGTCGTCGCGCCCGGTGTGGTCACGGAGTTCCTGCCGCACCTGACCACGCCGTTCATGCGCACGCACTGGGCCGGCACCGAGAGCGCGACCTACTGGAACGGCTACATGGACGGCGCGATCTCTGCAGGCCACCGCGCCGCCGCCGAGGTATCAGCAAAACTTTAGCCCGTCGCGCTGACACCGGCCGCGAACCGGCGCTATTCGACCAGCCACCACACCGCCGAGGCCAACCTAAATGGTCTCTCAAGGGGGGTTGAGACACCTAAAAGGTTGGCCTCGACGGCGACCCTCACACCATGCCTTCGGAGTGTCAGGCGGTGTCGGCCAGCTTCGTGGCGGCGGTGAGGTCGAAGTCGCCGTGGTCGGTCCCAAGGCCCTGCGCGACCAGACCCGCCGTCGCGCATCCGAGAGCAGCGGCGCCGACCGGGTCACGGCCGAGCGACAAGCCGCGGAGAAAGCCCGCCGAGAACGCGTCGCCGCAACCCGTCGTGTCGACGACGTCGACCGTGTACGCCGGCACGTTGTGCACGCCGTCCGCGTTGACGACTACCGCTCCGTCAGCGCCGACAGTCGCCGCGACGCAGCCGACGCCGCGCGCCACGAGCGCCTCGCAGCCGGCGTCCACTGACGACTCGCCCGTGATGCCGAGCACCTGCTCGTCGTTGGGCAGCAGGTAGTCGAGGTGACCGAAGATGGGGGCGACCCAGTCGACCAGATCGGCGAGCTGGTCCCCCGGCGCCAGGAAGTCCGCGGACGTCACGACGCCGTGCTCGCGCGCAAACGCCAGCACCTGGGCCGCGTCCTCGCCGCCCATGAACTCCGGACCGCCGAGATGCAGGTGCGTCGCCGCCGCGATCGCGTCCCACGGCGCATCCTCCGCGGTGTAGGTGCCGTTCGCGCCGATCACATGGAACGCCGGCCGCGAGCCGTCGGGACGGATCGGCAGAACGCTTGCCGAGGTCTGCACACCGTCGCGGCGTACGAGGTGCGAGACATCGATGCCGAACTTGGTCAGCAGGCCCAGGAGAACGTCGCCGAGCGGGTCGGTGCCGATGGCACCGGCGGACTGCACACCGGCGCCGAGCTTGGCCAGCGTGATCGCGGTCCCGCCGGCAGTTCCCGCGCCCGTCATGCGGATCTCGTCGACGATCGCACCGCCCTGACCTTCCGGGATCGACTCGACCGGACGCACGAGGACGTCAAGGACATGTACGCCTAGGGCAACCACCCGCATCTCGCTCACGGGTCACATCTTGTCGTGTTGACTATCCGCGTGCTCAAGTCGCGGTTGCTTCAGCGCGTCGCGTTGGCGGTCTGTCTGCTGCCGCTAGCGGCGACGACTGTCTTGCCGGCCCATGCGGTGACGCGAGAAGCACCTCGCAGCAGCGCCGGCATCTCTCGTAGCGGCGAATGGCTGGTCGATCGCCAGGGTCGTGTCCTCGCAATGCACGGGTTCAACGTCATGCGGAAGACCGCTCCGTACTACCCATCCCATTTCGACAGGCGTGACGCCGACTTCCTGGTGCACAACGGGTTCACCGCGGTGCGGATCGGCTTCATCTGGGCCGCAGTCGAGCCCAAGCCTGGCGTCTACGACAACCGCTACATCCGCAAGATGATCGACTTCAACAATCTGCTGGCCCGCCGTGGGGTCCACGCGCTCCTCGACTTCCACCAAGACCTCTGGTCGAAGAGCGCCGGTGGTGACGGAGCGCCGGCCTGGGCGACGCTGAGCAACAACTTCCTGTCGGACTTCCAGAAGCTCTGGGACAACGCAGCCGCACCTGATGGAGTGGGCATTCAGACCCACTTCGACAATGCCTGGCGACATGTCGTACGGATGATCGACCGGAGTCCTGGCGCGACATCGCTGATCGGATTCGACCCGTTCAACGAGCCGTACGCCGGCCTGTCGTCGCTGTGCGCACCCTTTGTGCCGTGTCCGGCATTCGAGTCGGGCGAGCTCGCCCACTTCTACTCCCAGGTCATCACCGCGATCCGCTCGACCGGCGACCAGCACGTGATCTTCCCCGAAGGAGTTGCGCAGAACGGCATCGCGCGGCCGTCACTACCCCGCTTCTCCGACGCGCAGACCGCGTTCACGTTCCACTACTACTGCCAGATCACTCAGGATGCCACGTCGGACTCGCCGCTGGAAGCAGCGTGCGAACCGCTCGAGCAGCACGGCGTTGACAGCTTGCTCGCCTACACGGCAAGCCTCGACGTGCCCGGCATCCTCGGCGAGTTCTCGTGCAACGACGCCGACAACGACAACGACGCGATGGTCGACCTCGCCGACAAGCACTTCCTGTCCTGGACCGCGTGGATGTACTACACCGCGAAGGCTGACCCGGCGAACTGCCCGGGCCAGGGCTTGCTCGTCAACGATTCGCGCCACGGCACCCCGCGAAACGCCAAGCCGGCGAAGCTCCGAGCGTTCGTCGTGCCGTATCCGCAGGCCATCGCCGGCACGCCCGAGTCATACAGCTACAACCGGACAACGAGGACGATGACGCTGCGCTACCGAGCGCGCGGTGTGTCCGGCGCCACCTTGACCCCTGGCGCGGTCACCGACGTATTCGTGCCGCGCCGGGTCTACGGTCACGGCTTCCGAGTGACCGTTCACGGCGGACGAACCGTGTCAACACCTACCCTGCAGCACCTCGAAGTTCGGGCGGCCCATCCGGGAGTGACGGTGACCGTCACACTCCGGCCCCGGTAGGCACTCAGGTCCACCGGGTCATCGACAGGATGTCCGCCTCGGGAACAGTTGCGCGTAGCTCGTGCGACGGCAGCTGCGCGAGGATGGTCGCCGGGAGATGTGTCCGGATCTGGAGCCGGTCCCCCGGTGATCACGATCCTGCCGCGATATGCGGAGATCGCCTTATCGGCGGTGCGGTTCGGCGAGTGAATGTGAGCGATCCGCCCTGTCATCGTGATGCCCTCGCCGCAGAACAGGGCGACGGAATCGTCGGCAAGAGCGACGTACTCCTCAGGCGGTCCGCCACCGCCGAACAGCCGTGAGATCGAGGACACGCGCCGACCCTGCCCAAGCGCCTGCCCGCTACGTTCGGAGCAACTCGAAGCTCTGATCAAGGAGCCGGCCGATGAAGGCAGAGCTTGCGGACGCCTGGCACACCATCGTGCCGCCGCGCGACGGGCCACACGGCCCGCTTCCTGCCTTGTTGACAGCCTTGACGCTCCTGACTGGTCTGGTCGACGCGTTCAGCTACCTGTGCCTCGGCCATGTCTTCGTCGCGAACATGACCGGCAACGTGGTCTTCCTCGCGTTTGCCGCCGACGGCGCGGCGGGGTTCGTCTGGTGGACCTCCGTGCTCGCGATCGTGACGTTCAGCGTGGGCGCGCTCGTCGGCGGGCGCCTCGCCCACCGAGCAAGCCACCGCGGCCAGCATCTGTTGATAGCCACTGCGGCACAACAGGTGCTGATCACTGCGGCCATCGTCGTCGCGGAACTGTCGCCGTCGTCGTACGACGGCTTCTGGCGGGCGGGATTGATCACGGTGCTCGGCGTCACGATGGGACTGCAGAACGCGACCGCTCGCGCGCTCGGAGTCCCCGACCTCACCACGACCGTCCTCACCTTGACGATCACCGGGATCTCCGCGGACAGCGCGGTCGCAGGCGGAGCCGGCAGCCACATCGGCCGGCGGGTGGTTTCGATCGCGAGCATGTTCCTAGGCGCGCTGGTGGGCGTCGTCCTGATCCACTCCGGTCACAGTCGCTGGATTCTGCTGGTGGCGCTTGTCCTGCTCATCGGCGTAGCGAACGTGGCCGCCCGCGCCCGCGCCAGCACCGCGGAATGGACCGTACGCAAGCCCTGAGCTCCTGCATTGACGGGGCTGCGGCAGACTGCTCGCCGTGCCAATCACCCCACGTCGACGCTGGTTGGCGACCGTCACTGCGGTGCTCACCATCACTGTCGCGACGACGGCAGGCATTGCGAGCGCCAAACCCGGCTCGGCGACCAGCACCGCGGTGCGGCTGTCGGGCGGCCCGGTGGCGGCGAGCAATGACTGGCGGCGGTACGACGAGGCGCCGCACTCGGCGCACATCCGGCCGGCGAAGATCCTGGCGACAGCGGGCGCCGTGGCTGACCCACATGCGCTTGTCACCCGGTCGATGACGGACTCGACGACGCTGTCGTACCCGATCGGTGGCAAGGCGCCATCGCTGCTGATCGACTACGGCAAGGAAGTAGGCGGCTATCCCACCTTCGACGTGACGAAGACGTCGGGCGCTGTGCTGCAGGCGACGTACTCCGAGACGTTGCGCAACCTCGGCGTCGACAGCGCGACCAGCGTCGACCTCTTCCAGGCCGGCGACCTCACCCGCAGCGACACCTTTCCGATCCTCAAGACCGGGACCACCGAAGGGTCGCTGGTGCAGGGCGGCGAGCGGTACGAAGTGGTCACCCTCATCGCCCCGGGATCGGTCACGCTTCGCGGGGTGGGGATCGACTTCACACCACTGCGCGAGACGCCAAGCAAGATGCGCGGCCACTTCCTGTCCAGCGACGACCTGCTGAACCGGATCTGGTACGCCGGGGCCTACACGCTCAACCTCAACCAGCTGACGCCCGGCACCCGGGTGGCTGACGGCACGGTCAACCAGCGGCATCTGCTGCTCGACGGCGCCAAGCGCGATCGTGCGGTGTGGAGCGGAGACCACATGATCTCCGACCTGACGGACTACTACGTCAGCGACCCGGCCTACGCGCGCGACTCCGACGCACTGTTCCTCGACCATCCCGCCTCAGCGGCGAGCTTCGTCACGCCCGCGGCCGGCGTGATGTCGCTGCCCGGGCCGCTGCCCGGTGCGTGCAGCCCCAACCCGCTCATCCTCGACGACGGCTGCGTGACGTGGTCGACCAGCTACTCGCTCGCGGTGATCCCGGCCGTCTACGACTACTACCTCTACACAGGTGACCTGGCATACGTCCGCGCGCACTGGCCCGCCGTGACCCGGCAGATGGCATGGGACGCGACCCAGACGGGATCCGATGGGCTGGTCAAGGTCGATGCAACGAACAACGCATCGTGGAACCTCGAGATGATCAGCGGCAAGCTCACCTATGTCAACGCGCTCTACGACCTTGCGCTGCAGGACGCCGCAAAGCTCGCCGATGCTGTCGGCTCGCACCCACAGGCGACGCAGTGGCGCGACACCGCCGCCACCGTCAAGCGCGGGGTCAACCACGAGCTGTGGAACCGCCGGACCGGCGTCTACGACGCGAGCACGAAGCTGCGCGGCAACTACGTACAGGACGCCAACGTGACAGCGATCCTGGCCGGGATCCCCAACCGCCCGCGTTCGCGCCGGATCCTGTCGGTCCTCGGTCGCCGGCTGCAGACGCGGTTCGGCCCTGCCGTCGTCGGCACGCCGGTGCCCGCCGGCTACAAGGACGACATCTCGCCGTACATGGGCAGCTTCAACGTCCTTGCCGACTTCGCGGCCGGCCGCGAGACCGCGGCGCTCGCGCTGATCCGGCGCGAGTGGGGCTTCATGGTCGATCACGATCCGGGTGGCGTGGAGTGGGAGCGGATCCAGCTCGACGGTGTGCCGGCCGGTGGCAGTCTCGGAGTCGTCTCGGACAGCTCGGCACATGCCTGGTCGACCGGACCGACGCCGGCGCTGTCGGAGTACGTCATCGGCGTCACGCCGGCCGCACCTGGCTTCGTACGGTGGCGGATCGCACCGCAACCGGGAGGCCTGAAGTGGGCGCAGGGCGTGGTGCCCACCCCGCACGGGTCGATCAGCGTGCGATGGCGCCGCAGCGGCGCGGGTGCGTTCGTCCTGACCGTGCACGCCCCGCGTCACACGACCGGAACCGTCGTGATTCCGATCAACAGCGCGGATGCCGCGGTCGCTCGCGACGGTCACGTGATCTGGCGCGCCGGCCACGCCATCGACGGTTCCGGCGCACACCGCGTCGGGCGCACGGTCGAGATGCCGCAGCGATCGGGCGCCTCGACCTACGCCTCAGTTGGCTAGGTCCCGAAGTCGGGAAGCGTCAGCGACCCATCGGCTTCAAGGGTGAAGCCCGGGTTGTGGGCGATCTCCCAGACATGACCGTCCGGATCGGCGAAGTAGGCGGCGTAGCCGCCGTAGAACGTCTCTTCCGGCTCTTTGGTGATCGTCGCGCCTGCGGCGCGGGCAGAATCGACCATTGCGTCGACCTCCTCGCGACTGCGGACGTTCTGAGCGAGAGCGACGCCACCAAAGCCGTCGCGGCCCTCGTCGGCGACCTTTGCCTCCGACAAGCCTGCGTCGTCGGCGAGCTTCGCGCGCCCCCACAGCACGATGGCGCTGCCGCCCGCCTGCACGAAGTAGGTCTCCTCGATCTCCTGACCGCGCCAGCCGAGTGCTTCGTAGAACGCGCGCGCACGGGGCAGGTCGGCGACACCGAGAGTGATCAGACTGATGCGTGGCTCCATGTCTGCGACGCTAGCGAGAGCGGGTGACAGTAGGTTTCGCATCATGGACACCTCGACGAGTCGACCGCTCGAGGGCGTCGTCGTCGTCGAGATGGCGACCTTCGTCGCAGGCCCTTCCGCCGGGCTGACGCTGGCACAGCTGGGCGCAGAGGTCGTGCGGATCGACCCGGTCGGCGGCGCGGTGGACTACTCCCGCTGGCCGCTCGCCGAGAACGGGCGGAGCCTGTATTGGTCGTCACTCAACCGCGGCAAGCGATCGCTTGTCGTCGATGTCCGCAGCGATGCCGGGCGCGACGTCGTACGCCGCCTCGTCAGCGCACCCGGACCTGATCGCGGCATCTTCGTCGACAATGCGGTCGGCCAGGACTGGCTGTCGTGGGAGTCGCTCAGCGCCGGCCGCGCTGACCTGATCCACGTCCATGTCGGTGGCCATCGCGACGGCCGGGCTGCGGTGGACTACACGGTCAACGCCGAAGTGGGCGTACCTCTCGTCACAGGACCTGCGGGCGGCGAAACGCCGGTCAATCATGTGCTGCCGGCGTGGGACCTCCTTGCCGGGATGTCGGTCACGACGGCGCTGTTGGCCGCGCTGCGTCGACGCGACCGCACCGGAGCAGGCGGGCGGATCGACATCGCACTGGCCGATGTCGCACTGGCCGGCGTCGCCAACCTGGGCTGGCTGTCGGAAGCCGCCTCCGGCGTCGTCCGAGAGCCGATCGGCAACGCGATCTACGGCAGCTACGGGCAGGAGTTCCTCACCTGCGACAACCGCTACGTGATGGTTGTCGCCCTCACGCCGAAACAGTGGACCGCACTGGTTTCTGTTGCGGGTGCGGAGGACGCGATCTCGGCGCTTGAGTCAGCGCGCGGGGTCGAGCTGCGCCAGGACGAGTCCGCCCGCTACCGGCTGCGCGCAGAGATCGGCGCCCTGCTGGCGCCTTGGTTTCGGGCCAACGACTCGGCAACCGTCGCCGCGGAGCTGACTGCCGCGCGGGTGTTGTGGGCGCCGTATCGAACCTTCGCCGAGGCGGCCGCGTCGCTGGAGGGTCCGCTGCGCACCACCGACCAACCCGGCATCGGCCAAGTGGTCAGCGCCGAGTCCGCGATGCGCTGGGACGACTACGACGACGAGCCGATGTCGGCGTCGGCGCTCGGCGCTGACAGCCGCGACGTGCTCATCCGGCTCGGCGCAATGACCGACGAGGAGGTCGACGGGCTCGTGCGTGACGGTGTGGTCCACGAGGCGACGGAAGCCGAGGTGTCGACGTGAGGGCGACGTCGGAGATTCGGACCTGGATGTACGTTCCGGCCGACTCGCGGCGAAAGCTCGACAAGGCGCTCACCGCGGGCTCGGACGCGATCCTCGCCGACCTCGAAGACGCGGTCTCGGCCTCGGGCAAGGCAGCCGCTCGCGACTCACTCGCATCATGGCTCGCGGACATCGACCCAGCGGCGCCGCGTCCGCACATCTGGGTACGCGTCAACGCCGGCTCGGTGCCCGACGACGTCAGCGCCGCCCTGTACCCGGTCGTCGAGGGCATCTGCCTACCGAAGGTCGAGTCCACCGATGAGATAGCAGCCATCAGCTCGGTGCTGGACCGGCTCGAGACCGGCGGCTCCGCACCGCTGCCGCTGATGCTGATGGTCGAGACGGCCCGCGGCGTACTCGCGTGCCACAGCTTCGCCGCAGCCAGCGAGCGCGTCGCGCTGTTACAGCTCGGCGAGCAGGATCTCCGCGCCGACCTGGGCCTGCCTCCCGACCTGTCCAAGGGCGCCGACCCGCTCCCTGGCCCGATGCAAGCGGCGCGCGACGCGGTGGTCATCGCGTCGGCCGCGTCAGGGATCGCCGGTCCGGTCGGTCCGGTGAGCGTCAACATCCACGACGCGGACCTGCTGACTGCGGAGACCGCGCGGCTGCGCCACGCCGGGTTCTCCGGTCGTGCGCTGATCCATCCGGCGCAGGTCGAACCGGTGGCTCGCGGCTTCGCCCCGACCGACACCGAGGCGGAGTGGGCGCAACGGGTCGTCGCGGCGGCCGACGCTGCCGAGAGCGAGGGCACCGGGGTCACCGTCGTCGACGGCGGGATGGTCGACGCGCCGGTTGTCGAGACCGCGCGACAGATGCTTCGGCGTAGCGAAGGTCGCTAGACCGGGGCGAGCTGCGCGGTCGCGGTCATCGCGACCGTCTCACCCACCTGCGCCCGCAGCTTGATCGTGTCGCCGTCGGGCAAGGCGACCAGCGACACCGCATCTCCGCAGAGCACCGGTGCGCTCGAGGTGAAGTCGACATCGGTGACCTGGCGATTCGGATAGTCCATTCGCAGCAGCTCGAGCAATGAGAGCAGCACGAGCGGGCCGTGCACGACGAGATCCGGATACCCCTCGACGGTCGTCGCGTAAGGATGGTCGTAGTGGATCCGGTGCGCGTTGCTGGTCAGCGCGGAGAACCGCTGCAGCGCGACCGGATCGGCACACAACGTCGCGTGCAGCGCACCGGGGCCGGGCGTGAGCAGACGCTCATGCCGGACGTGCGGCGGCCGCGCCATCGACTCGCCGGCCGCGGCAGTGCTTGCCGCGCGGTAGACGATCCGCTGCCGGTCGATCTGCGCGACCGTCCCGTCATGTCGCTTCAGACTGTGCACCACGGTGACGAAGCGGAGCCGCCCGGATCGGCCGACCTTGTTGCTGGTGTCGGCGACCAGCACGCCATGTTCGACGCGCTCGCCGATCAGCAACGGCTGCTCCACCCGGAGGGATCCGCCGGCGAACATTCGCCGCGGCAGGTCCTCGGGTGCGGTGACGACACCGGTATGCGGATGGCCGTCGATGCCTAGCGCGCGCGATGCCGCAGGTGTCGCGCAGGCAGCAAGATGCCAGTACGGCGGGAGTGGCTCACCGGGCTGCGGGGCCGGCAGCCCGTCGTCGAACAATGCGGCAAGCGCGGTGACCAGGAACGGCTCAACCGTCACGACGAACGTCATGGTCGGCCCATCCTGTCAGCCCTTCAGCGACTCCAGTATCTCGCCCATGGCCGCGTGCAACGCGTTGATCGCCTGAAGTGGGCGGATCATCACGCGGAACTCCACGATCTTGCCGGTCTCGTCGCAGCGGATGATGTCGATTCCGTTGACGTACTTGCCTGCCAGCGTCGTCTCGAACTCCAACATCGCGGTGTCACCGGCGAGGACCTGCTTCGCGTAGTGGAACTGCCCGTCCGAGCCTTCGCCGCCGAGGATCTGCTTGGCCGCCATCAGGTACATCGTCGTGACGTCCTTGCCGCGCTGCGGCGTGAACACGACCGGTGAGTAGAAGACGACATCGTCGGCCAGCAACGCATCGAGCTCCGCGGCGCCACCGGACTCGAGAAACGCATGCCAACGGGGAATCAGCTGATCGATACCGGCCACGGTGCAACGCTACGACTGATCGGTTCCGGGTCGCGGCACCGGTCGAGCAGGGACTCGACCAGCACCGCGCGTTCGATGACCGCATCTGTGTCGATCGCTCCTGGCAGGATGCGGATCTCGACGGTGTCGCGGATCGGGTCCGGCCTCAGCAGCTGCGTCAGGTTGACGTCGAAGTACTTCGTCAGGCCGCCGGCCTTCGCCGCCGCGACGATGTCGTCGTAGGCGGGCGTGCCGTCCACCACCGCGACCAGCTCGTCAGGCAGGGGCTTGAGTCGCTTGCAGTCAGGGTTGGTTCCCAGCAGCTCACGCAACGGCTCGCGCCAGTAGGCGAAGAGCCGGACCAGGTTGGCCAGCGCGGCCGGCTCGCGGTAGGGCGCGCCATCGACGTGAAGGTGCACCGCGGCTTCGCGCGGGACCGCGAACCCCAGCTCACGCGCCGGACCGAGCACCTCCTCGAGCGCTGCCGCGTGGTCTCGGGCCAGCGGCGGCGTGACGATCTCGCAGGGCCGCTCGCGCTCGCCTCCCGAAGGCGCCGCCAGCACGATGGTCGCCCCCCGCGCGTCGAGGCGCTTCACACCCCCGACCGACTCGACCGGTTCACCCCAGAGAGCTGCCACAGGATCCAGGACGGAGTCGAGCGGCGCCGCCGGATCGCAGGTGAGCTCCAGCAGCCGAGCCAGCCGCAGGTCGTCGGTGAGCAGCCGGAGCCATCCGGGCGGTGCCGGCGCCGACGCGGTGAGCTCGGCGGTGATCGTCACATCGTCGACGAGGGTGCAGAGCAAGTCACCCGCGGAGCGGCGTACCTCGAAGCCTTGCGTCAGATGCAGAAACCGTCCCCCGAGATGCGCGACCGGCGCCGGCTCACTGTCGTGGTGCCAGACCGTGCGCAGCTCCCCGCCGCATCCCGACGCAAGACGCTCCGCCAGCGATCGACGGCTCGACCCCCGTGGTGCGAGGAGCTCGAGCTCGAAGCCGATCCGCTGGCGGAGCGTTGCCGTCACGCCGCCATCATTACGGAGCGACGGGCAGCGTCTCGCCGTTCTCGAGCTTCTGACCCGCCTCGACCTTGACCTGGCCGAGGTCGCTCTCGTGCCACGCCTGCGCGAGCTGCTTGGCGTCGGAGTAGTCGTAGCCCGCGGCGAAGTAGGCATCCATCGCGCGTACGTCGGCCGATGCCGGAGTGCCGCTCGGGGAGATCGGCAGCGGCTTGCCCTGCTCCAGCTTCTGCCCGCCCTCGACCTTGGCCTGGAAGGTCTCCTTGAGGTTCCAGGTCTGCGCGAGCTGCACGGCGTCGTCGTAGGTGTAGCCGGCGTCGAAGAACGCCTGCGCGGCTGCCGCATCCTTGGTGTCCGTGGTGGTCGCCGTGGCGTCGCTGCCACCGCTCGGAGCGACCGGAAGCGTCTCGCCGTTCTCCAGCTTCTGGCCGGCCTCGACCTTGATCTGGCCGATGTCGGTCTCGTGCCATTTCTGGCCGAGAGCGACTGCGTCGTTGTAGTCGTACCCGGCGTTGAAAAAGGCCTGCATCGCAAGATCCTGAGGCGTGGCAGGGGTGCCGCTGGGTGAGACCGGGAGGGTCAGTCCCTTGAGGAGCTTGGCGCCGGCTTCGGCCTTGGCATTGCTGACCGCGTCGGGACCCGACTCGTGCCAGACCTGCGCGAGCTGCTGCGCGTCGGCATAGGTGTAGCCCGCATCGAAGAATGCGGTGTACGCGTCGTCCGTGGTGACGGCGAGGGTCGACGGCGACGAAGGCGTCGTCGGAGCGCCGCCGGCGTCGTTCGCGGTCTCGATCACCGCGGCGTTGTCGGAGTGGTGCAACGCCCGCGGAATGGCGACCCCGCCGACGATCAGGCCGGCGCCGAGCACGGCACCGCCGGTCGCGCGAACGGCCCACTGCCGGCGCTTGAGGTTGCGCGCGATCTCGTGTGACCTGGCGAGTACCGCGTCGGCGTCCGGCGCGAGCGACTCGTGCGCTGCGAAGGTCTCGTTGAGCTGGTCGAGATCGGGGTTCATCGGACTTCTCCTGCCACAGGGATCTGCTGCCGCTCCTCCTGGAGCCGCAGGGTTGCCAAAGCTTTCGATGCGTTGCTGCGGACCGTCACCGGCGCGCACCCGAGCAGCGATGCGATCTCCGCATCCGACAGCTGCTCGTAGTAGCGCAGCACCAGCACCGCGCGCTGCTTGCGGGGAAGCGTCGCCAGCCGGGACCACAACGCGTCTGTCTCGACGACGTCGTAGGCGTGGTCCCTGGTCGAGCCGTGCCGGTCGCCGAGGACGTCCAGCCGCTCCCCTACTGCCTGAATGTTGCGGACCGCCCATCGCCGCCGCCACGAGAGGTACTCGTTGAGCACCATCTGGCGGACGTAGGCGTCGGGCGATCCGGCGCGCTCGATGCGGCTCCACTTGACCTGAGCGCGGGCGAGCACCTCCTGCACGACGTCCTGGGCCAAGTCCTGGTCGCCGGTCAGCATGACGGCGTAACGAAGCAGGCCCGGCAGCCTCGTGGCTGCGAAGTCCTCGAACGTCACGCTTCTAAGATGCCTCCCCCACGTGAAACGTGTAACCGCCCGGCATAACTATTTGTGCGAGCTACGGACGAACCTTCGGTCACGATGGGTGCCGGTCGGCGAAGTCGCGCAGCTTCGCGACCTGTGCCGGATCGAGCGACGGATGTACGACGCTCAGCGCCGCTTCGACGTCAGCGGACGTGACACACGGCGCGTCCATAGAGCGCCGCATCGCGGCCAGAGCCGCCTGCCGGATCACGGCCGTGCAGTCGGCACCGGAGTACCCATCGGTGCGGTCAGCAAGGGCGGCGAGGTCGACGCCGTTGTCCAACGGCGTGTGAGCAGCCGCCGAGGTGAAGATCGCGGCGCGTGCCTTCTCGTCGGGCGGTGGCACGAAAAGCAGCCGCTCCAGTCGACCCGGGCGCAGCAGTGCGGGGTCCACCATGTCGGGCCGGTTCGTCGCCGCGACGACCACCACACCGCGCAGCTCGTCGATGCCGTCGAGCTCGGTGAGCAGCGCGGCGACGACCCGGTCCCCGACACCGTCGTCACCGCTGCTCCCGCCGCGCACCGGAGCGAGCGCATCGATCTCGTCGAGGAACACCAGGCTCGGTGCGGCGCCCTTCGCTCGGGCGAACAGCTGTCGTACGCCGGCCTCGCTCTCGCCTACCCACTTGCTCATCAGCTCGGCGCCCTTGACCGACAGCACGTTGGCGCGGCCGTCGTGAGCAAGCGCCTTGATCAGATAGGTCTTGCCGCAGCCGGGTGGGCCGTAGAGCAGCACGCCTCTGGTCGGCGCGACACCCATTCGCGCGAACGTGTCCGGGTAGGTGATCGGCCAGAGCACGGACTCGGTCAGCACCTGCTTGACGTCATCGAGCCCCCCGATGTCGGCCAGGCTGACCTGACCCGGGTCGACCAGCTGACCATCCATGCTCGACGGGTGGACGGTCGCCAGCGCCGCCGTGAAGTCGGCAGCGGAGACCTTCGGGTCCGGACTCGGCGCGGCCTGTTCGCGTACCGCCGCCCGCTGGCCCGCGGCCGTCACCAGCGCGGCGAGGTCCGCAGCCACAAAGCCCGGCGTCTTCGCGGCGATGTCATCCAGCACGACACCGGCGGCCAGGGCGATCGGCTGTGTCAGCACGCCGAGCAGTGCGCGGCGTGCTGCCTCATCCGGAAGCGGGATCGAGACCCGCTGCGAGAGCATCGCCGGCCCGAACCAGATCGCGGCTGACCGCGTCGGGGGTCGCCGATAGCGCGACAACCGCCCTGCCCGCGGCGACGATCTCCCGCACCGCAGCAACGATGACAGCGGCGAGTGGGGCGTCACCTTGGGCCGGGGCGAGCTCCTCGATGCCGTCGAGGAGCAGGACCTCACGTGCGCCGTCCTTCGCGAGCGCTGCTGCTTTCAGCGTCGCGATCTCGGAGGCGGCCTTGTCGGGGGCAAACGCCGCGACTTGTGGACACCACACCGACCGGACGGTGAGGCCGAGCGAGGAAGCGACCTGGCGCACCATCGTGGTCTTGCCGCAGCCGGCAGGACCGCTGAGCAGTACGCCGAGCGATGGAGTCGTACCGAGCTTGGTGAGCAACCCCGGGTTGTTGAGGCCGACGTCGAGGAGCTCGCGCAGCTGACGTGCCTCGTCCGCCGCGCCTGGTAGATCTTCGGCAGCGGGACTTCCCGCTTTCGGCGGCGAGGGAGCGATCACCGTCGCAACCGGTTGTGCGGTGGATTCCGTCGCTGGCAACGCAGCGCCGTCGGACGACGGGGCCCACTGCACATCGGTGGTCATCGTGACGACGGTCGGGATCGTCGGCGCCTCGACCGCGGTGAGCACCATGCCCTGCCAGGCCTGACCGAACAACGACTGGAGCTGCGCCCGACCCTGCGACATGAGTTCGACGCTCGACCCCTCGGGCAGCGCCACGTCCTGCTGGAGCAGGGACACGGTGTCGCCCTGGCACACGACCTTTCCGAGGAGCGCGAGCCGGACGGTCTTCGACGGCAGCACGGCGGTCACTTGAGGAGGACCGGTCAGGACGATGCGGTCAGCGGCGAGCGACGCGACCAGCTCGACGGTGATCGGTGCGCCGGGCGTGACACCGAGGTTGTCGAGGATCAGGTCGTCGACCAGGATCGTGCCGGGATCCTGGTCGGCGCTGCTCAGCGCGACGAGCGCGCCGGTCGACCTAGGTCCGGTGAGCTTGACCACGGAGTACGGCCGGCCACCGAGTGCGGCCAGCACCGACGGCGCGATCCGCACCAGGCCACGACGCGAGTCGAGGCCCAACTCGGCCGGGTCAGCACGTAGCTGGACCCCGGGGCCACCCGATCCCGGGCCCGGCTCGGTCATAACGGCACCCTAGTGATCGTCAATGGGCCGTGGGCCTCTTCAGTTTGTGAACCGCTGCGTACCGCGGGGGAGGTATCTGGCGGTTCACAAATCACAAGTTGCCGAAGCGGTGAGTGGTCTGCGAGAAGCCGCCCTTGCCGAAGACAAGCACCCGCTCGGGCCGCACCGCGAACACCAGCACCTGATTGTGGTCCGGATCGTCGGGGTCCTCAAAGCCCGTGTCGGTGACTGCGTAGTTCCACCGCCCGTCCCACTTCGCTGTCCAGGCCACGGCCGCCCGCTCGAGCCGGTCCCGTTCCTCGACTCGTTCAGCCTCGCCTTCGACCACGATGTCGAGCCCCATGTCCCAGTCATTGCGTCCGGTCATGAGGATCACCCGGTTGTTGTTACGAAGGTTGATCTCCTTCTGCTCACCCACTCCCGTACTGAAGAAGGCAACGCCGTCTGACCAGACCGCGACCAGCGGAGTCGTGTGCGGACGGCCGTCGGACCGCACGGTCGTCGCCCAGAACAGTTCGGCCTGCTCCAGAATCCGGAGCGTCTCCTGCCAGCCAGTCGACTCGGCGTCAGGCTGGGAGAAGCGGGTGTCCAAGGAGGAGCTCACAGGGTCGGCCATACCGTTATTGACGCATGACGGCGCCCAACTTCATCGCGGCGGCCTAGTACGGTCGAGCGGGTTTCGACGCGAAGCGGGGACGGGTGGCATGGACGAACAGCTGGTGCTCATCGACGAGCCGGTCGAGGGGATCCGGCGGATCACTCTCAACCGGCCCGAGAAGCGCAACGCACTGTCCAACTCACTGCGCCGGCAACTGCTCGATGCGCTGTACGAAGGCGACTCCGATCCCGCCGTACGCGTCATGATCATCCGCGGAGCCGGCCCTGCCTTCTCGGCGGGCTACGACCTCACGCCCAAGAAAGGCGACCCCTTCCCGTGGCACACCGCGGGCGGGGATGGCCAATGGCCGCGCAACGTCGTCGCCGGCTGGTTCGAGATCTGGGATCTCGGTAAGCCGGTGATCGCGCAGGTTCACGGCTACTGCCTCGCCGGTGGAAGCGAGCTCGCGACCGGATGCGACGTTGTGTATGTCGCCGATGACGCGACGATCGGCTACCCGGCGATCCGCACGATGAGCACCGCGGACATGCAGTTCCACCCGTGGCTGATGGGCATGCGCGCCGCCATGGAGCAGATGCTCACCGGCGACTCGATGTCCGGTACGGAGGCGGCGCAGCTCGGCTGGGCGACTCGCGCGTTTCCGGCCGAGGAGCTCGAGGCAAAGACCTTGGAGATGGCGCAGCGGATGGCGAAGATCCCTGCCGACCTGCTGCAGATCAACAAGCGCACCGTCCACCGCGCAATGGACGTCATGGGAATGCGCGCCGCGATCCGATACGGCTCCGAGCTGACTGCGCTCGGCCTCCACCAGCGCTCCTCGAAGGAGTACCTGCGCGCGATGGCCGAGGGCAAGCTTTCGGACTCGCTCAAGGAGCGGGACAAGCCGTTCAACGACTACGGCCAAGCCGAGAAGAAGAATGACGGCAACCCGTACGCCTGACGCTGCCACGACGTGGCGGCCGGACTTTCCGATCTCGGTCCGACTGACGCTGTCGGTGCTTCGACACGGCGCGGGTGATCCGTGTCACCAGGTCGCGGACGACGGTGCGATCTGGCGCACCAGCAGGATCGCGAGCGGTCCGGTCACCTACCGGATCCGGCAGGACGCGCCGCAGGTCGTCTCCGGGCAGGCGTGGGGTCCCGGCGCGGACGCCCTGATCGCGATGCTTCCCGAGTTGCTCGGCAGTGAGGACGACCCGGACACCTTCGACCCGCGCGACGACTTCGTCCGCGCCGCGCAGACCCGTTTCCGTGGCTTGCGGATCCCGGCAACGGGTCGCGTACTCGAGTCGCTGGTGCCTGCCGTGCTCGAGCAGAAGATCGTCGGCATCGACGCGTTCGCCCACTGGCGCCGGCTCGTGACCCGGTTCGGAGACGCACCGCCCGGGCCGGCACCGATCGGCATGCGGCTTCCACCGACGGCGGACGCGTGGCAAGAGATCCCGACCTGGTCATGGCACCGCGCCGGCGTCGAAGAACGCAAGGCACGGACGATCGCACTGGCCGCGTCGTACGCCGGCCGGCTCGAGACAGAGGCCGCACGACGACCGAACGATCCGTCGGCGCTCTACCGGATGCTCACCGCGATGCCGGGCATCGGAGTGTGGACCGCCGCAGAGGTAGGTCATCGCGCCATCGGCGATGCCGACGCACCACCCATCGGTGACTACCACCTGCCCGCGCTGCTCGGCGAAGCGCTCGGTGACGGACGAGCGATCCGCGAGGACGAGGTCGAGGAGTTTCTCGAACCCTGGCGACCGCACCGCTATCGCCTGGTTCGGCTGCTCGAGCTGATGCCCGGCTCACGACGCGAACGCCGCGGCCCGCGCATGCCGCGGTTGGACTATCGCGCGATCTAGCCAATCGTGATCCGGCGCTCTCGCTCGGTTTGTGCAGACCCAGCAGTAACCCGCTACCGCTAACCCTGCACAAACCCGGACTTCGCGCGATTTGGGCCGCCGTCACCTAGGTGTCCTCACGGGGTTCACCCGCACAGCCGGTTTTGCGAGGCCGCCAAACGTAAATAACTCCTTTGCGAGCGATCGCCGACAGCGCGGTCGCCGGAAGAAGGAGAGCAGTCATGGGTATCGGTGGCGGTTTGTTCCTCGTGGCAGTAGGCGCGGTTCTCACCTGGGGCGTCAACGCCACGGTCAGCGGCATGAACATCCACACGATCGGGATCATCTTGATGATCGTCGGTGCGGTGGGCGTCATGCTCGACCTGTTGCTGTTCGCGCCTCGCCGACGTAACACCCGCGTCGTGAGCAACGGCGTCGGCGGGACGATCGTGCAGGACCAGAACACCTACGTCTAAGGCACGCGAGGGCGCGG
>DATAUF010000107.1:0-14900 GCA_036268405.1 Mycobacteriales bacterium
CGCTCACCCTTGTCGACCTTCGGTCCGTGCTGCCAGCCGTCGGCGAGACACACGAGGCCGCCCTCGACCTCGAACACCCGGCCGGTCACCTCACGCGAGTCCGGCGAGCCGAGCCACACGACGAGCGGTGACACGTTCTCCGGCGCCATCGCGTCGAACCCGCTTTCGGGAGCCTTCATCATGTCCGGCATCGCGACCTCGGTCATCCGAGTGCGCGCGGCGGGAGCGATCGCATTGGCCGTCACGCCGTACCGAGCCAGCTCTGCCGACGCGACCAGTGTCATGCCGACGATGCCGGCCTTCGCCGCGCTGTAGTTGCCCTGCCCGACACTTCCCATCAGCCCGGCGCCGGACGAGGTGTTGATGATCCGCGCGTCAACGCTCGCGCCGGCCTTGGACTGCTCGCGCCAATAGGCGCCGGCGTGCCGCAGCGGGCAGAAGTGGCCGCGCAGGTGCACGCGGATCACCGCGTCCCACTCCTCGACCGACATCGAGATCAGCATCCGGTCGCGCAGGAAGCCGGCGTTGTTGACGAGTACGTCGAGCCCGCCGAATGTGTCGATCGCGGTCTGCACCAGCCGGCCGGCGCCGTCCCAGTCGGCGATGTCATCGGTGTTGGCGACACCCTCGCCGCCGGCCGCCGTGATCTCGTCGACCACCGACTGGGCCGGAGCCGTCGAGGCGCCTTCGCCCTCGCGCGAGGTGCCGATGTCGTTGACCACGACCTTCGCGCCCTCAGCGGCAAAGGCCAACGCATGCGCGCGACCCAGTCCCCCGCCGGCGCCGGTGACGATCACGACGCGCCCGTCGCAGATGCCCACTGTCTTGCTCCTTATATATAGCCGCTTGTGTAATCACTTGTGTAGCCGCTTGGGTAGCCGCTTGGGTAGCCGCGCAGTCAGCGCAGGTAGGTCTGGCCGCCGTCGACCATCAGGGTGGTGCCGGTGACATAGGCCGCGTCCTCGGAGAGCAGGAACGCGACCGCACGACCGACGTCTTCTTCGAGCCGGCCGACCCGCCCGAGCGGGATCGTGTCGACGAACTCCTCGTACTCCTTAGGCTGCCACTCGGCCCACATCTCCAGGCCGGGCGAGAGGCCGTTCGGGATCATCGCGTTGACCCGGATCCCGTCCTTGCCCCACTCGAGCGCGGCCATCCGGGTCATGGTCCGGATCATCTCCTTGGTGCCCGCGTAGAGCGCGAAACCGGGGAGGTCGTTGCGCAGCGCGGACCCGGTGCCGAGGTTGACCACTGCACCCTTGCTCTCCTTGAGCGCCGGGTAGCAGGCCTGCATGAACCACAGCGAGCCGAGGAAGCCGCTCTCCCACGTCCGTCGCGCGTCCTTCTCGGTGATCTCGAGCACCGGGCCGAGCGCGACCATCTGCGCGTTGTTGACCAGCCCGTCGATACGACCGAACTTCTCCAGCGTCGCGGCGACACACGCCTTGACCTCGTCCTCACGACGGACGTCGCACTGCACGGCAAGCGCCTGCACGCCTCGGTCGGTCATCGTCGCGGCGGTCCGCTCGACCTTCTCCAGCGTCCGGCCGGCCGCGACCACGTTGGCGCCTTCAGCTGCCGCGGCGAGCGCAATGCCTTCGCCGATGCCCTGGCCGGCGCCAGTCACGATGACGACCTTGTCGTCGAGGCGTCCCACTTTTCGCAACCATCCTCAGGCTTTCGGGACCCCCGCGAAGTCATGAGCCAAGCGAGCGGCTTCGCGGGGATTATCTGACGGGTCGTCAGGTTATCGTTGCGCGCGTGGACCTGCGCGACTCGGAGGCGGAGCGCGCCTTCCGTACCGAGCTGCGCGACTGGCTTGCGATTACCCTGCCGACGCTTGGCGAGAAGCCGCACCACACCGACTGGCCGGGCCGACGCGAGTACGACACCGCCTGGCAACGACTGCTCTTCGACGCCGGTTACGCGGGCGTCAACTGGCCCAAGGAGTACGGCGGCCGCGGCGCGACACCGACCGAGCATCTGATCTTCCTCGAGGAGAGCGAGCGCGCGGGGGCGCCGTACGTCGGAGTCAACTTCGTCGGTCTGCTGCACGCCGGACCCACGATCGTCACCGAGGGCTCCGAGGACCAGCGCGCGACTCACCTGCCGAAGATCCTTTCGGGCGAGGAGATCTGGTGCCAGGGCTTCAGTGAGCCGAGCTCCGGCTCCGACCTCGCCTCGATGCGAACCCGGGCGGTACGCGATGGCGACCACTACGTGGTCAACGGGCACAAGATCTGGACCTCACACGCGGAGGTCGCCGACTACTGCGAGCTGCTGGTCCGCACCGACCCGGACGCCCCGAAGCACAAGGGCATCAGCTGGCTGATGATGTCGATGGACTCCCCCGGTCTGACGGTGCGCCCGCTCAGGACAGCGTTGGGATCTGCGGAGTTCTCCGAGGTATTCCTCGACGAGGTGCGGATCCCGGTGTCCCACCGGATCGGCGAGGAGAACGACGGATGGCGCGTCACCATGGTGACGCTGTCGTTCGAGCGCGGCACCGCCTGGGTCGACCAGATCGTCGACTCGGTCCGGTTGATCGGCGAGCTCGCAGCAATCGCGAAGAAGGTCACGACGAGCACGGGGGTCGCATGGGAGGACCGCGGACTGCGCCGCGACATCGGCCACCTCGCCGCGGAGTTCGACGGCCTGTGGGCGCTCACCAAACGTGGCGTCACGGAGGCCGGTTCCGGGGTGCCGGGCGCGAGCGCGTCCGTGTTGAAGCTGCGCTACACCGAGGCGCGCCAGCGACTGATGGATCTCGGCGCTCGCGTGCTCGACCGCGCGTCGCTCTCACGCACCGACGTCGCGGGCCTGCCCACCGGCGAGTGGACAACCGAGCGGATCAACTCGCTGAACTACACGATCGCCGCGGGCACATCGCAGATCCAGCGCAACATCATCGGCGAGCGCATTCTGGGTCTTCCCAAGGAGCGCTGATGTATTTCCTGCCGACCGACGACCAGCGCGAGCTGCAGCGCGGCGTGCGCGATGTATTGGACGCCGCGTTTCCCTTGGCGAAGCTGCCGGGCGGGTTCGACCCAGTGCTGTGGGACACGTTGCTCGAGACCGGGGTCTTCTCGCTGCGTACCGACCTCGGGCTCGGTCTGGCCGAAGCGGCGCTGGTGTTCGAGGAGCTCGGTCGTGCCGCCGTGCCGGGACCGCTCGTCGGGACATTCCTGGCGGGCGGCTTGGCCGAAGGCTGCGTCACGGTCCTCGACCCGGGTCGTACGCCTCTCCTGGTCGGCCACGTCGACGTGTCGGACTCGATCCTTGTCCTCGATCCCGCCGGCGTGTGTCTGGCACCGGCGACGGGCGGGGTCCCGCTGCCTGAGCCGATCGACCCCTTGACGCCGCTGCACGAGCTCGCCGCGGTGCCCGACGGAGCGCTCATCGACGTCGACTTCCTGCGCCTGTGGCGCGAAGGGGCGTTGCTGACCGCCGCTCTTCAGGTCGGTCTCGCTGCACGCATGACGGAGCTCGCAGTGGCGTATGCCAAGACGCGCGAGCAGTTCGACCGGCCGATCGGCTCGTTCCAGGCGGTGAAGCATCTGTGCGCCGACATGCTTGTGCGCACCGAGCTCGCGCGCGCATCACTGCACGCCGCCGCGGTGACGCTGGATGATCCCGAGGTCGGTAATGCCGATCGCGCGGTCGCGGGAGCCAAGCAGCTCGCCGACGAGGCGGCCTGCGGCAACGCGCGGTCGTGCGTGCAGGTGCACGGCGGCATGGGCTTCACGTGGGAGGTGCCGGTGCACTTTCTGCTCAAGCGCGCCTGGCTTCAGGCAACCGAGTTCGGTACGGCGGACGAGCACGCCGAAGAGCTCGCCGCACTGCTCTAATGCCCACCCTCGCCGCGCTGTCCGGCGTCGACGACCCTTCGCGGATTGCTGTCGATGACGGCGAGCGGCAGCTCTCCTGGCAGGCACTCGACGAGGCCACGACGCAGTTCGGCCACGGCATCGAGGCACTCGGGGCGACGCCGGGCAGCCACGTCGCGATCTGCGTCAGCAACCGGGTCGAGTTCGTGGTCGCGCTGATCGGCGCGTGGCGGGCGGGCTGCGCCTACACGCCGTTGAAGACCGGCTGGACCGCGGCCGAGGTCGGCGCGGTCCTCGACGACGCGCACACCGCGGTCGTGGTCACGGATCGGGACGGTGCCCGCGCGGCTGCTGCCGAGCGCGCGACCCCGGTGGTCGATCTCGACGATGCCGGCTTCGGCTCTTGGCTCGCGACACAGTCGGCCGAACCATTCGGCGAGGACCGATGCGGCTACAAGATGCCGTACACCTCCGGCACCACCGGGCGACCCAAAGGCGTCGTGATGCGCGGGTCCGGCACGACACCGTTCGCGACCGGGTGGGCGGGAATCGCCCGCTGGGCCGAGGTGCTGGAGCTGCCCGGCGACGGCGTACATCTGTTCTGCTCGCGGCTGTTCAACGGCGCACCGCAGACCTTCGGCTTCGGCGCGCTCGCGCGCGGCGCGACGCTTCGGGTGATGCGGCGTTGGGACGCAACCGTCGGTCTCGACGAGCTGAGCCGGCCGGACGTGACGTCGACGATCATGGTGCCGACGATGTTCCGGCAGATCCTCGCGCTGCCGGCTGACGTCCGCGCCGCGGCGCCGCCGCCATCGTTGCGCACCGTGTTGCATGGCGGAGAGCCGTGTCCGATTCCGGTGAAGCATGCGATCAGCGGAGTGCTCGGCGACGTGCTCGTGGAGTACTACGGCTTCACCGAAGGCGGCATGGCCGTCGTGCGACGCGACGAGTGGCGCGACAGACCCGGCACCGTCGGCAGACCGTTGCCAGGCATGGCGGTGCGTGTCCTCGACGACGCCGGCGACCCGGTGCCGATCGGTAGCGAAGGAACGGTGTACTTCGCACCGGCGAAGGGCCGGATGTTCCGCTACCAGGGCGACGACGCGAAGACCGAGGGGGCGCATGTGGGGGATGCGTTCACGGTCGGCGACATCGGCCGCCTCGACGCGGACGGCTTTCTCTATCTCTGCGGTCGCGCGGCCGAGATCGTCGTCTCAGCCGGGGTCAATGTGTATCCGGCGGAGGTCGACCAGGCGCTGTGCGATGTCGCGGGCATCGCCGACCTCGCGGCGGTCGGCGCTCCCGACGACGAGCGCGGCGAGGTCATCGCGCTGTTCGTGACCCTGCTACCTGGGGTCGACGAGACGACTGTGAACGCCGCCATCGAGGCAACGGCGGCCGAGCGACTCGCGCCGTACAAGCAACCGCGTTCGGTGACGGTCGTCGAGGAGATCCCCCGCGACCAGACCGGCAAGCTGTTGCGCCGAGTCCTCCGCGACCAGCTCTGGGAAGGCAAGAACCAGTTCGCCTAGCTGGTTTCTGACGGGTCGTCAGATCTGTCGCCTACACTGCCCGCCGTGCGCCGGGCCGGGGAGTACGACGAGTGAAGGTTCTCGTCACTGGCGGCACCGGGTTCGTCGGCGCACACACTGTCGTCAAGCTCCTGGACGATGGCCACGAGGTGCGCCTGCTGGTCCGGCGCCCGATTCGGCTCGCGACGACTCTCGGGGCGATCGGCATCGACATCGACGACCTGGACGTCGTCGTCGGTGACATGGTCGACGCGGATGCGGTCGGCCGCGCCGTCAAGGGCGTAGACGCGACCATCCACGCCGCCGCTGTGGTCGCGGCACTAAACCGCGCCGAAGCGCAACGCGCCCTGACGGTCAACCTCGACGGCACCCGGACCGTCATCGACGCGGCGCTCGCCGCCGGATGTGATCCGGTGGTCCACGTGTCGAGCATCGCCGCGGTGTTCTCCCCCGGGCTTCCGATCATCGACGCCGACCTGCCGCCGATGGTCGATGCGGCCAACCCCTACACCCGTTCCAAAGCGCTCGCGGAGGAGCTCGCGCGCAAGAGACAGGCGGAAGGTGCGCCGGTCGTCATCGTCTCCCCGGGGGGAGTATGCGGTCCTCCGGTCGGCGAGGTGATCGGCGACGCGGCTCTGGGATTCGAGTCGATGCTCAAGATGGGATGTCTGGTCTTCGCGGACGGCGGCATCAACGTCATCGACGCCCGGGACCTGGCGGCGGTCCTCGAAGCAACCCTGCAGCCCGGACGTGGTCCGCGGCGTTACATCGCCGGCGGGCATCTCGTGAGGCTTCCCGAGGTCGCGGCCGTCATCCGCCAGATGACCGGCCGTCGATTCCCCGTGCTTCCGCTTCCCGCTTCGCTGTTCCGTGGGCTCGGTCACGTGCTCGACGGGATCCGGCGGGTGGTGCCCTTCAATACTGTCTTCACAGCCGAAGCGATGCAGCTGCTCACCCGCGCGACGATCACTGATGACGCCGCTGTCCACGACGACCTCGGCGTCGGCTATCGCGCCGCGGCCGACTCCATCGAGGCCAGTGTTCGCGGGCTGCGGGCGAGTGGTCGGCTCGCCGATCGGTACGCCGGCACGCTGTCCCGCTGAGCCGTCCGGGCAGGTCGTCACTGCGTTGTAGGAGAACATCTCCGTTATGCGCTCCCGGCTGACGCGCGTCTGGCTCGTCGCGCTCCTCGCTGGGACAGTCGCGGCCATCGCAACGCCCGCAGCGGCGAACACTCCGAACTTCACGCCGTACCGGTCGCCGACGTACCACTGCAAGGTGGTCCATCACTACGGCAACGGCAAGGCGCCAAACCCGTTGACGCTGAACGACGATCCGCTCTGCGTCGTCTACAACAAGCGCGACATCACGGCGGACAACGGCGGCGCGATCCGTTTCGCCCTCGCCGAGCCGGCGCGGTTCGCGGTCGCGGGCAAGTGCCAGTACTGGCAGCGAGACCACTGGCGGATTCGCCTCGATCGCGGGTACGGCGAGCTCGTGCAGTGGGACGGCAGCTACTGGTGGGACCTCAAGAACGGGTACGGCGGCGCCATCCTGCGGCACTTCCGGATCGCGGGAGCGCCGGTCGGTCCGTACCAGGCCGCCGCGGCGATCCAGTCGCTCAGCCCGCCGCTAGCCGCGCAGATCCGCAAGTACGGCGCGGGCCCGGGCGGTGGGTTCGGTGCCGCGGTGACGCTGCCCGCCGGCATCGGCTGCTGAGGAGGTCGATGCGACCGTGACGATGACCAGGCGCGAGCTGCTCTGGCTCGCCTCGATCGGGATGGCGGGCATACCGGCAGTCGCCAACGCAGTCACCACCGCGCGACCGCCAGACCCACTAGGCCTGATCGGCACCGACCCGATCGGGCTGCTCGGGACCACAAGTGACCCCGAGACCCTCACGATCGAGGCGGTCGCGGACACGCTGATCCCGGGCGAGAAGCGGTTCCCCAGCGACGTCGCGATCGCCGGAGTCGCACGCGGCGCAGGCGCCGTGCAGGCCGGAGCCCTGGAGTTCATGCGGTTTCACGGCACCGGCATCGGCGCCGCCGTCCCGGCCTTCGCGGTCGCGGTCAACGCCGAAGCGGTCGCGTACGCCGCGGAGCACGGCAAGATCCCCGACCTGACACTTCCGCCGTTCGTCGGGCTGCACTACAACGACCGCAAGGCGATGCTCGACGGCCTACTCAACAGCGGTGGCGGTGACGAGACGCTGTTGTGGTTCGCGCTCGCCGGGCTCGTGTTCCTTAGCTACCACACCGCCGGCTACCTCTCGACCGCCGATGCCGTGCGCCAGGGCCATCCCGGGCTGAAGGCGATCGGCTTCCCGATGCCCGACCGTGACGGGTTGTGGCGGTTCCCGCACTTCTCCTACCGGCGCAAGCTCGCTCGGATCCATCCCCACACGACGACGGCCGGTCAGCCGCGATGAGCGCGCGTTGAGGAGCGTCGTGGAGACGGCGGACGTGGTCGTCATCGGCTCGGGACCGGGTGGCGCGATCCCGGCGTACCGGCTCGCCGCTGCCGGCGCGAAGGTCGTCATCCTCGAGCGCGGACCGTGGCTGGAGACGCACGAGTTCGAACAGGACCTGCGGATCGACAGCTACACGAAGATCATCGACTACATCACCGCCGACGGTGTCAGCGTCGTCGCGGGCAACTGCGTCGGCGGGTCGAGCGTCAGCTATTTCGCCGCCGCGCTCCGGGCGCCGACGTTCGTCTTCGACCGGCATGACCAAGCCGGTCAGCGGATCTGGCCGAAGGACGTGAGCCGGTCGGCGCTCGACCCTTGGTACGACCTGGTCGAGGAGACGCTGCCAATCGCGCAGCAGACCTGGGACGACGTGCCCTATCCCGGAGGCGTGTGGGCCGCCGCCTGCAACAACGCCGGGCACACCTGCAACCCGGTGCCGGTCGCGGTCGACCTCGACGAGTGCACCAACTGCAACTGGATGCTCAACGGCTGTCGGTTCGGCGCCAAGCGATCGATGCTGCTCAACTACCTCCCCGCCGCACTCGCGCATGGCGCAGAGATCCGGCCCTTGCACGAGGTGCAGGCGATCGCCCCTGCCGTCATCCCCGGCTACCGCTACTCGGTGGCCTACACGACGGTCGACGCGGGCGACTACCGCGTCCCCGACGGCGGCGGCGTGATCGAGGCGAAGATCGTGATCGTCGCGGCTGGCGCGATGGCGACGCCAGTGCTCCTGCAACGATCCGCGCCGTTGCTCGGCAACATGCCGAACGCGGTAGGCCGCTACTTCTCTCCCAACGGCGACCGGGTGTCGATGGCGTTGATGGACGAGAAGAAGGTGCACACGGTGCTCGGCCTCGAGCGCAAGCCAGGCGTGGCGTACGACGCGTTCCCGATCGGCAAGCCGGTCGGATCGATGACGTACGACTTCCTCGACGGGTCACGTCGGGTCGGTGACCGCTACGGGCTGCAGCAGATCTACTTCCCGACGATCACCAACATCCTTCCCGAGGCCTCGCCGGGCGGCGACTGGTTCGGTCCGGCGAAGAAGCACCTCACCGATCGCTGGCGGTCGTGGCTGACGTTGCTTGCGATGGTCGAGGACGGCAACGAGGGCGTCTTCGGTGTCCCACCACCCACTGGCGCGTTCATCCGGGTCGACTCGGCCGCGGCGGTGTCGACGCTGTCGTATCAACCCAACGGCGCCACGATCCGCGCGTGGGCAAGCTCGGATGCGGCGATCAAGAAGATTATCGAGAAGGACGGCGTCGGCGAGCACCTCGACTGGAGTGCGACGCGCAACTATCTGTCCGCGCATCCACTCGCGTCGTGCCGCATCGGCGACGACCCGGCGACGTCGGCGTGCGAGCCGTCGCATCAGCTGCGTGGCCACCCCGGGCTCTACGTCACCGACGGCTCGTCGGTGCCCACCTCGCTGTGTGTGAACCCATCGCTCACGATCGCGGCACTCGCCGAACGCGCAAGCCGCACGATCGTGAAGCACGCCGGCGGGCTAGGCGTTTCCGTCAAGACCGGCCGCACGCCACCCCCAGGCAGCGGCAGTCTCCGCCGCCCGAAGTAGAGACTGTGCCCGTGGTCGACGATCTTGCGAATGCGCCGCGATGGCGTGGGCAACGTGGCCGGCTCGAGGTCTGGTACGCCACTGCGACTGACCACGCGACCTGCACCGGCGTGTGGGTGCACCACGAGCGAATCGCACCCACCAGCGGCGATCCCTACGCCCATGGCTGGGTCGCGCTCTATCCACCCGGTGAGCCTGCCGTCGTCGAGCGCTACGGTCCTGAGCCCTATCAAGTGCCGACCAACGGGCGATGGTTCGAGAGCGAGTCCGCTTCCGTCGGCCCTGGACGCTTCCGCGGAATCGCTTCCGCAGCGACCTGGGATGTTGCCTGGTCCGGCGAACAGCACCCGGTGTGGACGTTGCCGCGACGCATGTGGGAACGCGAGGTTCTGCCGTCGGCGCACGTCGTGCTGGCGCCGGCAGCGAACTTGCGGGGATCGATCCAGGTCGCGGGACGGCGACTTGAGCTCGACGGTCTCGGAGCGGTGTCGCACATCTATGGCCACGGCAACGCGGAGCGTTGGGGGTGGCTGCACGCCGACCTCGACGACGACACCAGCCTCGAGATCGTCAGCGCCGTCGCGCGACGACCCGGCATGCGAGCCCTTCCGCCGCTGGCCTTCGTCCAGCTTCGACGCGACGGCAAGGACTGGCCGGACAATCCGCTGCTGACCGCTCCGCTGTTCCGAACACGTCTGTCGTCGCCGACGTGGCGAGTGCGCGGCGTGATCGGACGCACCCGATTGACGGTGACCGTCAACCAGCCGGACGACCGCTGCGTGCGGCTCGACTACACCGATCCCAACGGCGACGGCGCCGTCTGCACCAACAGCGAGCGCGCCGATGTCGACGTCCGTCTCGACAAGTGGCGAGGTCACTGGATCACCGAGGCCGAGTGGTCAGCGGAAGGTACCGCCCACGCCGAGCTCGGCACCCGACGCTAGCGACGAGTGCGGAGCCAGAGCGCGGACAGGAGCTGCGTGCCGCCACCGACGGAGCACACGATGCCGAACTGGTTGTAGTGGCCATGTGCCATGCCCACCAGAAAGCCGGGCACCGCCACGGCGACGACAGCCAGGTATGACACGAGGGTCGCCTCGTTGTAGATCGCGACCTCGCGCTCGTCGCCGCGTCCGGGCGCGGCGAGCGCTCGCGCGCGTTGCCCGCGGCCGAACTCGAGGAACGCCATGAACGCCAACATCCCCACCCCAGACACCGCGCCCGAGATCGGGCCGTTCCCAATCCCAGCGGCAAGTCCGACAGCCCCCGAGAGGATGAGCGCGTTGATGATCCAAAAGCGGCGTGATCGACTCATCACCCGGTACCTTTCTCGTCCTCGAACAGGTCCTCGACCGCCGTACGGAAGAAGCGGGCGAGCGCAAGCGCCAGCGGCAACGAAGGCGTGTAGCGACCGACCTCGATCGAGTTGATGGTCTGTCGCGATACGCCGAGCCGGTCGCCGAGCGCGCTTTGCGAAAGACCCCCCGCCGTCCGAAGCTCACGCACCCGGTTCCGCACAGATGGAAAGTTAGCTTTACACCGAAATGGGTGTCAAGCCTGCTTTACAATGATTCGCGCGGGAATCCCGTCGTTGCCCGATCCCGAACCAACTCGCGAGAGGATGCGTCTAAGAGCCATGCGTGTTCGCGCCATCGTCATCGCCGGTGCCTTGGCGATTGTCACCGCGACGGCGGGTTGCAGCTCCTCTTCGGACGCCGGCAGACAAACCGCAAGCAATGGCGGACAGATTGATCCGCTGAGTCTGGTCGGCAGCTGGCAGGTCACGGCCGCGGGCGAAAGACCAGGCACAGCGTTAATACTTGGCGACGAGCTCACGCTGTTTCGACACTGCGGAGCACTGATGGGCTCTTGGGCGGCGGACCCATCCGGTGCGTTCGTCGGCGAGTCGTTCGGCGGCTCGGGCAGTTGCTTCACCGGATCGCATCCCGACATGGACGTGGCGTGGCTGAGGGCCGCCGTCGGCTATCGGATCCATGGCGCCGACCGCCTCTTGCTCGACGATTCGGGGAAGGTCGTCGCTCGGCTCGCGCCCGGAGCTCATCCGACGGCTGGTCCGGATATGGCGAGCAGCTTTGCGTCACCGCCGGTACTGACACCTGCGCTCGAGCAGCGATTCGCTGCGGCCGCGCCATTTCCCCACTCGCTGCGACCAGCCGACCCGGTCAACATCCTCGGCAGGTGGCGGCCGATCGGCTCGAATGCCGGTAGCCCACAGGCGTTCGTCGAGTTCGACGAAAACGGCAACTGGAGCGGCTCCGACGGCTGCAACGGCGCCGGAGGGCGATACGCGATCTCCCGGGCCGGCGAGATGATCGCCATCAACGGCAACAGCACCCTCATCGGCTGTGACAACTCGCCGTTGCCCCTTTGGATAACCAAGGCGCGCCGGGTCGGCATCGAAGACAGGCAACTCGTTCTGCTCGATGTTCGTGGCCACATCCTCGGCCGTCTGACTCGACAGTCCTAGCTCCGCGCCCTCGGTGAACCCGTACGGTGGACACGCGGGAGGCAGCCTCCATGGCTCATGACGTCAGCCCAGTCACGTCGCGCGTGGCGCGGCCTGCGGAAGTGCGCGCCACCTTCCGCCACGACCTGCACCCAACAGAGCGCGCGACTCTGACCTCGTGGCTCGCCTTCACCGCCACGTTCGCCGGCGTACGCACGGTCACCCACAGCATCCGTCGCGGCAGAGGCCCGTTCCGCAACCTTTCAGTCGGCGGGCAGCACCTTCACCACTACATCTGGGGCATCGGCCTGCTGACCGGCGTCGGCGCCATCGCGGTGAGTGGAACGGAGGAGCTACGCACCCATCCGTCGCTCGCACTCGCCTACGGCGCCGGCCTGGCGCTGATCGTCGATGAGTTCGCCCTGCTGCTCGATCTGCGCGACGTCTACTGGGCGCAAGAAGGCCGCGTCTCCGTGGACCTCGCAGTCGGCGTCATCTCCATCACCGGTTCCGCATTGGCATCGATCCCGCTGTGGGCCCGTCTCCGCGAACGCCGCGGACGAACAGCTGATACAGCGATTGCTTGACGTCGCCGGACTAGTCGTTGACCAGATCCGACTTGTCGACGCAGCCTCTGAGGGCCTTCGACAATGAGTAGCCGGGGAAGTGCGCTGGATGCGCCATGAGGAACTCCTGGCAGCCGATGTGAGGGGTCGTGGCGTAGTTCATCGTCCGGTTGTACGGGTTGACGGCGTATCCGTACTGGTAGGACGGATCGCGACGAAGCTTCACCACGTCTTCGTGGTGCTGACGGACGACGAGCAGAATCGTTGTGGCCGCACCGAGGATCCCGACGACGAGCAGCCCGAGCGCGACGACAAGAACGGCAGCCGGCGGCGGTCGGCGACGAACGCGCTCGACTATCGCTGACTCATCGGACGCCACCGGCGATGCCTACTCGGCCAGCTGCGTCACCGAGAGATTGTTGCAGTCAGCGTCAAGGAACCAGACCACCTGAGCTCCGCTTGGGGTGGTCCACACACCGCGGTCGTCCTGTCCCATGCCTTCATATCGCTGAGGTTCGATTCCGGCCTCAACGAGTCCCTCGACCGCCGCGCCAATGTCGGAGACCTCCCAGCCGCCGACCGTGAATGGATGCGGCGTGAGCTCCTCGACAGAGGTCACCCACAGCGGCGTCCCATTCGCGTCGTGGACGTTGTGATGCGGGGAGCCTTCGACCCAGCGAAGGCCTAGCCGCTCGAAGAACTCACGGGAACGGGCGAGGTCGGTAGACGGCAAGAATCCGACGAACTGCGCCTGGCTCAGCAGCATGTCGGGATCATTTCACGCGGCGATCGCGAACCGATCGACCCGATGGCGCGTCCAACCGACATGGTGCGCGCGACATGGCTGGCCGTCCTGCCGCTCGGAGCCACGCTGCTCGCGGGCTGCTCGGGCGAAGCTACGGGTTCCAGCCACCCTGACGCCGCTTTCCTTATCCGGGGGACGCAGATTCCTACGTACTCCTGCGCCGCAACCAGTGCCGGCCTGCCGATCACCGTTGCGCCCTCAATCGTGATGAGGATCCGGCTGTGCCCGTTGCGGAGATATCCGAAGCCGAGCCCGGCGGTCTCGGTCAACCGCACCGATCCACGGTTCGCCGTGCTCGCCCACGCACTCTCCGTGCCTGACGAAAAGGCACCGGGAGCTGGATTCGCGTGCGCGGAGTATGCAAACCTGCCGCAGCCAGTGATCGGGGAAACCGCAGCCGGCCCGTTCCTCATCCACATCCCGGTCGACGGCTGCGGCCACTACCTCTCTACGGCACTGTCGGCCATCAGCGCGCTCCGACCGCAAGCCTGATTCCAGGGACGTCTTGTCGGCCCGACGCGACTAGCGTTCCGGAACACGGCTGCCTTGCAGAACTCCCAATCACCAAGGAGTGGTCTCCCATGATCGGTGTCTAGATCGTCACCAAGAACATGACCATCGAGCAGCACACCAAGGGACGCGAGCGAACGACCTAGAGCTTGAGGTCGTTTCCTACTGCGAAGCCATGGCGGTTCCCGTCGCCGAGAAACGTGCCGACGCTCTTGGCCAGCTCATCGACCGTCCAGGTCTCCCCGGCAGCCGCGAACGCGGCGTCGAGACTCGGTGCCTTCATCACGCCGACCTTGCCGCCGTAGACGACGAAGACGTTGCCGGACACATGGTCGGCCTCACGTGTGCCGAGCCAGACCACGACCGGCGCAACGTGCTCGATCGCCCACGGGTCGATCTCGTCGCCCTCGGGCGCCGGCGGGAAGGTGGCTTCAGTCATCGCGGTGCGTGCCCGTGGTGCGATCGCATTGGCCCGCACGCCGTATCGCGCACAGCCGTTCGCGACGGACAGCGTCAGCAATGCGATGCCCGCCTTCGCAGCTGAGTAGTTCGGCTGGCCTGCCGACCCGAAGAGGAACGCCTCCGACGCGGTGTTCACCACCCGCGCCCAGACCGGGCCGTCCTCGGCCTTCGACTTGTCCCGCCAGTACGCCGTCGCAGCCTGGCAGGTCGCGGCGTGGCCACGCAGGTGCACCCTGATGACGGTGTCCCACTCGTCGGCGCTGACGCCGAAGATCATCCGATCGCGCAGCACGCCTGCGTTGTTGACCAGGACGTTGAGGTCGCCGTACTCCTCGACGGCCCGACGGACGAGCCCAGTCGCGAAGTCCCAGTCGCCGATGTCACCGGCTACGCCGATTGCCTCGCCACCAGCCGCACGAATCTCCGCGGCAACCGCCTCAGCGTTGTCGCCGATGTCATTGACGACGACCTTCGCACCGGCAGCAGCGAGTGCAAGCGCCTCGGAGCGGCCGAGGCCGACCCCGGCGCCGGTGACGACCGCAACCCCACCGGCGAGCTCATCGCCTGCGAATGAAGGAACCAGCTGCTTGACCATGACCCTCTATCTCGCCGCGCCGAGCATGACCGCAGATGTCGGCACGCCTGTTCCACCGGTCACGAGGACGTGCTCGGCACC
>DATAUF010000108.1:0-13876 GCA_036268405.1 Mycobacteriales bacterium
TCAAGGACCGGATCGCGGCCTACCGGGACGCTGGCGTCACGATCCTGAACGTGTACGCGGTGGGTCCGGACCCGATTCGCGACATCGAGAAGGTTGCCGGCTGGCTGTCCTGAGCTAAGTGCCGGTACCCAGCCCGCGGAAGACGAACCGAACTGTCGAGTCGACGACATCCTGCTGTGCTCGTTTGCCGGTCACGCCGCGAAGCCGGGCGGAGGCGTCCCAGGCGATGGCGCTGATCGTGGCCGCATCTTGGATGTCGTTGATGGCGGGGAATGACCCGTCCGATCTCCCCGCTGCCAGCGCGGTCGACAACGGCGCAAGGATCATCGCTCGGACGCCGACCAGCTGTTCCGGCGTGACCGCCCGCATAGCCGATGGGGATCCGAGCACAGCGGCGCGACCCGCGCGCGGGCGACCGAGGCCGAAGCCGAGGATCTCCTCCAGCCACACCTTGACGGCCGCGGCTGGAGTTTCGGTTGCCTGAACTCTTGCGGTCAGTGCTGAGGCAAATGCCGTGGCATCTTGGGCAAACATCGCATTGAGCAAGTCACGCTTCGACTGGAAGTGCCGATAGAACGATCGGGTCGACAGACCCGATCTGGACAGTACGTCGCCCACCGTGAGCCCGTCGTAGCCATTGTGCTTCATCGCTTCGAATGCGGCATCGAACAACAGCTTGCGCTCATCGCCCGACGCGTGGAGTCGCGGGCGACCGGTCTTGGGTGACTCGGCCGGCGCGGACGACACGCCCGCAGCGTAACCCGCTTCGCAGCGCGCGCGGCGCCGATCGCCGCGCGCCGATTGGTATCGTTCGTGAGGCGCCGAACCCATCAGCTTCAGCTCGCCCGCCACGATAGGGCGTCACCGCGGACGGCCGATTGCTGCGCCTGTTCGGGAGGGTCGATGACGAAGGCGGCGGCACGGCGGCGACGTGTCGCTCGCCCTGCGGTCACCCGAGGTGGCGCAAAGCAGAACGGCATGGCAGCAGCCCGTGCGAAGGGGTCAAGGCTCGCGGCGTACGTGGCCGACCGCATCATCGACGACATTGCCGCGCGCGGATGGCTCGAAGGTGAGGTGGTGGGATCGGAAGCCGAGCTGCTGGAGAAGTACGGTGTCAGCCGCGCGGTGTTCAGAGAGGCCGTCCGCCTCCTTGAGCACCTCCACGTCGCGCGGATGCGCCGCGGGCCCGGCGGCGGACTGGTGGTCTCCGCCCCGACGGCCGACTCGGTCATCGACGCGGTCGCGGTCTACATCGTGTACGTCGGCGCACAGGTCGATGAGGTGTTCGCTGCACGGCTGGTTATCGAAGAGCTTGCCGCTGAGCTTGCAGCGGTTCGCCCCGACGAGGGGAGCATCTCGGCGCTGCGCGCGCAACTACATGCGGAGCGTGAACATGAAGCTCGTGACATCCGCGAGCTCCATCATCTCATCGGAGCAGCCACGGGCAATCCGGCCATCGCCTTCTTCGTCGATCTGCTCAGCACGGTGACGTCGCTGTTTCGCCCGAGCGCAGACGCGGTGCCGGCTCGCTTCGTCGCGCAGGTGACCGCCGCGCACGGCGCGATTGTCGAGGCGATCCTGTCCGGTGACGGTGGGCTCGCGGCGAGCCGGATGCGCGTTCATATCTTGGCCGAAGCGCAGTTCCTGCAAGCCAAGCGGCCTGCCCGGCCCCGGCTGACCGAGCTTCCGGATCCGGCTGGTCGCAGCGAGAAGCGGGCCGAACAGACGGCACGCCAGATCTTCCGTGAAGTCGCTCAGGCCGGTTGGCCGGTTGGCACCCTGCTCGGCTCGGAGACCGAGTTGATGGCGAGGTACGACGTCAGTCGCGCCGTTCTCCGCGAGGCTGTGAGGGTGCTCGAGCATCACCAGGTCGCGCGGATGCGACGAGGCCCGGGTGGCGGCCTGTTCGTCGTGGAGCCGGGTATCGAAGCCGTCGCCGATGCGATTGCTCTCCAGATCGATCGGCTGGGCATCAAAGCCCGCGATCTGTACGAGGTCCGCTCGGCGGTGGAGATGGCGGCGCTGGAGATGGCCGTCACGAGACTCGACAGTGCCGGCGAAGATCGGGTCGAGGCCGCGCTCGAGGCGGAGCGGATTGCGACCGGGACCGAGCTTCGGATGATGGGTCATGACCTACACGGCGTGCTGGCCGGACTTTCGGGCAACCGCGTGATCGAGCTGCTCGCGTTGGTCTTGTTGAGGCTGAGCCGCATCCATGCATCGACTCCAAATCAACAGCCGGTGAGCCGGGTTCCCACCGAAGACGTCGTCAGAAGCCACCAGAAGATCGTTGAGTCGATCCAAAACCGCGACCTCGATCTCGCTCGGCGCCGGATGCGTCAGCATCTTGACGCTGTGTCCAAGTGGTCGCACTGATTCCGGCATGTCGCGCGACGACAAGAAGCCCGGTGTCATGTGGGTTCTCCGCGATGTAGGGCGACACGGCGATCACGTCTGCTGACTCGGGCAGGTCCTCCGGGCGGTCGTCGATGAAACGAGTCTCGTTCCAGGGGACGTCGAAGGTCGGCAGGTAGCGACCCGAGCCGTCCCGCCCCTGCTTGGAATGGAACGAGGAGATCATCGGAGTCAGCTGGTGCTGTTCCGCGCGCTCGCGTGCGTAGTCGGCACCGCCGGCACTCCAGAGCACGACATTGCATCGGGCCGTGTTGAGCGCCTGCAACACGAGCGTTGCCCCTGGACGGCAGTGTCGGCCGCTCAACGAGTCGATGAGCGTGCCGTCGACATCGAACACCCAGGTCCTGATCACCCGCGGAGGAGTCTCGCGTTCACAACGATCGGTGCTGCTCGCGAAGTGCATCGGCGAGGGCAGGCACTTCGGCAAGCGCTCGCAGCGCGTCATTGAGATGGGTGCACCCCGCCGTCCCCGGAAGCTGGGCGAGCACTGCTTCACGCATTGCCGCGAGTGGCGTGCCGATCATGTGTTGTGCGCTCGCCGCGGCAAGTGGGCACTCCCGATACGGGAGGACGCGGGGGTCCGCGAGAACGCGGACCAACGAGCCGGTGGCGAGGTCGGCCGTTGCTGTCAGTGCATACTCGTGCACCGCGACTCGGCCACCGGCCGGCACAGTGGCGCTGTCCTGGAACATGGCGTCGATCTCGATGGTGTCTCCGGCCAGTGTGATGTCGATCCGGCGGGCTCGGCGCATCGAGACCGACGAGATGTCGTCGAGTTGATGCCAGCCGCTCGGGTCGCCTTCGGCGGGTAGTGGCTCTACTGCGCGCACGTCGTGGACGAAGCGCGGTGCACCGTCGTCGGTGAGCGCGCTCGAACCGGGCTGGAAGCCGATGCACACGCCCTCCATGCGGCGCAATGAGGTGCTGCTGCCCCGACGCTCCGCCCAGTCGATCGGCCATTCCTCGGGCCACTGGCTATAGGCGAACCCGCTGATCAGCGTCGCGCCCGCGAGGTCGTCCAGCAACAGGTAGAGCGGCGCCGCGGCGGCGCGTTCTTGGGGCACGACGTTGCCGAGAACGCTGCGAAGCCGCCCGCCACCGCGGGCGCCGACGAGTTGACCGAGTGAGGCGTGCTCCGGTTCGGCGGTGATGTCCGTAATGGCGCGGTCGAGGCCGACTCCCACCCGGATCATTTGCTCGGCGAGGGTGACGGGCGACCTCCCATCGGCTGGGGTCAGGAGGTCACGAGCCCTGCCGACCAGGCGCATCTGCGTCCCCCAACCATCGGGCCAGGTCGCGTCGATGGTGGAGGTACGGCGCACCGATCCGGATCGTCGTGGCGGGGTGGCGTTGACCGGGCCGCGTACGGCGGGTGCGGCTCTTACTTTGTCATCGAGCGGAGTCATCGTGGCACCTTCGCAGAAAATATCAGGATACTCAGTTATGGTGCGTGGTATCCGCACATTGGAGTGAGGTCGACGTGACAAGACCGCAGGGCCGGCTGGCGTCCCGGCCTCGCCACTCGAGTACGTACGCGGCTGCGGTCGGTCTGGCCGCGGGGGTCCTGCTGACCAGTGTGGTGGTGCCGTACGTCCGCTCCGAGCCAACGGCTAGCGCCACCGTCTCGTCATCTGGGCCGGAAGGCGTGCCGACCGCCGGGTCGGGCACGGGTGTCACCGGCAACAGTGGAAACGGCGCGGGACCGGCGTCCGGCGCGGGGCAGGGTCCATCGGCAGGCCCAGGCAATGCGGTCTCGTCATCCGTGACCGAGACCAGTGGACCCGGCACCGCGACGATCCCATCCGGACCCGTCACCGGTGTCACGAGCTCCGAGATCAAGGTCGGAATCGGACTGATCGACGTCGGCGCCGCGAAGCAGTTCGGGTTCAACTTCGACATCGGCAACGAGAAGGCGCGCTACCAGGCACTGATCGACCGCCTCAACCGTCAGGGCGGCATCGCCGGACGCAAGATCGTCCCTTACTTCGAGAGTTTCCCCGCGACCGACCCAACCACCGCGTCGCAGGCGGACTGTCTGACCTGGACCAAGGACGACAAGGTCTTCGCTGTACTCGTCGAGTCCCAGCTTCCGACCGCCGCCGAGGTATGCATCATCGGCCAAGGTGCGACGCCGCTCATCACGACGCAAGGCACCGAGCAGGCCTACTACGCAAATGGCCTGCTCTGGACGACCCAGGCGAGCGACAACAGGATCCTTGACGACGAGGCGGACTACCTCGCTGGGAACGGGTCGCTGAAGGGCAAGACGATCGGCGTTCTGTCCGGCGACGGGACGGACGAGCAGGCAGTCGACAACGCGCTGATCCCGCGGCTGTCCTCATTGGGATACAAGGTGAAAGATGTCGAGGTCGTGCCGAGCGATGCGGGCGGGGTTCAGCGACAGCCGATCGCGATCTCGAACTTCAAGGCCGCCGGCGTGAACTTCGTCATCGTCGCCTCTAATGTGGTCCTCGCCGGGCCGTTCGTCGAAGCGGCCAACCGGGCCGGCTTCAACCCGACCTATGCCCTGTCGGACTTCAACAACGAGATCAACGACCAGGTGGCGAACTACTACCCGCCATCGTTCCAGGGCACCGTCGGGCTCAGCACACACCGATTCCCGGAGTACCGGGATGGAGCCCCGTTCACCTCCACCGACCAGGCCTGCCTCAACGTCATCCACCCGGTCGATTCGAAAGTGTTGCCGCCGACCAACGCCGCCTTTGAGGAGGCGATGGGCAACTGTGCCGTTTTTGACGTCCTCGTTGATGGGCTGCGTGGTGCCGGCGCGGCGTTGACCCAGGCGTCTTTTCTGTCCGCGCTGTCCGGGCTGAGCAGGTTCGGAATCCCGGCGACTCAGGATGGCTCATTCAGCGCTACTCAGCATGACGCAGTGGACTACGAGCAGCCGGTGTCGTGGCAGAAGTCATGCGAGTGCTGGAAGCTCGTCCATGGGTTGCACACACCGATCCGCAAGATGAGCTAGGTGCCTCGCGTGGGCAACGAGAGCGTGGACGTGCTTCGCATCAGGGATCTGGACGTCGCCTACGGGTCGGTCCAGGTGTTGTTCTCCGTCGACCTCGAGGTCCACCAGGGTGAGACCCTCGCCCTGCTCGGCACCAATGGAGCCGGTAAGTCGACGCTGCTCAAGGCGCTGTCCGGTCTGATCCCTGCGAGGCGTGGGTCGATCGTGTTCGACGGCGTCGACATCACCGCCGCTACGAAGCAGCGGCGGGTTTCTGCTGGGATCGTGCAGATGCGCGGCGGCTCAGCAGTGTTTCCCAGCCTCACCGTTGCCGAGAACCTACGACTCGGTGCCTTCACCATCCTCCGGGACAAGCGCCGGGTGGAGCAACGCATCGCACATGTCCTTGACATCTTCCCTGCTCTGCAGCATCGCATGGGCGATCGCGCCGGTGCCATGTCCGGCGGTGAGCAACAGATGATCGCTTTGGCGAAAGCGCTGTTGCTCGAGCCCCGCCTGCTCGTGGTCGACGAACTCTCATTAGGTCTTGCTCCGGTCGTCGTCGAGCGCATGCTCGACGTTCTCGACGATCTCAAACGCACCGGCTTGTCGATGCTGGTTGTCGAGCAGTCGCTGAACATCGCGCTCGGCTTCGCCGACCGCGCGGTCTTCATGGAGCGCGGCGAGGTCCAGTTCACCGGTGATCCGGCCGTGCTGGCGAAACGGGGAGATCTTGTCCGGGCGGTATTCCTCGGCGGCGGACGGCGCGCATCATGATCGGCCCGATTGCGATCCGGTTCGACGTCGTGGCGATCGGTGCCATGGCGGGCCTTGGGTACGCGATTCTTGCGAGTGGACTGGTGCTGGTCTATCGGGCCAGCCGGGTGATCAATCTCGCCCACGGCCAAGTCGGGGCATTCTGCGCAACCCTCTTCGCCGTTCTGGTCGACGACTGGAAGATCCCGTACGCGGCCGCGTTGCCGCTCGCCATCGTCGCGGGAGGGGCGGTCGGATGGCTGATCGAGCGCGGGCTGGTGCGTCCGCTGGTCGAACGCTCTCACCTTGCCGTGCTCGTCGCGACTATCGGCGTCACCGATCTGCTGCTGGTCGCGGCCGCCAAGCTGCCGAGCGTGACCGGCGAAAGCAAACACTTCCCGACGCCGTTCAACGCGACGGTCACGATCCACGACCTCGTACTCCACGGTGAGCACTTCGCGCTGCTGATCTTTGGACCGGTCGTCCTGGTCCTGTTCACGACATTCATGGCGCGCTCTCGATACGGGCTCGCGATCCGGGGTGTCGCCGACAATCGCGAGGCGGCGGAGCTAGCAGGAATCCCGGCGCCGACCGTGTCGTCGATCGTCTGGGTGCTGGCCGGGGGTTTGGCGGCGATCGCCGCGATTCTGACCTTGCCGCTGACCGGCGCAACTCAGGTCAGCGCGTCGGCCACGGGCACGGCGCTCGGACCCGCGCTGCTGCTGCGTGCGCTGGCGGCTGGCCTCGCCGGACGGATGACGAAGCTGCCGGCGACGCTTGCGGCGGGCATATCTATTGGTGTCGTGCAGTCGGTGCTCTACGCCAGCTATCCGAGCTCGCTCGGGATAACCGATGTGGTCCTCTTCGTCTTCATCGTCGCGATGCTCCTGCTACGCAGCCGAGGCCAGGGCGACCCAGGTGATTCGCTGACGTTCGGCAAGGACCCGGTGTCCCTAGCCGCGAATATCCGCAACCATCCGACGGTGCGCCTGGTGCGCCGCGGCTCGATCGCCGCCGCAATCATCGTGATCATCGTTCTGCCGCTGGTAGTCACCAGCTCATCCCGGCTCTATCTGCTGTCGCTGGTGCCGATCTACGCCATCATCGGGATCTCGATCGTGATCTTGACCGGGTGGGCCGGACAGCTGAGCCTGTGCCAGATGGCCTTCGTGGGAATCGGCGCGATGGGTACCGCCGCGCTCAACTCTCGCGGCGTGCCGTTCGGCGCGGCGGTCGGCGACGCGACGATCGTCGGCATCCTTTTCGCGGTGGTCGTTGGTGCGCCCGCGCTGCGGCTTCGCGGGCTGTTCCTGACCGTCACCTCACTCGGCTTCGCGGTCGCGGCGAGCAGCTATCTGCTCAACCTCAACGTCTTCTCCAGCTCCGACATCGGCGTTGCCGAGGTGACTCCCGGCAAGCTCGGGCCGATCAACCTCAACTCATTCCGCGTGGACTTCTACGTCTGCGCGGTCTGCCTGCTCGGCGCGGTGCTCATCGCGCGGCGGATTCGAGCAACCGGGTTCGGCCGTTCGCTGATCGCGGTTGAGGGAAACGAGGACTCGGCTACCGCAATGACGGTTTCACCTGCCGTCGCCAAGATTGCCGCGTTCGCGGTAGCAGGCGGTATGGCGACGTTCGCGGGTGGCCTGTTCGCCGCAGTGAGCCGTACCTTCGAGGCAACCTCGTTCGCGCCGGAGCAGTCATTGCAGCTGCTCGCCATGACCGTCGTCGGCGGAATCGGCTCTGTCGGTGGAGCCGTTCTCGGTGCGATCTACATCGTCGGGCTGCCCGACATATTCGGCAACTCTGTCACCGTGCAGCTCGCTGTGAGCGGGATCGGCTTGCTCATCATCCTGCGGCTGGAGCCGACTGGGTTGATCGGAGTCTGGGAGCGGCTCCGAGACTTTGTGGTCCGGCGCTTCCTCGCGATGCCGGCCGACACGGACGCCCAGTCAGCCGCCACGTCTCAGACCTCACCGACCGTGATCGTGCAGCGAAGCGGCAGGGACACCGCCCAAAGGAGCGCGTCCAGCGTCGCAGGTGCCGTTGCCGCGCTTGTCGTACGTGACGTCGTCGTCGACATCGGTGGCCGGCGAATCCTGTCCGGCGTCGACATCGATGTTCGCGACGGAGAGGTCGTCGGTCTGATCGGCTGCAACGGTGCCGGAAAGTCGACACTCGTCAACGCGATAAGCGGCTTTGTCCCCGCATCCGGCAGCGTCGAGCTGTTTGGCGAGGGCATCGATGATCTGTCCGCGGTTGACCGCGCTCGGCTGGGTCTTGGCCGCTCGTTCCAAAGTGCGGTGCTGTTTCCCCGGCTCACGAGCCGGGAGTGTCTGCAGGTGGCGCTCGCCTCGCGACAGCGTGCAGAGGTGATTCCGTCGATCCTCGCGCTTCCCCCTTCAGTCCGGATCGAAGGCAAGATCCGGCGCGAAGCGGAGGAGATTCTCCAGCTGCTCGCCCTGGGTCCCCACGCCGACACCTGCGTCGGAAGCCTCTCGACCGGCACGCGCCGGATTGTCGAGTTCGGCTGCATGCTCGTTGCCCGGCCTCGCGTCCTGCTGCTCGACGAGCCGATGGCAGGCATCGCTCAGCGCGAGAGCGAGTCATTTGGCGTGATGCTGCTCGGTGTGAGACGCGAGCTCGGAGCTGCCATGCTGGTGATCGAACACGATGTGCCGTTGATCAGTGAGATCAGCGACCGGCTCTACTGCCTAGAAGCCGGTTCGGTGATCGCCGAGGGTGACCCAACGGCGATCAGGAGCAATCCAGCCGTGATTGCCAGCTACCTCGGCACGGATGAGCGGGCCATCCGGCGCAGCCGGGCTATGCCCGCCAAGCGAAGCAAGGCCCAGGTGCGCGGTGGCTGATCCTCACGACGGCACACCGGCGACCGGGCCGTCGGTCATGGCGATCATTGCCGGACGGGTTCGGATGACTGAGGGTCAGCTCTACACTGCGGTCATCGCGCTGACGATCGCACTGCTGCTCGCACTCACGACGATCCCCTCCGCACACAAGCTGGAGGATCAGATGTCCCCGACTGCGCCGGCGCCGGCACCTTCCCCAGCGGCGACCCGATGAGACGGCCCGCCGTTTCCCTCGCTCCTCTGCTGGTGGCCGTGCTCCTCGGCGTTGCCGCGTTGGCGCCCGCTGTCGCCGGTGCGGCCCCGCACGACAGCAAGCCGGGCCCGGAGTCGCAGGTGCTCGCCATCGTCAGCCCGCTCGCCCTCCCAGCGTGTAGCACTGCAGGCTCCGCCACCCTGCTCGTGCCGATCGTCGGGGGCATCCTGCAAAACAGCCTGCACCTACCCAAGAGTGTCAGCGTCGCCAATCTGCTCCTCGACGCGCTCGGCCCGGTCTATGTCGTGTGCGGTGACCTGCCTGCCAGCCCGGGAACGCGGTGTTCCCTCGATGACCAGATCGCCGCCGTCTGGCCGGACTCGCTGAGTTCCGAAGGCCTCAGTCCACCTGCCCCGGCTGGTGACGTCGTAGATTCGCTCGCCGCGGCCTTGAAGATCCTGCATCTCAGCGTGCTGGACGCGACGAAGCAGGCACTCAAGTGTCGAGTCGACAAGGCGGTGGCGCCGCCGCCGGCCCCGCCGGGGGTGCTGGGCCCGGTGCCACCCGTCGCCGCCACGGTGCCAGGAGGCTCGCCCGTGGCGACCGGAGCCGTACCCCCGCTCCCTGGCACGCTGACGGCGCCGACCTCCGGCAGCGCACCGCCCCAGCTTGCACAGCCGGTGACGACGAGCCCGTCTCTGGTGAGCGCGGTGACGCACCGGCTGCCTTCGGCCGTCGTCGCATGCCAGGTTGCGCTGGCTCTGCTCCTCGCGCTGGTGCTCGTAGGCAGCTGGTTGACCTCAGTCCGACTTCGGCGCGCGAGGGACTGACGGGGATTATCCGCCGACGATCTCTCGAGCGCGGAGGTCGGTGATCTGCTCTGGGCCGCGTCCCAGCTCGGCCAACACATCGTCGGTGGCGGAGCCGGCAAGCACCCCCGCCTTCGCCTGCGTGAGCGATCGTGAGAAGCGAACGAGCGGCGCGAGCCGCAGGTGACGATCGAAGGTCGGGTGTTCGACCTCGACGACGTAGCCGCTCGCGTGACCGATGTCCTCGCTCTGGAAGAACCGCTCGATGCGTTGGGTGCCTACCGTGACGCACCCCACATCGACCGAAGTGAGTGTGGTCTCCCACTCGTCCTGGTCTGCCGAGGAAAAGACGCCAGCGAGAACGTCAGCGAGGGCGGAGTCGTTCTGACGTCGGAGCTCGACAGTCGCGAATCGCTCGTCGGACGCGAGACTGACTGCGAACGGCGTGACGCCGACGAAGCGCTTCCACTCCTGTTCCGAGTGAATCGCGAGGAAGATCCAGCCGTCGCGAGCGTCATAGATTCGGTAGAGCGCGTTCGGGCCGCGTAGCTCGGCCGCGACCCCTGGTCGCTCCAGCTGTCCCGGGGAGTGCACAACCTCTTCTGCCATCGCCTGCACTGCCGTGGCAAGCATGGAGGACGCGATGCGCGGCGCGACACCTGTTCGCTCACGAGCCAGGAGGCCGAGCAACACGCTCGATGTGACGCCGAGGGCAGCAAAGCCATCAGCCTGTGCCTGGACGATCGCCGACGCGGAGAACAGCCGGCCTGCGCCTGCCAGCGTTTCATCTACGCCGAGCCCCGGGCTCTGCTGAACGTTCATCCCGACGTTGGCTCGCGACACGCCACTTGCGGCGCCGATGCTTGGGGCAAAGGCCGGTCGGTTGCCGCACGGCCCATCCTCGCCGTACCCGTTGGCACTGACGAAGATCAGGTCGGGGTTGATCGCCCGCAGAGTGTCGGCGTCGATGCCGAGGCGCTCCGGCACCCCCGCCCGGTAGCCGCTGAGCACCACGTCGGCGCCTCGGACCAGCTCCTGGATGATCGCGAGCCCATCCGGTTTGGTGATGTCGACGCAAATGCTCTCCTTGCCCTGCATGACCTTCGCGCCGCCGACCTCAGGGAACGGCATGATCCCGCGAATCGGATCGCCGCTGAGTGGTTCGACCTTGATGACGCGTGCGCCGAGGTCGGTCAGCAGGGTCGCGCCGTAGGGAGCGGCGTACATCGTCGCGAACTCCAACACCGTGACTCCAGCAAGTGGCATCGCCGTCGAACCATTGGTCTTGCGGGTCGGCAGGGCGGTATCGGACCATCCCTGGTGCTCGTCTAGGACAGGTGCCGGACGCGTCGGGTCCGCTTCCATCTGCTTGATGTCGGCCAGCGCCGCCGGCTGCCGCACCACCCCGCGGTGGGGATCCACGACCTCGACAACCTGCCCGTCATGAATGAGCTGCGGATGCTCCAGCACCCCAGCCCCTTGCCGGAACACCTCGGCGAAGACATCCGGATCTGCGTCGAAGACCTCTTGCCACTCCTCGAGTGTCTTGGCGGCAACGGCCTCCTGCATCTTGTGCATGTATGCCAGACGACGTTCGGGGTCGGGGAACAGCGGTATGCCCTGCCACTGCGGATCGGTGAACATCCAGGTGAGATCGAGGGCCTTCATGAGTCCGAGATAAAGGTGCGGCGCGACCTGGGCGAACTGGAGCCAGTGTCCGTCGCGCGTGATTGCCACGAGCAGCATGTACACGATCGGGCTCGCCGGGATGCCGTTGTCGAACGCGCTCTGCTGGCTGTAGGCATCGGGGAAGCGCTGGGTGATGAGATCGAGAAACCAGTCCCACGTGTCGAGCGCCGCGAATCCCTGGGCCATCGTCGCTTCGACCCACTGCCCAAGGCCACTTCCCTCTCGCTCGAGCAGAGCAGCAAGCGTGCCGTGCAGTGCGGTTTGGGTGGCACTGAACGAGCACCATGGGGCTGCGACAAACGGCGGGCGGTCACCGTCGCCCATCCGTTCGAAAGCCTTGAAGGCCCCGATCTTCGCCTGGACGACGCCCTCGTACGCCTTGATTCCCGCGAGCGGGCTGGTGCGCCCGAAGCCGGAGATCGAGGTGTAGACCAGCCCGGGGTTGACCGCACTCAGCTCGGCGTAGCTCAGCCCGAGTCGGTCCGCGACGCCGGGCCGGAAGCACTCGACGATCACGTCCGCGATGGCTGCCAGATCACGTGCGTGGTCGCGACCTTCGGTCGATTTCAGGTCGAGCACGATGGATTGCTTGCCACGGCAGTAGAACGGGAAGGCGTTGGACTCACGCAGACCGCTCCCTCCGGGCGGCTCGACCCACATGACGTCGGCCCCGAAGTCCGCCAGCACCTGGGTGGCTTGCGCGCCCGTGCGTTGTTGTGACAGGTCGAGAACGCGCAGCCCTTCGAGCGGCTTCATCGACATCTCCTCCACGGTGTGATCTCACTCGTCGGCATGTCGTCACTGGCCCCAGTTGCGCGCATCGCGGAGTACGTCGGAGAACGACTTGCCCCGGTCCTCGCTTGGTTCGCGGGGCAGGCCGAGGACGCGCTCGCTGATGATGTTGCGTTGGATCTGGTTGCTGCCGCCGGCGATGGCCATGATCCGACCGTTGAGGTAGCTCGTCGCCAGTTCCTGGCCGGCGGACTCGGCGGTCCAGGCAACGGCGCCGCGGGCTGCAATCTCCATCGCGACGCAGGCTCGATCAGGTTGGAGAGTTCCCTGCCCCAGCTTGAGGTAGGACACGGCACCCGCGTCCATCTGACCTTTCATCACCGCGGCACCGATGCGCCGCGCCAACATGCCGAGGACGACGTCCTCGGCATGAATGCGTGCAATCGCCTGCCGCGCGAGCGGATCCGACGCCGCATTTGCGATCTCGGCCGCGGTCAGGAGGTCGGCTGGCAGAGCACGATGCTTGCGGGCGCCCGAAGGCTGTCCGGCGGCATTGCCGATGTTCGTGCGCTCGAACCCGAGCATGGCGTTCGCGATCGGCCATCCACCGTCGACCTCGCCGAGGACCATCTCAGGTCCCACGACGACGTCATCGAGGAACTCCTCGCAGAAGTCCGCCCCCCCGTTGACCTCTCGGATGGGCCGCACAGTGACGTGATCGTCGCGCAACGGCACCTTGAACCAGGTGAGTCCTCGGTGTTTGGGCACATCCCAGTTCGTCCGCGCCAAGCAGACCCCGTAGTCCGCCGACATCGCGCCTGACGACCACACCTTCGTACCGTTGAGCACCCAGTCCTCACCGGCCTGGGTTGCTCGCGTCAGCACCGCTGCGAGGTCAGAGCCGGCGCCGGGCTCGGAGAGCAGCTGGACCCAGATCTCATCAGCACTGAGCATCTTCGGAACCCATGACCGCTTCTGGTCCTCGGAGGCATACGCAAGGACCGTCGGCAGCACGATCCCGACCGTGACGCCGAAGGCGATGCCGCCCGGCATCGGAAGCGCATAGGAGGACGCCTCGCGCTGCCAGACCTTCTCGTGCGCGACGCTCAGGCCTTGGCCGCCGTACTCGACCGGGATGGCGATTCCGGCGTACCCGGCTTCGTAGAGTCGCCTCTGCTGTGCTCGCTCGCTTGCCAGCTGCTCGGGGGAGATGTCATGACCGGCGCGCAGGGGCGAGTTCGCCTGGCGCCTCGGCAGGTTGTCCCTCAGCCAAGCCTGTACCTGCTCGCGATACTCGTCGAGGTCTGGGACGTCAGGCGAGGCCATCACTGCCCCCGAGCCCGTGCAGCGCGCAGATCCGCTCGCGATGCCATGCCGGCGTGCCGTACCACGAGCTGTTGGCCCGGGTGCGACGCATCAGCAGGTGCAGGTCGTGCTCCCAGGTACA
>DATAUF010000109.1:0-4171 GCA_036268405.1 Mycobacteriales bacterium
CGTATAGATCGCAGTGACTAGTCCTAAATCATCCGACCTCGCCATGTTCACGGGTATGCCAAGTGTCGAATCCTGTGTAGGGCACCGACCAGGGCCCAAACTCCACCGCACAGGAGCCGACAGTGAACGGGCAAACCACACGTACTGCGATCGCAACGGGCACCTGCGTGACCCTCGGCGTCGCCCTTTCGGTCGCTCTCGGCATCGTGCCGCAGGCGACCGCCCACGCCGACAGTGGCACCCGGCAGGTCGCTCATGGAGTCGGTGCCGACGTGCCGTTCCGCCAGCTCTTCGAGGTTCAGCATCTGGCGCAGACGCCTCAACTCGTCGCACCGGCTGCTCGGGCCCACCACGCCTCAGCGACCAAGCCGGCTGCGGTCACCTCCGCCGTACAACCTGGGACGTCGCAGGCCAGCTCCGCGCACATCGTGTCGGCGGAAGCCGCCACCTCCGCGACCAAGCATCCCGTGAAGCATCACCACAAGAAGAAGGCCCACCACAAGAAGAAGAAGGCCCACCACAAGGCCAAGTCCAGCGCGCCGAAGCTTGCCGCGCGCACCCGCCCGTCGGAGGCCGCCATCTCCAGCGCAATCACGGGCCTCAAGAACTACGTGCGGACCCCGTTCAGCCCGAGCGCCGCGCAGGTGGCGGAGTTCGGTGACGACGTCTGCAGCGCATTCGACCAGAACGAGTCGCTCTCCCACGTCGAGGCGCTGATCCTCGCGAAGGTCAAGCAGCTGCCGTTCACGACCGTGCTGGCAGGTGCTGCCAACTACGTGGTCAAGACCGCGGTCAAGCTCTACTGCCCGGGCTACACCTCAAGGCTCGGGTAGCGATCACCATGCCGGAGATCACCACGCCCACCGAGCTCACCGTCCCCGCCGGAGCCATCCCCGACCAGCGTCGCGGCACCCGTCATCTCATCCACAACGGATCGTTGGTCGTCGGCGGGATGGTGGTCGACGCACCGAATGGCACCAGACTGCTCGACGGTGTCGGGTTCTCGGTGCCCGCCGGTTCGCTCGTCGCAGTGGCCGGCCCGACCGGGTCCGGCAAGACCACCTTGGCGCGCGCCCTCACCGGCGGAGTCGCCGTCACCTCCGGCTCCGTCGCCGTGGCCGGCCGAGAGGTCGCGGGTCTCGACCCGAGTCACCGCGGTATCGGCTATGTGCCGCAAGAGGACGCGCTGCACGCCGAACTCTCTGTACGCAGCACACTCACCTATGCAGCCGCGTTGCGGATGGCGGGTCACGACGTCGACGAGCAGCACCGCAGCGTCGACGCTGTGATCGACGAGGTCAAGCTCGGGCACCAGGCCGACCTTGCGGTCGGGTCACTTTCATTCGGCCAGCGCAAGCGGGTGTGCATCGCCATCGAGATGCTGAGCCGTCCCGCGGTTCTCGTCCTGGACGAGCCGACCTCAAGCCTCGACCCCGGCTACGAGGCGACCGTCATGGCGACGCTGCGGCGTCTCGCCGAGCTCGGGCACATCATTGTCGTCGTCACTCACAGCCAGACCGCCATCGCCGACTGTGACCACGTCGCACTGCTCGCGTCCGGCGGCCGGCTCGCCTACTTCGGCTCGCCCGCTCGCATGCATCAGCACTTCGGAACCACCTCGGCGGCGCAGCTGTTCTCGGCATTGGACGAGGCCGGCGCCTTCGTCGGGCCCGGACCGTCGTGGGTCGAGCGTCGTACGCCGGACCCGGTCGCCACCCTTCATGCTGTGCCACCACGTCCGACGGTGCGCGATCAGCTCTCGACGCTGACTCGTCGCTACTTCGATCTGACGTTCGCCGATCGTCGTCGGTCGTGGCTGTTCGCCGTGCAGACCGTGGTGCTCGGTGCGCTGCTCGTGGTCTTCGTCGCGCAGGGCGGGCTCGCCCGTCCGGTCGACAACCCGACGTTCGCCCCACCGGTCTCGGCGACCGGCATGGCCGTGTTGCTTGCGATGTGCGTGACCTGGCTCGGCATGTCGAGCGCGGTCCGCGAGGTCGTGAAGGAGCGACGCATCCTGATCCGGGAGCACAGCGCGGGGCTGTCGCCGGCCGCGTACGTCGGCTCCAAGATCGCGGTGCTCGGACCGCTGCTCGCGGTTCAGTCCGCCGCCGTCACCGTGATCGCCGTGCTGCGTCAAGCCGCCCCCGGAACCGGCGCCGTGTTGCCCTCTGGCGTCGTAGAGCTTTCAGTCACCATGGCTCTGGCGGGGGCCTGTGCCGTCACGCTGGCGCTGTTCGTCTCGGCCGTGGTGCGCAGTGCGGACAAGGCGCTCGCGGTGCTGCCGATGCTGGTCGTGGTGGAGTTCGTCCTGTCCGGCCTGACGCCCGCGGTCAGCTGGATCCCCGGGCTTGCGCAGCTGCGGGATCTCGCCGCGACGCGATGGGCGGTGCAGGGCGTCGAAGCCACCGTCACCGGTGACGCCAAGGCCTGGCTGACGGCGATCGCCGCGCTGTTCCTGCTCAGCGTGTTGGCCCTTGCCGGAACCTACTTCGCAGTCCGCCACTCACTGCGGCTCCCGGCTGCGCGCTCACGTCGCCGCTCGCCGCGCGCTGTCGCCGGCGCACTGGTGGCGGGCCTGAACCCTGAGATGGTCCGGCTTACCCGCATCGCGGTGGCCGGTCTGGCGGTGGTCGCCTTGATCGCAACCGGTGCACGGATCGTCGACCCGGACGCCGCGGGCTCCGGCGCGCCGGTCATGGCCGCGTCCGCCCCGACGGCGCAGCCCGCTACGGCGTCGCCTTTGGAGTTCGGCGCTGCGCTGCCGGGAATGCTTGGCCAGATGTGGTGGCTGGCAGACGCGGGTACCCGACTCAGTCTCGAGGTGGCCGAGGCGGCGTACATGAGGTCGCTGTTCTCCTGACATCTGCGCGACACGTACCACGGTGGCGAGCGCGCGGTCGGCGCGGGATGATCGAGCGGTGAGCTCCTCTATCGGCAGGAACAAGGCCTTCAGCCGCCGGTCGCTCCTGGTCGGCGGTGCCGGGGCGATCGCCGGTGGCGCGATGTCCGGCCGGGCAGAGGCGGCGACCCCGGAGGCGTTGCCGGCTCACGCTCTTACCGTCGCTGATCCGGACGTTCGCGCCGCGTTGAAGGTGCTGGGAAAGCGGACGCTGCGCCACCCCGGGTCGCGGCCTTTCCCAAACTTGGCCGCCGGCACCGACACGATGCCCGGCATCGAGCACATCGTCGTGCTGATGCTCGAGAACCACTCCTACGACAACCTGCTCGGGATGCTCGGCCGCCGCAAGGGCCAGACCCCGCGCGGCGACGGTTTCACGATCGGCACCAACGGCAAGCCGACCGCAACGAACCGGTACGACGACGGACGGGTCCAGCACGCCTTCCGGATGCCGACGACGTGCCAGCTGCACCAGCAACCCAGCCAGGAATGGCGGGCGAGTCACGACCAGTTCAACAACGGCAAGATGGACGGCTTCGTCCGGGCCGCGGTGTCCCCGGTGATCGCGAAGAACAACGGCCCGGTCGCGATGGGCTACTGGGACGAGCGGGACCTGCCGTTCACCTATGACCTGGCGACTCACTTCCCGCTCTGCGACCGGTTCTTCTGCTCGATGCTCGGCCAGACCGACCCCAACCGGCGGTTCCTGATCGCCGGCACGGCCGCCGGAATGACCGACGACATCGGGACGGGCGCGAACACGCTGGTGCCCGACATCACCCTTCCGCTGCCGGCCAACGGGACGATCTTCGACAAGCTGACGTTGCATGGCGTGAGCTGGACCGACTACTGCGCGAGCTTCCCGCTCGGCGCGACGGCAGAGCTGTTCCCGACGCCAGACACCGGGTTGATCTTGGCGAAGAAGAAGCCGCTTGATGCCTTCATGACCGACGCCGCCGCCGGGAAGCTGCCGGCCTTCAGCCTGGTCGACCCGGACTTCGACACGCAGTCGCAGGAGAACCCGCAGAACATCGTCGTTGGCGAGAAGCTGCTTCACGACGTCGTCGAGGCGATCGGCCGATCTCCGGCGTGGCACAAGACGGTGCTGATCGTGACGTACGACGAGCACGGCGGCTATTACGACCACGTCCCGCCGCCCGTCGCCCTCGCGCCGGATCCGATCCCACCGCTGGTCGGGCTCGAGGAGCACGCCTACGACGGCTTCAAGCGCTACGGGTTCCGGGTGCCGACAGTCGTCGTCTCGGCGTACGC
>DATAUF010000110.1:0-11867 GCA_036268405.1 Mycobacteriales bacterium
GCGACTCGGGTTCGAGCGCCACACGATCGAGCTGCACCAGGTGCTCGGCGTGCGCATCGACGCCGATGGCGGCTCCGGGATGCCACTACGTCCCGACTGGGGCGTCTAGAAACTCAGCGCCCCCGACTGGGGCGTCTAGAAACTCAGCGCCCGACCGGGACGTCCTAGATCTCGAAGTCGGTGACGGTCAGGTCGTCGTCGTAGGTGCGGTCCGGGGGCTCGATGCTCAGATGCGGCAAGAGCCTGTCGAGCCAGCGCGGCAGGTACCAGTTCGCCTTGCCGAGGGCATGCATCAATGCGGGCACGAGCACCGTGCGCAGCACGAAAGCATCGAGGAAGACGGCGGCAGCGAGTCCGAGCCCGAACTCAGCGACTAGCCGCTGACCGCCGAATACGAACGCGAGGAACACCGCGATCATGATGCTCGCCGCGGCGGTGATGACGCGGCCGGTCTCCGCCTGCCCGACGCGCACCGCCAGCTTGTTGTCGCCGGTGTGGATCCACTCCTCATGCATCCGGCTGACCAGAAAGACCTGATAGTCCATCGATAGACCGAACAGGATGGCGAACAGCATCACGGGGATGAACGCGTCGACCGGGCCGGGCCGACCGATCGTGAACAGAGTCGCCAGGTGACCCTGTTGGAAGACGAACACGAGGACCCCGAAGCTTGCCGCGGCAGCGAAGACGTTCATCACCGAAGCCACCAGTGGGATCACCAGGCTGCGGAACGCGATCATCAACAGCAGCGATGCGACCAGTACGACGACCCCGACGAACAGCGGCAGCTTGGTCGACAGCACGTGAGCAAAGTCGATGAACGCACCCGTCTGACCTGCCACATACGCAAGCTGAACTGGGGAGCCAGACACCGCCCGCGGGATGACCGTGTGGCGCAGGGTGTTGACCAGGTCGGTCGTAGCTTGCGCCTCCGGCGAACTCTTGGGTACGACGACGAAGACCCCTACACGGCGGTCGAATGGCGCCATCACCGGCGGGCTGACGGCGGCGACGTCGGGCTGCTGCCGGATTGCCGCCTCTAGGACGGCAAGCTGCGCCGGACCACCTGGTTCCTTGAGCTGCGCCACGATCTGCATGTTCGCGTTGAACCCGGCCCCGAAGCCATCCGACAACAGGTCATAAGCCTTCTTGGTTGTCTGGCTCGAAGGATCGTTGCCGGCATCAGTCGAGCCGAGCCGCATCGCAAAGAACGGCGCACTGATGACCACGATCACGGCGATGGCGACCGCCGCGAGCGGCAGCCGGCGACGCTCGACCAGCTTCGCCCACTTCAGCCACCCGCCGGTCACGTGGCTGTCATCCGGCCCTTGGGTCCTCAGCCGTTCGAGCCGACGACGTCCGAGAATCCTCATCCCCATGAAGCTGAGCAGCGCCGGGGTCAGCGTCAGAGACGCGAGCATCGTCAGCGCCACAGTGATCGCAGTGCCGACCGCCACGCCGATCAGGAAGGTCACGTTGAGCAGAAGCAGACCGAGCAGGGCGATGCAGACGGTCGCACCGGCAAACATGACGGCTCGGCCTGAGGTGTTGACCGTCGCCTCGATGGACTCCTCGACCGACATTCCGTGCAACAGGTTGTTGCGATGCCGGCTGACGATGAAGAGGGCATAGTCCACCCCCACCCCAAGGCCCATGAGGATCGACAGCTGCGGGGTGAACGGTGCGACTGACAACGCGTGGGAGAGCATCGACTCGATTGAGGTCCCGACCAGAATCGCGGCGATAGCCGCGATCAGCGGCGTGACCATCCCCCGCCAGGAGCCGAACGCGAGGAACAGGACGATCGCCGACGCGAGGACTCCGGCGATCTCGCTCGGCCCGGTCGAGACCTGCTGCAACATCTCGACCCCGCCGCCGCCGAGCTCGACCTGTAGGTACTTGCTCTGCACGGACTTCGCCGTACTGACCATGTCCTCCAGCGAGGAGCGCGGCAGGCCGTTGGCGAGCTTGTCGAACTGGACGTCGGCGAAGGCGATGGTCCCCTTGCGGCTGATCTGGCCGGCGCCCGCGCGATCGAATGGCGAGATCACTGCAACGACGTGCGGGATCTGAGCGATCCGAGCCAGCATCTGCTTCTCGATGTGCTCGACCGAGGGGTCAGTCACCTTGCCGCGCAACGAGTGGACGACCACCTGGTCAACATCGCCCGCAGCCTGCGGGAACTCGGCCCGCAGCAGGTCGATCGCCCTCTGGGTGTCAGTGTGCGGAAGGTCGAAGCTGTTGGAGTACGTCGCGCCGACGCGGTGCGAGATCGTGACGGTGTAGACGGCCATGGCCACCCACAGCGCGACGACGATCCACCGGTAACGCACGCACATGCGCGCGAAACCACTCATCGTTTGATCTCCCCGAGGCGCTGATGGCGTACGCGCCCCACTCGCGGCGGCACCTCACTCATTGTCGGTGACGGCCGATCAGCCGCCGCGACCGGCCTCTACTTCGCGCGTGCGCTGTTCGATGAGACCTTGAGACTCGACTCGTCGACCGCCTCGAACGCGCTGCCCGGAATGGTCTTCAGCTCCGAGATCATCTTCGACGGCCAGGCGTTGCTCGCCTCACCCTGGAAGTACCAGGAGGAGCCGTTGTCAGCCAGGATCAGGCCGTAGGTCTTCATCGCCTGAAGCACGACGCGCGTGGCTTTGCTGTAGCCGGACATCGAGAAGCCCGCCTCGAGGCGAAAGCGTGCACCCATCGGCGGGTAGGTGGAGCTCGACTCGTCGCCGGCCTCGTGGCGTGCCGGCCAGATGAAGTGGGTCGAGGTGCGGTCCGCGGTGAACCGGATCGCGTGCCCGACGAAGCCGGCTTTGACCTCGCCCACTCGTAGCAGGCCCGGAAGGATCGGCAGGCCGGCTGCGTCGGCGGACGTCCAGCCCGACGGTCGTAGCTTGTTGCCCTTCAACGACCAGGTGGCGCCGGAGCCCGCGGTCCAGCCGTGCGATGTCTGCTTGGTGTTCCAGGTCTCGTAGAGCCGGCAGGTCTTTCGGTCGATGACGATCGCGTGCATGTCCCCGCCGGAGTTCCTGCCGCCTTCGATCTTCGTGTCCGAGCCGAGCGGGTATCCGACGTGGTCGCTCTCGGAGCCGTACTGGAACTTCACCTTGACCTTTGGGTGCGAGCCCGAGACGTAGGTGATCGGGATTCCGTACGGCACCGGCTGCGCGCCGTACGACGGGCCGAAGTCGGGGTGCAGGTTATTTTCACCGATGCTGCGCACCCACTGCGAGCTCCGCGGGCTGACCGGCAGATCGGCGACGGATGTGTTCCAGACGTTGTCGGCCGGGAAGGCAGTGCAGGTTGTTCCCGGCAGATGGGCCGCCGACGCAGCGCGGCTGCCGGGCGCAGCTGTAGCAACTCCGCCGGCCAGCAACGCCGGCGCCACTAGTGACACGAGCCACCTGGATCGCATGGTCAGGCGCTCGTTGAGGGGTAGCGCACGTAGGCGTCGCGCAAGATCCGCACGAAGTCGGGATCGCTGACCGGGTCGGACGGCACGTAGAGGGATTCGCCTCGCGACGCGAAGTCCGCGGTGAAGCGCCGGAGCACCTCGTCCAGATCGATGTCGTCGGCGTGGTCGTCATGGCGTCGGCGGTCGGAATCGTCGGTGAAGGCGATGCCTTTCCAGGACAGGCTGACCCGAAGCCGGTCGGTCGTGAACGCGCCGAGCTCCTTGCCCTGGTCGACGATCGCCCAGCCGTCGCCGTCGCGGCGTACTAGCTCGGCGTCCTTGGACATGGTCACCATGCCGTCCTCGACGCGGCCGGTGGGACGCACGCGATGCCACATGAAGTCGTTGTCGGCCACGATCGCGGTGTTGTCGATCGCGCCCTCGTGAAGGATCGACGGGCCGTCCGGCCCCTCGGGCCAGTACTCGAAGCCGCCGTCGCTGCCCTTGTAGAACCACGAGACCCCAGTGGCGACCTTCACGCGCTCTTCCTCGAAGAGCCCTGACAGGCCCATGATCGTCAGGAAGGTGATCGGGTAGGTCGAGCGGTCGAACCCGCGGAACGCCGGGATGTCCGTGTGGCCGGCACCCTGCGGGAACGGCAGCTGCCACGTCAGGTTCACGTACACCGTCGTCGGTCGGATGATCTCGGCGTCGAAAAGCTGCTTGGCGGCGCCGATGAATGCGTCGCTCTCGAGCAGCGGCTGGACGCCGTCGAGCACGTCGCCGTCGTACGCCCAGTTGCCGCGGAACACCGGCGCGACGATCATCTGTGCCGGCTCGTTCTGTCCCGACAAGGTCGCGTACTCGGCGCTGTTGGCGAAGTAGCGCTGCACCGGCCAGTACGGCGCGTGCGCGTCGATCAGCCGCCAGACGTCCTCGCGGTTGTCGACGATCCGATCCAGGGTGACCGGGGTACGCGGAAGTGGCATCACTCGGTCGAGGCTCTGCGTCATCTGGTTGACGTTAGAGAGCGAACAGCAAAGGCGCTACAACGCCGTGGCTCGACTTGTCAGGCTCACACACGCTATAGGGGCGTGAGAGTCTGACAAGTCCGATCGAGAGGCTTGGTCGCAGACGATGACGCCTAGCTGGCGGAGGCTGCGGAAGTGGCCGGCGACCGCCGCGGACAACGTCGGGAACTCGATCAGCGGCAGCTGATGCTCGACGGCCATCGGTGCGATGAGATCGACGTGGAGTGTGCTGAACGTCGACCGGGGGGCGTGCGGGCGCAGGTGGTGCACGTGGTGGTGAGTAAGGCCACCCGTGACTCGGCGCATCCACGGAGAGGTCGTTGCGAACGCCGCCGTAGTGGTGAATGCGCGGGCCACGAAGGTCGCATCCGGCTCATCCACGAGGCCGACGTTGACGTGCCCGGCGATCAAGACAAGGGCCGCGAACAAAGACGCGACGGCCATCACTGCGGCGCCCACCACGGCTGACCTCACCGGGCCCGCGAGCCACACGTACGGCAGCAGGATCGTGACTGTCAAAGCCTTCTCTGCCGTGTAGGAGACGGCTCGCGAACGGAAGCTGCCGACGCGCGCCGTTCCGACGACACCGGTGCAGAGGTACCGCACCTGGCTCCTCACGTCGCCGACCCACGCGACCGAGTACAGAGCCGGTGCGTACAGGTGCTGGTAGCGGTGCCACGGCCGACATGGCGCCTGCGGGTGCACCCGCAGCAGCGGATGCGGGGTGGTCGACTCGTCGACGGCATAGACGCTCGACTGGCTGTGGTGCACGCGGTGCTTGACCCGGTAGTGGCCGACCCAAAGCCCCATCGGCACCGCGACCTGCGCTGCCAGGACGTTCAGCCAGCTGCGGCGCGAGAACTCGCTGTGGCCGGCGTCGTGCACGACGGACAGCAAGGCTGAGGCCAGCGTCGCTCCCAGCAGGAGGATCTGAGCGCCTAGCAGCACCGGGCCCAGCCGCACCACCGCCAGCGCCAGCAGCTGGATGTGGACGGCACACGCGTAGGTGGCCCACCCGAGCCACGCCTCTCGTCGGACACTCGGTGTCCGAGCGGTTGCGGTGCCTCGGTGACGGTTCAGGAAGTCGATGATCTTCACATCACAGACTGTCCAGGACCACCTCACCGCCGGCATGAGTACAACTACTCAACCGCGACCACCCGGATGCAGATGAAGGAACGCGCGGCCTCTGACCTACCAGGTGTCGACCACTCGACGGCGGGCTTGTCGTGGCGGTGGTTGCCAGTTGCGGAGCAACGCAGCGACACGTTCGCGGGTGGTTGCCGGGTCGATGACATCGTCGATCTCGTCGTACGTCGCGGCCGACAACGCACTGCCTTGTTCGTACGCCGCTGCGACGAGCGAGTCGAACATCTGCTGCCGCTCGTCGTGGTCCTCGATCGCTTCGAGCTCCTTGCGCATCGCGAGCCGAACCGCGCCTTCGAGACCCATGCCGCCTACCTCGCCGGTGGGCCAAGCCAGGGTGGCAAGCGTCGTGTGGAAGTCGCCGCCGGCCATCGCCATCGCACCGAGTCCGTATCCCTTGCGAAGGATGACCATCACCATCGGGACGGTCAGCGTCGCGCCGACCGTGAACAGTCGCGACGTATGCCGGACGAGTCCGGTCTGTTCTGCCGCCGGACCGACCATCATGCCCGGGGTGTCGCACAGCGACAGCACCGGCAGGTCGAACGCATCACACAGCTGCAAGAAGCGCGACGCCTTGTCGGCGCAGTCGCTGGTGATCGCACCGGCGAGATGCATCGGGTTGTTCGCAACTACCCCGATCGCGCGCCCTTCGAGACGAGCGAAAGCGGTGACCATTCCGCGCGCGAACCGTGGCCGGAGCTCAAGCACCGAGCCTTCGTCGGCGAGCAGTGTGAGCGCCTTCCGCACCTCGTACGCACGCCGGCGGTTCTCCGGCACGACGTCCCGCAGCAGTGACTGCTCAGCCTCGGACCACTTCGGAAGCTCGGGCACGAACGCGGCCAGCGCCCGTCTGGCGACGTCGACCGCGTCCGGGTCGTCGGTGGCGCTGACATCAACCGTGCCGATCTTGACGTGCATCTCCTGCGGCCCGACGTCATCGGCATCAACGACGCCGAGGCCACCTCCCTCGATCATCGCCGGGCCCGCCATGCCAATGCTCGCTTCGGGCGTCGCGATCGTCACGTCACACAACCCGAACAGGGACGCGTTGCCGGCGAAGCATCGGCCGGACGCGATGCCGATGCGGGGAACCACCCCCGACAACGCGGCGAAGCGACCGAAGGTCGGTACGTCGAGACCGCCAACCGTCCGCACGTCGACGTCACCCGGCCGGCCGCCGCCACCCTCGGCGAACAGCACCAGTGGCAGCCGCTCTCGTCGCACCACCTCAAGGAACCGGTCGGTCTTCTTGTGACCGGTCGCGCCCTGCGTGCCGGCCAGGACCATCACGTCGTAACCGACGACTGCCACCCGCCTGCCGTCGACCGTGCCTACGCCGGTGATCACACCGTCCGCGGGTGTCGAGACCAGCAGGTCGTCCAGGCCGCGGCGACCACGCTGGGCCGCGATCGCAAGGCCACCCCACTCGTGGAAGCTGCCGGAATCGAACAGGTCGTCGAGGTTCTCGCGGATCGTGCGCCGGCCGCGACCGTGGACCTTGGCAACGGCATCGGGACGCGCCGGGTCGCTCAGCAGTCGCTGCCGCTTCCGGACGTTCGCAAGCTCCGGACGGACCTGGTCCTCATCGGGCACGCGTCAGAGCATCTCAGGGATGCGCGACCACAAGTCGCAGCGAGCCGAGGTACTCCGGTTGGGTGCGCAGGGTGCCGTACCTCTCGTCCCACTCCCCTGACTCAAGCGCCTGGCGAAGCCGTTCGACCGACCGTGCCGCGACGTCCGGCTCGATGAAGGCCCAGCCGGACTGTGCCTGCCGCACGCCGACATCGAGCATTCGCTCGGGTCGGCCGTAGAACGCCTCGCCGAATCCGTCGACACAGTCGAGCGGGATCGGGATTTCGGTCACCTCCGAGGTTCCGCCGAGCACGTCGCAGACATGTGAGACCGCGGGATACCGCGCCGCCTCCGCGGCGATCAGCTCCGGCATGTAGTCGGCGATCCAGAGCCGCTTGAGCGCCTCGGCGTCGAAGGTCAGGATCACAACCGGCCCACGGCTGACCCGACGCATCTCCTGCAGCCCACGGTCGAGGTCCCGCCACTGATGGATCGTGATCGTCGCCATCGCCGCGTCGAACCACGCGTCCGGGAAGGGCAGCGCCTCGGCTACGCCGTCGACCGCCGTCACCAGGTCGGGCGGTCGCTGGTTGCGCATCGCCTCCGAGGGCTCAACGGCCGTGACGTCCCGGTCACGCGGTTCGTAAGAGCCGGCGCCCGCTCCGATGTTCACGACGGTCTCGGCGTCGCTCAACGCTTCGAGCACGTACGCCGCGATCCGCGGATCGGTCCGGCGTTGGACCGCGTAGCCGGACCCGCCGGCCTCGTAGTCGAAGTCGCCGGCGATGCGGGGGTGTTCGCCGTCAGAGATCGAGCAGCTCCTCGTAGAACCCGCCGATCTCGCGGTCCCGGTCGACGATGTGGACCTCGAGGATCCAGTGACACACCTTTCCGGTGCGATCCACGCCACGCATCGCCCGGTTGTTGCCCGCGGTGATGCGGGAGTAGTCATCGTCGCCTTCGGCGAGGTCGTGGGGGAACTCGCCGACCAGGTGACCCGCAATCGTGCCGCCCCACGCCCAACCGTGACGGTCGGCTTCGCCGACCATGAAGTCGAACATCTGCTCGCCGGTGATTGCCGCCGTCGCCTCAAAGAACGCTTTCCCCGCGCCGAAAAGGATCGGCAATGTCGCTTGGAGGCGGAGCTTCTCCGGGTCGCTGCCGAGCACATAGGTACGCCCGAAGTCGGCCTCCCACTCGGCGAAGATCGGGCCGAGGTCGGCGTAGACGATGTCGTCCGGCTCGATGACGCGGTCGGGCGGGTTGGCGTGGTACGGCAGCAGGCTGTTGGCACCAGCCCGGATCACCCGCTTGTGCCAGTGCCGCGTGACGCCCAACGCCTCGGCTGCGAGGTCGCGCACCTCATCACTGGCCTGCCGCTCGCTGATGCCGGCCCGAATCAGTCCGGATTCCTCGATCGAGTCGAACAATCGGCGAGCCATCGACTGCGCTTCGAGCAGCCGCTCGGCGCGCGCCGTTTCGTCAACCGAGGAGGTCGTCATTGGCTGACCGTATCGACGTACGGACGCTCATGGCGCCCGCATTCCCCGAAGATCTCCAAGGTGTGGCTGACATCCGTGAAGCCGGCGTCAGCGGCCACCCGGTGCGCCCACGCCTCGACCTCAGGTCCCTCGATCTCGACGGAGTAGCCGCAGGTCCGGCAAACCAGATGGTGGTGATGCTCCTCGGGCACGCCAGAACTGCTCGGGCCACACCTCCGGTACGCCGCCTCGCCGTCGGGACGTACTACGACATCGACGGCACCATCCTCGGCGAGCCGCTTGAGATGCCGGTAGACCGTCGTCAGCCCGACGGCCTGACCCTGATGGCGCAGCTCGTCGTGCAGCGCCTGCGCGGTGCGAAAGCCGTCGGCGGCGGCGAGCGCTTCGTCGATCGCGGCGCCCTGTCGCGTCGATCGGCGTCTGCCGGCAGCAAGTGCCGCGGACGGTGACGTCGCCATTGCTTCCGCTCTCCTGCCTAGTTGCGTTAGTGGTGATGACTATCGCCGTACGCATTCGCGACGGCGGGACGACGCGTTACGAGCAGCCCGCCGACGATGCGCGCCAAGACATAGAGCCCGAAGCTGATGAACGTGATGAAGACGCTCGCCTTCACCGAAGGGTGGTCGAGGTTGGCGACCAGTCCGCCATCCGCCGCGACAAATGCGAACAGCACGGACAGCCCGGTCACCACCGCGGGCCGCGCCGACAGCCTCTGCGCCGCCGCGGCCGGCGTGATGGTGAGGCTGAGCACGAGCAGCGTGCCGACGATCTGCGCCGCCTCGGTGACGGTGATCGCCAGGAGATAGAGGAAGAGCAGTCCGACCGCACGCACCGGGACGCCGCGCGCTTCAGCAAGGTCTGGGTCGACGCTCGCGAACAACAACGGCCGGAACATCACCGCGGTCGCGACGATGACCACAGCGACGATCACCACCAGAACCACCAGCTGGTGGTTGCTGACGCCGTAGATGTAGCCGAACAAGATGTTCGTCGCCTCGGTCGCGAAGCCGTGGTAGTGACCGAGCAGCAGGACCCCGAGGCCGAGACCGAACGCGAGGATCACGCCGATGGCAGAGTCGCGCTCCCGCGCGCGGGCTCCGAGCAGCCCGATGGCGGTGGCGACGACGACGGAGCCGACCAGTGCGCCGACGACCGGGTCGTTGCTGATCAGCAGCCCCGCGGCTGCGCCGGTGAACGCAAGCTCCGCCGTGCCGTGGACCGCGAACGCCGCGCCCCGAGTGACGACGAAAGGACCGAGCAGCCCACAGGCGATCGCGATCAGGCCGGCCGCGATCAGCGCGTGCTGCGCGAACGGCTGCTGGAGATAGAAGCTCAACCCCATTCAGCGCGCTCGCTTCGCCACGACGTCGTGGCTCATCTAGATCCGGCCTCGCTGCGCGCGGTGCTCATCCTCGAGGTGATGGTGCCCGCCCGAGAGGTGGTCGTGCTCGAGGTCCGGTGCACCCACGACGATGATCCGGTCCCGCACTCGTAGGACGTCGACGGGAGCGCCGTACAGGTCGGTGAGCTGCTCGGTCGTCATCACCTCGTCCGGTGTGCCAACGACCCACCGGCCGTCAACGAGGTAGAGCACCCGGTCGACCATCGGAAGGATCGGATTGATCTCGTGCGTCACGAGCAACACGGCGGTCGAGTGCGCGCGACGCCGCTCGTCGATCAGCGACATCACTGCCTGCTGGTGACCGAGGTCGAGGGAGAGCAGCGGCTCGTCGCACAGCAGCAAGCTCGGTTCGGAGAGCAACGCCTGCGCGATGCGCAGCCGCTGCTGCTCTCCACCGGACAGCGAGCCGAGCGGCGCATCGGCGTAACCGGTGGCGCCAACCGATGCGATGGCGGCGTCGACCTTCTGCCGGGCCTCGCGCGAGGGCCATGCCGGCCCCCAGCGATGTCCGTCGAGACCGAGCCGGACCAGATCCGTGCCGCGCAGCGGGACGTCGTGGTCGAAGCCCTTCTGCTGCGGCACGTACCCGACGTCGTGGTTGCCCCGCCGCGGTTGCCTGCCGTTGACCAGGACCTCGCCGGACGACAGCGACTGAAGACCGAGCAACACCCGGATCAGGCTCGTCTTGCCGGCGCCGTTGGGTCCGAGCACCGCGATGAGCTCGCCCGGACCGACCGAGAGGTCGAGTGACTCCCACAGGACCCGGTCGCCGAACCGAAGCGTCGCGTCACGCAACGCGACGACAGCACGCCGATCGGCCGGAGCGTCGGCCACGGCGTCGCTACCCACCCAGCGCTCGCAACAGGGCACGATCCTGGGCGAGCTGCCACGCCTGGAAGGTCGCAAAGCTCGGGGGCAGCGTCTCGGAGACTCCCACGATCGGAACGTGTGCGGTCGTGGCGAGCTGTTTGATCCGGGTCGTCTGCGCGTCGACCACCTGCGAGTTGTACAGCAGCACCTTCACATCGTGCGACGTGATGTCCGCGTCGAATGTTGCCGCGTCCTGCGGGCTCGGGTCGTTGCCATCCTCGATCGCCTGGGAGAACGACGTCGGAGTGCCCAGCACCAACCCGGCAGCCTGGATGAGATAGCCGGGGACCCGCTCGGTGTAGGCGACCCGCGTCCCGGCGTACTTCCGCTTGATGGTTGCGATCGTGGCGAGCATCGGCGCGAGGCTCGAGTCGAAGCGCCGAAGGCCCGCGGCGAAGCTCGCGCCGTCGCGCGGGTCGATCGCCGAGAGCTGCTGCGCGATCGCTCGGGCGACCTCCGGCAGCCGGGCTGTCCAGTACCAAAGGTGCGGGTTGGCATCCGCGGCAGTGACACCGAGCACCTTCTGCACCACCAGGACGCGCCTGCCCGATCCGCCCGCCGCGTCGAGGGTCTTCGCCACGAAGTCGTCGTAGCCGAGCCCGTTCTCGATGACCAGCTGCGCGCTGTCGATCGCGGCGGACGTGCGCGGGTCGCTCTCGTACAGGTGAGGGTCGGCGGTGGGGTCGCTGATGATCGACGTCACCGTGACGTGGCTGCCGCCGATCTGCTTGGCGATGTCGCCCCAGAAGTTCTCCGCAGCGGTCACGCGTACGAGGCCGGGCGTCGCCGCGGGCGTTCCACCACCGCAGCCGGCGAGCGACACCGACGTGACGACCGCAACGAGCAGCGCGACGCCCTTTGCCAGCACGCCCGGGACGCTAAACGCTACTGACAACCGTTGTCAATACTTGTTCGAAGTAGCACACAACTCTCCG
>DATAUF010000111.1:0-30610 GCA_036268405.1 Mycobacteriales bacterium
GAACCCCGGCACCAAGGTCGCATCGACGCCCAGCGACGGCACCCTCGAGACCAGTGCTGCCGGCACACCGAATGGCACCGGCGCGCATGTCTCCGACGTTGTCCCGGGCAACACCTACACGTTCACGGTGTTCAACGTCGCGACCATCCACTCGGTCGAGTACTGGAGCGCGGCTGACTCCGAGACGGTCCACGACCTCGCGACGCCAACCATCTCCTTCACCTCCTCACCGGCGAAGACAGCAACTGCCGGGCAAGCGGTGGCGCTCAGCGCCAAGCTGACGACCGTCGGCACCAACCCGACCGGCACAGTCACGTTCCGGACCGCGAGCCGCGTCCTCTGCACGGCGACGGTCACGGCCGCCCACACCGCGCAGTGCAGTACGACAGCCGCCCTCATCGGTTCGCAGGGAACCGCTGATCCCGAGTCCGGCATCACGATGTCTGCCGACTACAACGGTGACAGCACCGACGCACCGAGCTCGGCCGACCACTCACTGATCGTGAAGCGAGTGGCTCCCACCGCAACGATCAAGTCGGCGGGTCAGCACACCAAGAAGGTGACGATCACCGCGACGATCAGCGGACCGGCCGGAGGGGCAACTGGCCCGGTGACGATGACCAGCGGCTCCCACCGCCTCTGCCGGACAACGCTTCACAGTGGGCGCGCGGCCTGCCACGCGACGGCGAAGACGCTCGGCGGCGGCAAGCACCGCGTGACGATCCACTACGCCGGCAACACCTCGTACCTCGCGCACACGACCAAGGTCTCCGTCACCCTCAAGAAGTAGTCCCGCGAGCACCCGCCGCGCGGGATCCACTGCTGAGAGAGTGGTGCCATGAGCCGGCTCCGTCGTTTTCGCATCGTCGTTCTCCTTGCGTCTTTCGCGGCATGCTTCGGCGCGCTGCCGGCGGGCGCCGCAGACACCCTTACCGTCGGAGCCGCTCAGCACGTGCCGCACGCGGCGACGATCCAGTCATTGAGCTGTCCGCGCGGGACCCCCGTCGACAAGAGCACCTGTGAGCTTTCGATCTTGCCGACTGACGGCGAGGACGACCTGTCCATCGTGACCAACGGGGCGCCGACGAAGTCGATCTCGATCGACCCGGGTGGAGACCACATCACCTGCGTGACCACGACGGTGTGTGTGACGCTCGGCAACGCGTCGATCAACTTCATCAGCAGCAACCAGAGCGTCGGTGTGGCGCGGGTCTACGGCATGGACCCGATCAATGGGATCTCTTGCCAGAGCCTCAAGTACTGCGTGGTGGTCGGCACCAAGACCATCAAGCTGACCTCGCACGGCGCGGTCTCGGTCGGCGAGATCGCCTTCCCGATTCCCGGCGCGAACCCGGTGAACGCGATCCGGGTACCCGGGACCAGCTCGCTGAGCGATGTCTCATGCATCCGGACCACCTGCTTTGCGGTGGGCCAAACCGGAGTTGGGGCGAAGTCTCAGGCCGTCGTCGTCACCATCCACAGCAGCCACGTCGGCGCGGTCCGCAAGGCAGCGCACCTGACCTCGCTCACCGGGCTGTCGTGCGGCTCAGCAAGCCGATGTCTCGCAATGGGAACCGGCGTTGCCAAGAGCGGAGCACTGGCTCCAGAGCTGGTGAACATCAGTGCCGGCAAGGCCGTCAGCGTTCGGCAGAACCCCGGCCTGCGCACGTTCTCCTGTTGGAGCGGGCCGGACTGCCTCGGGCTGTCCCTCGGAGCGCCGGCGAGCGTCTCGGAACTGCACCTCGGATCCGTCGTCGCCACGGCGCAGGTCCCCGCATATCCGCTGCTGACTAGCGTCTCCTGTCCCACCGCGGCGGCCTGCCTCGTCGCCGGTCAGAACGTGAAAGGCACGGCACGCGGCGTACTCGTCATCACACTGTGACGCCGGCAGTTTCATAGGCTGCCGCCATGTCGGCTGACAGTCGTATTGCGTTCGGCGAGCTCCTCGAGACGTTGCAGGAAGTCGGCACCCGCTTCGCGGGGGACGAGTGGATGGTCACCGCACCGGACGACGTCGCCGAAGGGTTGCGTTCGATCCTTCATCTACTGGCGACCGGCATGGAGACCCAGTTCGAGGACGATCCGGGTCATCCGGTCTTCCACGAGATCGTCACGCCCTGGCGCAAGGTGCTCGGCGACAACCCCGACGCGCGCTACCACGATGTCGCGGTCCACCCCGCCGGCACCTACCAGGTACGCGGAAGGATCGGCGGCGCGATCTACGTGTCGTTCACCGTCGAGGCCGGCGCCGCCGACGGCGGTATGCCGGAGCGCACGGCGGGCGTGCTCAACGACTCCGACTTCGACGTCGCCGAGGACGGCTGGTTCGGGATCACCATCGGCGGCCCGCCGCAGGAGCGTGGCTGGCTCCCACTCCCTGACGACGCGAGCCGGATCACGGTTCGCCACTACTGGGAGCGCATGGCGCTGCCGGCCGTTCCGCCCGCCCCGAGTCTCGGCCTCACGATCGAGCTGATCGACGGCGAGGTTCCCGAGCGCCCGGTCCCACCCAGCGATGCCGTCGTCGCCGCATCCATCCGGCGAATGGCCACGTTCGTGCGGTCGCGCACGCTGGAGTCGATCCCGCCGCCCGGCAGTGGCGACCCGCCGCCGTTCGTGTCGCGCGTGCCCAACGAGTTCGCTCCACCGGTGCCGCCGGGCGACCACGCCCTCGCTGCCGCTGATGCGGCGTACAGCATGGCGCCGTACTTTCTCAATCCCGACGAGGCCTTGGTCATGAAGGTGCGCTGGCCGAAGTGCCGATACGGCGGTGTCGCGCTGTGGAACCGGCAGCTGCAGACCTTCGACTACCTGCGCGGGGTGGTCAGCCTCAACCGCACCCAGGCGTTCACCGACGAGGACGGAACGACCACCGTCGTGATCGCGCACCGCGACCCCGGCGTACCCAACTGGCTGACCACCGAGGGACGGCCGTTCGGCTTGGTGTTCTGGCGATTCCTACTCGCCGAGGGTCCTATCGAGCCGATCAGCGCAGTGGTGGCCGCAGTCGACTCGCTCAGCTCTCGCTGACGATGTCGAAGGTCGAGAGATACGTCGCCGCGCCCTTGCGCAGCGCCTGCACGTCGAAGCCCCATTCCTCGGCGGTGTAGTCGTGCCGCCCGTGCTTCCCGCGCGGTTTGTCCGCGAGATACTTCACGATCGCGGCGCGATGTGAGTCGGAGAAATCTCGACCGATGGCGTTGTACGCCGGCGCGATCGCGGCGACCGCGTCGGCCATCAGGTCCATGAACCGCACGTGTCCGGTCGCGTCCGGAAGGGTGCCGGCGAGATGCCGCTCAGCCACGGTGTTGAGCCCGGCCGTGAAGATCAGATCGACCAGCTCGGCCAAAGCGGGGACGTCCAGGTTGTCGCTGCGCAGCCAGCGAACCATCGTGGTGGTGCTCACGGTCGACGGCATGGTCTTGGCGGTGTCGCGGTGGGAGAAGACAACTGAGGCGTCCGGGTAGGCGTTGAGCAGGTCATCGAGCATGAAGATGTAGGCCGGCGTCTTGAGCAGCCACTGCTTCTGCGGCTTGCCGTGCTGCACCGACTGCAGCACCGCCTTGTGGAAGGCGAAGTCCGCAGCGGGCTCGGGCATCCACGCACCGGGGTCGTCCAGCACCATCGACCAGTGCGAGCCGGCGAATGACGGTGCCGTGATCGTGATGCACTCGACCGGCAGGTCGGCGCGCAGCTCGTGGATCGCCGCGAACTCGGGCTGGACATCAGCCCATAGCTCCTGCTCGGACTCGGTCATCGCCCGCCGCGTTGCCGGGTCGATCGAGTCAGGAAGTGCCGGATGCATGACGTCGGTCGCGATCGGCGAACGCATGCCGGTGTCGAGCGCGAGCAACTCGAACAGGATCGTCGTCCCGGATCGGGCCGGCCCGGTCACGACAATGGGCGCGACGATTCGTTCGTCGGCGACCGCGGGATTGCGGCGACGCTCAGCTCCGAGAAAGAGGCGCGTGCGCAGACAGCGCAACAGCTCCTCGCGGGTCATCAGGCGGCCGACGACGGTGAGGTCAGAGGCATTGATCGACGCGATGACCGCCCGAAGCCGACCTTCCCAGTCACCGTCACCAAGATCGTCGAACTCGGCGATTCCCGTTGTCTCGCGCGCTGAGTCGACCAGCGCGCCGGCGTCGATCGGTACGAAGTGCACAGCTGACCCGGTTGCCCCGGCCATCGCGTTGAGTCGACGCACCCAATCGGGCCGCGCGTAACGCTGCGCCATCGCCAAGGTCGTACCGGACGGAGTCATGCAGTGATTGTGATCCCTAGGCTCACGGCATGGACACCGATGCGATCTACGCCGCCGCCGCGGTCAACCGGCGCGCGATGGCCGACCTGCTCGAAGCGCTCACGCCCGAGCAGCTGTCGGCGCCGAGCCTGTGCGGCGCGTGGGACGTGCAGACCGTCGGCGCGCACCTCGCCGCCGCGATCACGACCCGTACTTCCGCCTTCGTGCTCGAGGTGATTCGCAACAAGGGAAGCTTCGACCGCGCCAACGCCGCGACCGCGATCAAGGAGGCGCGCAACGGCGTGCCCGCGACCATCGCGAAGATCCGGGCGAACGCCGACAGCAGGTTCACCCCGCCCGTGACCGGACCGCGCGCGCCGCTCACCGACGTGATCGTCCACACCGGTGACATCGCCAGGCCGCTTGGCCTGCCGCACGACGCTCCCGCAGATCAGATCCGGACGGCACTGGAGTTTTTGACCGGCGGCCGACCTGTCGCCTTCACCTCGGCGAAGATCCTCGCCGGCCTTCGCTTCGAGGCCGATGACTTGGGCATGACGATGGGCGACGGCGTGGAGGTCCACGGCCGCGGCATCGACATCGTGATGGCCATGTGCGGGCGAGCCCAGGCGCTGTCGGCGCTAGACGGTGCCGGCGTCGAGGTGCTCCGCTCCCGGTTCAGGTAGCGCGCGTGAGCGCCGACTAGGATTGGTTGCACTAGCAAACTAAATCGGGCCCCTGGTCCGCCGTACGTTCGGACCACACCATCATGACTGCCACTGCCCAGCCGGCGCGCGTCTCCGCGCTGCCGACCATCGACACTCCGCTATCGAGCAAGCAGTGGTTCATCCTCGGCGTGCTGTGCTTCACGATTCTGCTGATCAGCCTCGACCAGACCGTCCTCAATGTCGCGCTGCCGACACTCGTCAAGGACCTGCATCCCTCCAACAGCGGGCTGGAGTGGATCGTCGACAGCTACACGCTGATCCAGGCCGTCCTTGCGCTGCTCAGCGGTCGGCTCGGTGATCGGTTCGGACACCGTCGAATGTTCGTGCTCGGCAGCGCGACCTTCGGCATCGGCTCGCTCGGCTGCGCACTCGTCCACTCCACCTGGCCGCTCGTCGCGATGCGAGTCCTGACCGGGTTCGGCGCAATCGCCCTCATGCCCGCAACGCTCGCCATCATCGTGGCGACCTTCGAAGGCCACCACCGGGTTCGCGCGATCGGGATCTGGGCGGGCATCGGTGGCGTCGGCGGCGCGGCGGGACCGCTGGTCGGCGGGGTGTTGCTGAAGCACTTCTGGTGGGGCTCTGTCTTCCTCATCAACGTGCCGATCGCGGCGATCGCCGTGGTCGGCGGTCTGGTCGCGATCAAAGAGACCCGTGATCGCAACCCCGCTCCCATCGACTCGGTCGGCGTCGTGCTGTCGGCGCTCGGTCTGTCGGCCCTCACGGCGGCCGTGATCTTCGCTCCCACCGACGGCTGGGGATCGCGCACCGTGCTCGGGCTCATCTCGGCGTCACTGATTCTGCTGGTTGCGTTCTACCGATGGGACAGCCATCAGGACGCGCCACTGATCGACTTCACCCTGTTCCGAAACGCCGGCTTCTCCACCGGAATCGGCGCGGTGACGGCGATGTTCTTCGCGATGTTCGGCGTGAGCTTCCTGCTCAGCCAGTACGTCCAGTTCGTCCGGGGCGTCTCCGTGTTCGGCGTGGGGATCCGGTTCCTGCCCCTGGCACTCGGATCGCTGATCGGTAGCAACACTTCGGCCAGGCTCATGCACCGCTTCGGCGTGCGGCCGGTCTTGCTGTCCGGAATGAGCCTTGTCGTCGTCGGGCTGACCTGCCTGACCGCGCTCGAGGTCGACTCGGGCTACCTGCTCAACGGGATCGCCTTCACCTGCGTCGGAGCCGGCATGGGTTTGGCGATCGCACCCGCCTCAAACGCCGTGGTCAGCGTGCTCCCGGAGGACAAGGTCGGTGTCGGCTCCGGCCTTCGGACCATGCTCCAGTGGCTCGGCGGCGCCTTCGGCGTCGCCATCGTCGGCAGCATCGCGACCGCGCACTACCGCGGCCGGGTCAACGCGGCGTACGCCGGCCCACTGCGAACGGTGCCGGTCGGGCAGCGCAACACCATCAGCGAGCAAATCGGCCGGGCAGCGCTAACAGCGAAACATCTCCCGAAGGACGTCGCCGCACATGTGACCTCGGTGACGGATCATGCGTTCGTCGGCGGCATGCACCTGGCGTCACTGGTCGGTCTGATCGTCACCATCCTCGCGGTGATCAGCGTCGCCATCTTCATGCCACGCGACATCGACATCGACGAAGAGGAAGCGAAGCTCTCTTCAACCGGCTGAGGCAGGGCAGGATCGATGCGTGAGCATGCGGGTCAACAAGAGGCTGATCGCGATCGTCGGAGCGGTGGTGGTCGCAGCCGTCGCGGTGGTGGTCGTGATCATGGTCACCAGCGGCGGAGGCTCGGCCAAGACGAACGACGTCGCCAAGGGCGGCGGTCCGCGACCGGTCACCTCGGAGGAGGCCGAGCGGCTCGCGACGATGGGGGTCAAGGACTACCAGGACGTCGGCGTCGCATTCCACACGCTCATCGTGTCCCCGCAGGGAACTGTCGCACTGAACGGCGACGTCGACTTCCATGCCATAGCCGGGTACGGCGAGGTGTCGGGCGGCAAAGGGCGATCCTTCACGCTGGAGTGGGACGGGGCGGCCCTGATCGCCTGGCCGAGCAAAGGGAAGCCGACGACACCGCCGGCAACGGTTCCGGTTTCAGCGCCACGGGAGCGCGCGCTGTCTCCGTCGACGTCCAGCGTCGACACGGTGCTGGCAGTGCTGCTCGGGCTCGGCGAGCGCCAGCCGGACGACGCCAAGCAGGTCCAGAAAGGCGGCGCGAGGTGGCTCGGCACCTCGAAGATCGACGGTAAGACGGTCGACGTCATGCAGGGGCCGTCAGCCAAGGGGCCCGGCCACGGATCGGACACCTCGTTGGACTTCTGGGTCGACGAGTCCGGAAACCTGCTCCGAGTCGACATCTATCTGAACGGATCCACGACCCCGACCCAGGTCGACCTGGACCCGTCCACGTACGCGCCGGTCCGCATCTCGCCGTACCTGACCGGAAATGGCGCAAGCTAGCCGAGCGCAGCTTTCACCGGGCCGAGGATCGGGTGCTGTCCGAACCAGTCCGGGATGCGGCGGGTCACCGCGCTCGGCCCATCGATCTCGATCTCGCCGTCCCGAACCGCAGCAAGGAATGTCGCGTCGCCCATCCAGACACGAGTCAGTGCACGCAGTTGCGCGGTGATCGTCACGTCGACTTCGATTCCGGGGTCCGTCAGGCAGACGTCGACCTGCTCGGGATCGACCAACACCCAGTAGCTACGGCGCTTCGCCGGCGCACCCGGAAAGTGGAACAGCAGCACCACTCGACCATCCACGAGACCCGGCACGAGATAGCGACGGACATCCCACATGAGGACGCCCGGATCGAGCTCCGCGTCGGAGTAGTTGCTGCGCGCCCACCGCTGGCCCCACTCACCGAGGCCCTTGATCAGCGGGAACAGCTCCCAGCCGGCAGCGGTGAGCTGATAGGTGACAAGGCGCCCCGCTGCCTCGCGGGTGATCACGCCGGCACCTTCGAGGTCGCGAAGTCGCTTTGACAGCAACGCGGGCGAGCAGGTCGGAAGGCCGCGCCGGATCTCGTTGAACCGGGAGCTGCCGGCAAGCAGCTCGCGGATGATCAACGGCGTCCACCGCTCGCAGAGCACCTCGGCCGCTTTGGACACCGGACAGAACTGGCCATAGTCGCTCACTGGCAGAACCTAGCGCTTCAGATTGTGTACTTGTCCAGCCCCTGCGGGTGTCCGAGGCTGAAAGCCGGACCAACGACAGGGGCGGCGGCAATGGGCAAAGCAGTGGTGAGCCTCAGTACCGGACTCGAGGATGCCGAGCAAGTGACCGTTGCGATGCTCGTTGCGGTCGGAGCGGCGGAAGGCGGTCGCCCGACGCTGATGTTCCTCACGAAGGAAGCCGTCCGGTTGGCGACGAACGGCTTCGCGCACGCGACCGCCTGCGAAGGATGCCCTCCGCTGGAGGGGCTGGTCGAACGTTTCGAGAAGGCCGGCGGCGAGTTCCTGGTCTGTCCGATCTGCTTCGGCACCCGCCGGCTCGACGAAGGCTCACTCGTCGCAAACGCCAAGCTCGGTGGCACCGTGCCGATGTGGGAGTGGATAGGCGACGAAGCGGCCACTACGTTCTCCTACTGAGATGCAAGGCACCGAGGCGAGAGCAGAGGCACTCGCCGACCAGCTGATCGCCGGGCTACTGGCTGCCGACCCAGCCGCCATCGCATCCTGCTTCGCCGCCGACGGATCGCTTCAGGCGCTGACACCGCGGGGTCTGATGGAGCGCGACGACGCGACCGGCGCGGGCGAGCTGATGGCCGGCTGGTTCAGCGACTGCGCGGAGACCCGATTGATCGCGAGCGGTACGTCAACGATGGTCGACCGCCACCACATCCACTACCGGATCGCGGCGGTGAAGGAGGCGCGAGGCACAGTCGAGATCGAGCAGCAGCTGTACGTCGACATCGAGGACGGACGGTTTCGCGCCGTCACCCTGGTGTGCTCGGGCTTCCGCTCGATCTGACCCGCCCGGCTACCGGGCTCGCAGCGTCACGGATACGTCGTCGGCCCCGGCTCGCTGAGCGAGGACAAGGTACGGCCCGGTCGCCGCGCCAATCACCCGCGCGCCGCGAACGGTGACGGTGTAACCGTGCGGGTAGTGCAGCGGCGAGGTGTAGATACGGGTGCGTGCACCGGCACCGAAGCCGTGCCCGGTCGGCGACCGCGTCGACCACGACACGTGCAGCACGTTGCTCGATGTGTCGAACGACGTCGACGTCGGCGTACCCGAGACGAGCTGCGGGTACGGCTCGTCGAGCAGCCGCAGCGTCGAGTGGTTGACGTTGGCGCCGCGAGGCGCCTTGTGGGTGTCGAAGACCATCGCCTCCTTCATCCCGTTGCCGGTGGGATCGCCGCAGTCGCAGTACGCCCACTCCAGCCAGGAGATGTCGTGCGCGTCCGCAAGGCTCAGGATCTCGCCGATGTCGCCCAGGTCTGTCGAGGCCCCGAACTCAGTGAGCAGCAGGACACTGCCCGCCGTCGCGGCCTGGTGCATCGCGTTGGACATCGCACGGGTCTCGACCGCCGCGTCGCACAACGGCTGCTCGCCCGGAAAGGAAGGGAGCCCGAGGGTGCCGAGGCAGTAGTCGTGGAAGCTCATCCCGACCGGTCCAGGTGCTACCCGGCCAACCGCGGTCGGCGCGCCGTAGTCGAACGTCACCCACGGTTCGAAGAACGCGAGGGTCTTCGGATCCTCGGCATGAACCGCACGGATCACGTCGGCCATGAACGGCGCCAGCTCGCTCCGATCGACACTCGGGCAACCGAGCGGCGGGAAACAGGCGAGGAACTGGGGCCCGGGAAACGGCTCGTTGAAGACGTCGTAGCCGAGAACACCGGGCACGCCATGGAAGTAACGCGCCACATGTCGTACCAGTGCGACGTAACGGGTGCGCAGCCCGACACCGCCGGGACCCGGCGCGTTGGCGAAGAGGTTCGCGAACGCCTCTTGCAACGCCGGCATCACGAAGTAGTTGGCGGGGAAGCCGACCTTCGGCACGACGGGCAAGCCGTCGTCGTCGATCATCCAGGCAGGCAGACCCTCCCCTTGGAACTTCTCGTTGTAGAGGTCCTGGTGGAAGTCGAGCAGGCTGCGGATCCCGTAGTGCGCGAGTAGCTGCTGGGTCGCGCGGATGCCGCGCAGGTAGGCGTCGTCGAAGTGCCCCGGACGCGGCTCGACCGCTTCGGGCAGGATGCCGAGACGGACGGCGTTGAACCCATGATCAGCCAGGAATTGTGCGTCGCTCGCGCCGAACCCGCCGACCGATGGCTCGTACGGCGCCACCTTGTCGACCAGGTTGAAGCCGTGCTCGATGACGACCCGACCGTTGCGGTCGACCATCCAGCGGCCGGCCTGGCCGAGCAGGCCGGAAGAGGACGTTGCCGTGATGGGCGCGACATGCGGTGGAGTTGCCCGATGGTCAGCGGCTGCGGATGCCCCAGGAAGGGCGGTCGCGCACGCCGCTACTGCCGCGAGGACCGTCCAGCTTCTAGGGGCTCGCACTAGGCATGCGCACTGAGTGGCACGGGACGCGCGAGGCTCCAGCTGAACGTCTCGGGGAAGTCCGCGAGCCCGATCGGCGTCGCGACCTCTTCGACAGTCATCCCGAGACGGTCGGCGGTCTCGCGCAACGCGGCTCGATCGAAGTCCCAGAGGTTCATCGCGTTGCCGCCGAGCATCGCGCGGACCTCGTCCTCCGGCATCCCGCCGAAGATGTGACGCACCACCTCGCGGTGCACCGGGACGGCACCCTCGAGATGGGGGTAGTCCGCGCCCCACATGAGCCGGTCGACGCCGACCTCATGCCGCATCTCAGCCTCATAGCGCTTCATGAGCGAGCCGGCGAGATGGACATGCTTTGCGACGTACTCCGCCGGGCGCATCTTCAGGTATGACCTCACCGGCGCTCCGCCGTGCGTGTCGAAGAACGACTCCATGTCGCGCACCAGTGACGGCAGCCATTGCACGCCGTTCTCGGCCATCACGACCTTGAGCTTCGGGTGCCGGTCGAAGACACCGCCGAAGATCATGAACCACAGCGGGCGACGGGTGAACACGAACACCTCGAACAGCCCGAGCATCCCGCTGTGCGCGTCGTCGTAGAGGTACTTCGAGTCGGTGGCGGTGCCCGACGCGCCTGTGTGGAAGTTGAGAACGATGCCGAGGTCCTCGCACGCACTCCAGAACGGATCGAAGTAGTCCGCGGCGTAACCGGGCAGCTTCGCGCGCACCGACATCGCCGGCATCATCACCCCGCCGAAGACACCGTTCTCACGTGCCCAGGTGAGCTCTTCAATCGCGCGCGGGACATCGTGCAGGTCGATCGGCATGACGCCCGCTCGCCGGCCCGGCGCCGCATTGCAGAAGTCAGCGAGCCAGCGGTTGTAGCCATGCAGCGCCGGCCACACCACGTCAAGGCCCTGGTCGGTGACCGAGCCGAGGTACATCGCTGGTGAGATCCCGCCGGTGAGGATCGGCCCCGGGTAGGAGACCTCCGCCTGGATCCCCTGCTCCTCGAGCACGGCCAGCCGCCCGCCGTCGCCGTCGCCCGCGAAGACCCAGTCCGTGCTGTAGTTCTCCAGCCACGATGCCGCCGCCTTGATGTCGACGCCCATGCCGGCAAGGCGCCGCGCGGCGGTCGCTCGCACCGGGTCTGGGTCGTCGATCGGCCCCGGATCGTGTCCGCCGAGCATCGACATCGCCGATGAGGAGAGATCGCCGAACGCGGCAACGGCCTCGCGGTGCGCCGGGTCCACGTACGACAGGAACTGGTCGAGATCGTCAGGCGCGGCATGCGCGTCGGCGGACACCACGACGTACGGACGGCCTGACTCATCCCCCGGGGGAACCATGCGAGCAGCCTACGGCGGGCATCTCCGCGCCGCGACCTACCTCAGCCCGCTTCGACGGCGGGCTACTGCAGTGCCCAGACCACCCGGACCGACGTGCTGATCGACTGCTGCCCAGGGTTGACCGGGATCGCCTTGGACGGAGCTGACACGGCACCGGCAGCTTCGCTGGTGTCGGGCAGCGTGACGGAGTGCGGGGTGAAGGAGGAGTGGGACGTCGTCGTGATCTGCTCGACCCGGCCCAGTTGACGGCTGGCGAGCTCGGCGTACTGCTCAGCAGCGGACTTCGCACTTGCGAACGCCTTCGACCGGGCCAGGGCCTCGTACTTCGCCTTGTTCGAGACCGTGAGCGAAGCGTCCCGAATTTCGAGCGAGTTGCCGCCGGCAGTGGACGCGGCGTCGAGGGCCTGTCCAGCCGTGTTCAACGGATGCATCCGCGCGGTGATGTTCTCATCGGCTCGGTAGCCGGTCACCTTGCCGTGCTTGCCGTAGCTCGCACCGACCGAGACGCCGGAGGTCTGGATGTCGTTCGAGGCAACGCCGTTGGCCTCGAGCGCGTTGATGACACTCGCCGCAACGTCACCCGCAGCCGATAGTGCATCGGATGCCGACGCGCGCTTCGCGTGCGCGTCCAGGTCGGCAATGAGGGTGTCGGGGGTCGCCTTGACGCTGCCGTGCCCGGAGACGCTGACCGAGTCGTTCGATCCGCTCGCGGCGACGGCTGGGGATGCCGCGGTGGCGATCAGCCCGCCGAACGCGACGATCGTCGCGGCGACGATCTTCGTCAGACCGTGATGCCTCAAGCCGAGCCTGGTCAGCGACATGTGCCCTCCCGATGGTGTGCGTTGCCGATCAGACGCGTCGTGGTGACGATCGGTTTCATCCCGACCGCGCCCGCCTGATGCGACTAGCGGAAGGGGTCGGCGACCGGGGGCGCTTGGAGCTCCGCCCGGGAGCACGTGTCCAGCGTCAGCCCGGCGTAGCCGAGCGCGTCGTTGCACAAGGACTCGACAGTCCATCCGCGCTTGCTGCCGTGGTCGGTGACCGTCACCCGGTAGATCGTGATGTCGTAACGAGTCGGTGCGCCGTACGCAGTCGCGATGGTCCCGACGAGCATCGACGAGCCCGCCATGCCGCCCGGGCCGTCCCACGCCTTGTCGAACCGCTGCCAGAGGCCGGGGTTGACGATCCAGACGCCGCCGTTCGCAACGTCAAGGCGCGTGAGCTCGTCAACGACGAGCTGCGCCTGCGCCTGCTTGAGCACGGCGGCAGGGCGAATCACCCTGGTGGTCTCAGCCACGTCCCCCTCCGGTGTTCACAGTGCCCGCTGCGGTCGCACGCTATACCGCCCGGATGACCGGACGGCGAGCGCCCACAGCCTGGTCGTCGCTACGCCGTGACACTTTCCGGCGCGGAGACCTCGAGGATCCGGCGTACGACGAGATCCGGGTCGTCCCACATCGGGATGTGGCCCATGCCGTCGAGGGCGACGAACTCTGCGTCGGGCAGCATCTTCTGCATCCGGACGTAGTGGCTCGGCCAGCGAATGATCCGGTCCTTAGTGCCGTAAAGGATCCGGGTCGGGCAGCCGATCGGACCGAGGCCGAGGAATGCCAGGCCGGCCTCCGCCTGAGCGATCGCAGCCTCGAACACGGTGCACTGGGCAGCACCGGTGAAAAAGCCCATCGCGTCCTGGCCGCCGACGTTGCCGGGACGGGCCATCAGGTCGCGGAACGCGATTCGACGCAGCGCGGGTACCCGCGCAATCCGCGGAAGTATCGGAAGCGTCGCGCGCAGTCGCCGCTCGGTGGCGCGGAAATACCGCAGGACCGCCCGATCCTCCTTGCCACCGATCTCCCATCCGCCCGCTGGACAGATCGCGACGACCGAGAGCGCGCGGCCGCGGGCTGCGAGCTCCAGCGCCGCCCAGCCACCGAGTGAGTTGCCGACCAGGTGAGCTTTTTCGATGCCGCGCGCGTCGAGCTGGCGCTCGATGAGGTCGAGGCTGTCCTCGACCATGTCCCGCCCGCCAGCCGGGATCGGCTCGCCGCCGTAGTGGCCGGGCAGCGACGGTGCGAACACCGCATGGTGCGCCTCGAGCCCGGCGAGGACGGGGGTCCAGGTGCGCCAGGTGTCGGTGAACCCGTGCAGCAACACCATCGGCGGCCCTGAGCCACCCGCATAGAACGGCACCGGTGGCGGCGCGACGAGGCGGCGAGAGGTTGCGGGTGCGGAGGTCACGTCACCATTCTGCCCAGCCATTCCGGGTCGGGCGCGCTCGGTAGCGTGTGCGAGTGAGTGTGACCTCCGAGCCGCACCTTCTGGTCGTCGGTGCCTCCCTCGCCGGGCTGCGTGCCGTCGAGAGCGCCCGTCGCAGCGGATTCGCCGGGAAGATCACGCTGGTCGGCGACGAGGTCCACGCGCCGTACGACCGTCCTCCGCTGTCCAAGCAGTTCCTCACCTCCGAGGAGCCGCCATCGGCGACAGTCCTCCGCGAGGAGGCGATGCTGCGCGACGAGCTCGGCGTGACGTTGCGGCTCGGGACCGTGGCGACCGGCCTGGACATCGACGGCCGCGCGGTCGTCACTGAGAACGGAACGATCGGCTACACCGCTCTCGTCATCGCAACCGGTGCCTCGCCACGCGTGCTTCCGGGGACCGGCCACCTGAGCGGCGTGCACGTTCTGCGCACCGTCGATGACGCCCGATCGATTCGCGCGGCACTCGATGCCGGAGCGCGCACCGTCGTCGTGGGCGCCGGATTCATCGGCTCGGAGATCGCGGCTTCCGCCCGGGCCCGCGGCGTCGACGTCACCGTCGTCGAGGCGATGCCAACACCGCTCGCGCGACCGGTTGGCGAGCAGATGGGCAAGGTGCTGGCCTCGCTACACGAGCGACATGGCACGGCGCTGCGCGTCGGCGTCGGGGTCGAGGGCCTCGAAGGTGCGGACCGGGTGACCGGAGTACGCCTCGCCGACGGCACCACCGTCGAGGCAGAGCTCGTCGTCGTCGGCATCGGCGTCTCCCCGAACACGTCGTGGCTCGCCGACTCGGGACTCACGCTCGACAACGGCGTGGAGTGTGACGAGACGTTGTGGACCGGGGTCGATGGTGTGTACGCGGCCGGCGATCTCGCGAGCTGGCACAACCCGATGTTCGACAGCCGGATGCGGCTCGAGCACTGGACCATCGCCGCCGAGCAGGGCGGCCATGCCGGACGCAACGCCGCCGAGCCCGCCGCCGCGACGGCGTTCGAGACGGTGCCCTACTTCTGGTCGGACTGGTACGGCAGCAGGATCCAGTTCGTAGGCGTAGCCGCTGATGCCGACGAGATCGCGACCGTCTTCGGCGACCTCGAGGGCGACAGCTTCGTCACCCTGTATCGGCGCGGCGACCGGCTGATAGGTGCGCTTGCGCTCGAGCAGAAGTCACAGATCATGAAGTACCGCGCACTGCTCGCCAAAGGCGCGTCATGGGACGAGGCAATCGCCTTCGCCAAGGAGCGCTCTGCCAAAGCCGCCGCCAAGGCGTAGCTAGCTGAGGTGCCGCCTCAGGAAGTCGACCTGAAGCAGCAGCAGGTTCTCCGCCACTGTCTCTTGCGGCGTCATATGGGTCACCCCGCTCAGCGGCAGCACCTGGTGGGGGCGGCCGCTTTCGGTGAGCCGCTGCGAGAGCCGCAACGTGTGGGCTGCGACCACGTTGTCATCCGCAAGCCCGTGGATGAGCAGCAGCGGCCGCGACAGTGAGGGAGCGTCCTCGAGCAACGAGTTGGACCGGTAGACCGCGGGCTGGTCGGCGGGCGTCCCGAGATATCGCTCGGTGTAGAAGGTGTCGTAGAGCGCCCAGTCGGTGACCGGGGCCCCCGCTACTGCGACGTGGAAGACGTCAGGGCGACGAAGCACCGCGAGCGCGGCCAGCCATCCGCCGTACGACCACCCGCGGATCCCGACCCGGGTGAGATCGAGGTCGGGCTCGAGGTCCGCCGCCGCGTGCAACGCATCGACCTGGTCGGCGAGCACGGGACCCGCCATGTCGAGATGGATCTCGCGTTCCCACGCGGGGTCGCGGCCGGCCATCCCGCGACCGTCGACGACGAGCACCGCGAAACCCTGGTCCGCGAGCCACTGCGGCTCGAGCCACGCCGAGCGGGCGGACATGACCCGCTGTGAGTGTGGCCCGCCATACGGGTCCAGCAGCACGGGCAGCTTGGCCCCGGCGACGTGCTCGCGCGGCAGCACCAGACCGGCGCAAAGGTCGCGCGGTCCGAGTCGCAGCATCCGCACCTCGGGTGCGAACGGCGGTTCGGCCGCAAACGATTCGACCGTCACGCGGGAGTCATCGAAATGGACAACGCCACGGTTGCCGAAGTGATCCGGCCCAGCGTTGACGAGAACCGTCGTTGCGCCGCCGACCACCGCGCGATGGATGCCGTAGCCGCCCGCGATCTCGGCGACCACATCACCTGCCCAGCGGCAGACGTTGACCTCAGCCGGATCGCGGGTCGATGCCGTGAACGTGATCCCGTACGTGTGCGTGCCGGCGACATCGCGGACATACATGTCGTCCGGCGTGACTCGCTGATCCCCCACCCAAAGGCCCCGCACGCCATCGACGTCCGCGATCCGCACCAGTTGACCGGCCCACCACGACGGCACGCCGGCGAACAACTCGACCCACGTCGGGTCGGTGTCGACCGCGAGCTCCGCGGTCTCGCCTGTCGCGACGTCGACGGACAGCGTCCGGACTTCACGTTGGTCGCGACTGACCACGGCGAGCAATGGGGGTCCACCCGCGCTCCAGTGCACGCGACCGACGTACGGCGACCGGCCTCGGTCCCAACGCACCTCGTGCTTCGAGCCGTCGAGGCCGATCCACCACAACGTCACCTCGGCATCGGCCGTGCCAGCGGCGGGATAGCGAACGGCGGTCGGCTCGTTCTCGGGGTGCGCGGGGTCCGCGATCCACCACTGCGCGACCGGCGCCTCGTCCACCCGCGCGACCAGCAGCGATTCGCCGTCGGGCGCCCACCAGAACCCGCGGAACCGGTTCATCTCCTCGGCCGCGACGAACTCCGCGCGGCCCCAGGAAACGATCGCATCGGCATCGCTCGCCACGACCCGCTCGTTGCCGCCGTCGGCATCGACGATCTTCAGCGCGGCGCCATCCACGAACGCGACTCGGCTGCCGGTCGGGTCAGGGCGCGGGTCGAAGCACGCACTTGCGGAGCCGATTGCGCGAATCTCGCCGCTGTCGACATCTACGACGCAGAGCCGGCCCGCCGCCGCGTACGCCACCAGTCGCCCGGCGTCGTCCGCCGCGTAGGACACGACACCCGATGCGCCCTCTCGCAGGCGCTCGCGTCGCGCCCGCTCTGCCGCAGGCAGGTCACCGTCATCGGTGGGATCGACCACCACTCGCTCGACACGATCCGCGGCATCGAGCACCCACAGCCCGGTCCGCGCGTCGTCACCAGCCGCTGCCCGCAGGAACAGCACCCTGCCCCCGTGGGCACAGACCGTGAAGGTGCGCGGCTCGCCGAGGGTGAAGCGCTGGGTGCGCGCCCGCAGCCTCGGGAACGACAGGTCGGAGCTGTCCGACGTCACTGCTGGGCGCCAACCAGCGAAGCCGGACCTGCCGGGCTACCGGCACTGCCGGTGGCCAAGCGTGAAAGCACCGCCGGCAGCGGAGCGGTGTGCACGACATCAAGCCGCTGAGTCGCTCGGGTCAGCGCGACGTACAGCTCGCGGAGGCCGCGCTCGCCGGTGCTCAGCCAGCTCTCGGGCTGGACCAGCACCACCGCGTCGAACTCCAACCCCTTCGCGTCGCTGACCTCGACGACCGCGATCGCCGAGTCCAGCCCTGCTGCTCCGACACCCACGTCACCGGCGAAGCGCTCGGCGAGTGCCTCCCGCACCTCCGAATGGTCCGCAGCAGAGCTCACGACCGCCACCCGGCCATCACCGATCGAGGCCCGCGCCGCCGCCGTCACCTCGATGACCCTCTTCGACAGCTGACCGGCGGCGGCGCGGTGCGCCTGCGGCGGGACGCCCGCGTCGCGAACTGACGAGGGGGGCACGGCAGCGGGATCGACGGCCGCCAGCACGTCGGCGGCGACGGCCATGATCTCGCTCGGCGTGCGGTAGTTGACCGTCAGTTCGCGTCGATCCCATCGTTCCGGCGCAACCGCCTCCAGCGTCTCCGACCAGTAGCGGGTACCCCACGGCGCGGAGACCTGGTCGACGTCGCCGACGACTGTCATCGACCGCATCGGGCACCGGCGGACGAGCATCCGCCACGCCATCGGTGACAGCTCCTGCGCCTCGTCGACGATCACATGACCGAACTCCCAGTCCGGGTCGCCTGCCGCGCGTTCGGCGACGCTGCGCCCGCCGAGGCCGGCTTCCCCGAAACGCTCCGCGAGCGCGTCGGCGTCGACTTGCCCGCGCATTCCGCTGGCCGAGATGAACTCCTGCGCGTACGCTCGCTCCAGGCGCAACCGCCGCCGCTCAGCCGCCGCACGCAGCACCTCCTCGGGATCGCCGAGCAACGCCCAGGCCTCGTCGAGGAGTGGCACGTCGGCCGCGGTCCAAGGCGAGCCAGGCTCGCGGGCGAGCAGATCCTGCTCACGTCGGCTCAGTACGTCGCGACCCGCTCGGGCGAGACCCAGCGGGGTGAGCAGATCCTCGACCAGCTCGCCCATCGTCAGGCGCGGCCAGCACGAGTCGACGAGCTCGCGGAACTCCTCCGAGGCCATCAATGTCCGGACCACCGCTCGCTCGGATGCCAGCTTCGGGTCAACCTCCGCGAGCTTTCCCATGAGCAACCGCAGCAGCCCCTTGGCGAACGCGTAGCGCGCCCGGTTGTGCCGGCGCCGGCTGCGCCGGGTGCGCGCCCGTACCGAAGCGATCTCCGACGGCTCGAGAACCAAGTCGTAGTCCTCTACGCCAAGGGTCACCTGCTCGGCCGGCACCCGCTGGCGAGCCGCGACTGCTACCGCGATCACCTCGACCATGCGCGAGTCGGCCTTGATCGCCGCGACGTGATCCGGCTCCGTCGCGCCGACCTTGATGTCCGGCAACAGGCTCGAAAGCGTGGATAGCAGCACACCGGTCTCGCCCAAGGACGGCAGTACCTGCTCGATGTAGCGAAGGAACGTCGGACCGGGACCGACTACCAGGACGCCGGAGCGCGCGAGCCGCTCGCGATGGGAGTAGAGGAGGTAGGCCGCACGGTGCAAGGCGACGGCCGTCTTGCCGGTGCCAGGACCGCCCTGCACGACCAGGATGCCGGTCGGGTCGGCCCGGATCACCCGGTCCTGCTCGGCCTGGATCGTCGCGACGATGTCGCGCATCCGTCCGGTGCGGCTCTCGGTGAGGGCGGCCAGCAACGCGCCCCCACCCCCGAGGGTCTCGCGGTCGGCGTCGGTGAGCTCCTCGACGTCGAAGACGTCGTCCTCGACATCGAGGACGTCACGGCCACGGGTGCGCAGATGGCGGCGGCGGATCACCCCGAGCGACTCCGCGGGCGTCGCGCGATAGAACGGCTCGGCCGCTGGGGCCCGCCAGTCGACAAGCATCGTGTCGTGGCCCTCGTCGGTCAGCCCGATCCGCCCGACGTGGAGCCGATCACCACCGGACATGTCGAGGCGGCCGAAGCACAGCCCGGGCTCAACCGCGTCGAGCTGCGCCAGCCGCGCCTCATACATGCCGGCAAAGGCATCACGCTCGCTGCGCGCCTGGTGCGTGCCCGACGCGCCTTGGCGGCGTACCGCGATGAGCCGCTCCCGCGTCTGCTCCCGCAGCTCGTCCAGACGCGCATAGAGCTCGGCGACGTGAGCCTGCTCACGAGCGATCTCCTGCGAGCGAGACATCGATCCAGATTAGGTCGCCGCGGAGCAACGCGCCGCCACAGGTCTCTTTGAGGTGGTCGGACATTGCCGGAGCGACGTAATGCCGGGCTTCACGCACGGAAAGTCGCGGAGCAACCCGACCACTCCAACTCACCGAGCAGCAAGTTGTGTAGCCGTGGTTACTGAGGGGTAACCTTTTCGTTGTTACCGGTGGGTAGCCATGCAGGCGCCCAACCTGATGCACACGGGAGTGAGCAGCAATGGGTCACTACAAGTCGAATCTGCGCGACGCCGAGTTCACCCTTTTCGAGGTCCTCGGCCGCGGCGACATCCTCGGCAACGGTGCGTTCGCCGACGTCGACATCGACGTCGCGAAGGCGATGCTCGAGGAGGTGCGGCGCCTCGCCGAGGGCCCACTTGCCGAGTCCTTCGCCGACGCGGATCGCAACCCGCCGGTCTTCGACCCGGACACGCATTCAGTGACGCTGCCGGAATCGTTCAAGAAGTCCTACCGCGCACTGCTCGAGTCGGGCTGGGACAAGCTCCCGCTCCGTCAGGACCTCGGCGGCCCCGGCCTGCCACCATCGATCACCTGGGCCGCGAGCGAGATGGTGATCGGCGCCAACCCCGCGATCCACATGTACGCCGCGGGTCCGGCATTCGCGCAGATCCTGCACGGCCTCGGCAACGCCGACCAGCGCCAGTTGGCTGAGCTCATGATCGAGCGCAACTGGGGCGCCACGATGGTCCTCACCGAGCCCGACGCAGGCTCGGACGTCGGTGCGGGCCACACAAAGGCGACCGAGCAGCCCGACGGCTCGTGGCACATCGAGGGCGTCAAGCGCTTCATCACCAGCGCCGAGTGGGACGTCCCCGAGAACATCGTCCACCTCGTCCTCGCCCGCCCGGTCGGCGCCGGCCCCGGCACCAAGGGCCTGTCGCTGTTCGTCGTACCGAAGTTCCACGTGGACCTCGCGACGGGTGAGCTCGGCGAGCGCAACGGCGCATTCGTCACCAACGTCGAGAAGAAGATGGGCCTGAAGGTCTCGACCACGTGCGAGGTCACCTTCGGGGAGCACGGCACGCCGGCGGTCGGGTGGCTGGTCGGCGACGTTCACGACGGCATTGCCCAGATGTTCGAGGTCATCGAGATGGCCCGGATGATGGTCGGCACCAAGGCCATCGCCACGCTGTCGACGGGCTACCTCAACGCACTGGACTTCGCGAAGACCCGCGTACAGGGCTCGGACCTCACCCAAATGCTCGACAAGGCAGCGCCGCGGGTCACGATCTCTCATCACCCCGATGTGCGCCGCGCGCTGATGCTGCAGAAGGCGTATGCCGAGGGCATGCGCGCCCTGGTGCTGTTCACCGCAAGCCAGCAGGACACCGTGATGGATGCGGCGTCGCGCGGCGAGGACGCCGCCGAGGCAACGCGGCTCAACGACCTGTTGCTGCCCCTGGTCAAGGGGTGCGGCTCGGAGCGGTCCTACGAGCTGCTCGGCTCGCAGTCACTGCAGACGTTCGGCGGCTCGGGCTTCCTGCAGGACTACCCGATCGAGCAGTACATCCGCGACGCGAAGATCGACACCCTGTATGAGGGCACGACCGCGATCCAGGGCATGGACCTGTTCTTCCGCAAGATCGTTCGCGACCAGGGCTCGGCGCTCAACGGGCTGCTCGGCCAGATGCAGAGCTTCATCGACTCCGAGGCCGGCAACGGTCAGCTCAAGAACGAGCGTGAGATCCTCGCCAACGCGCTCGCCGACGTGCAGGGCATGGTCGAGTCGATGGTCGGCTACCTGATGGCTTCCTCGGAGGACCTGCCGAGCATGTACAAGGTGGGCCTCAACACCAGCCGCCTGCTGCTTGCACTTGGCGACGTCGTCATCGGCTGGCTCCTGCTGCGGCAGGCCGAGGTGGCACTCAACGCGCTGACTGCGGGCGCCGGCGGCCGTGACAAGGACTTCTACGAGGGCAAGGTCATCGCGGCGAAGTTCTTCGCGCAGACCCGGCTGCCGCTGCTCGCGGCTGAGCGAGTCGTCGTGGAGGGCGCCAACCTCGAGCTGATGGAGCTTCCGGAGTCCGCCTTCTAGAACCGCGCCTCGTACCTGATCACGAACACCAGCCCAGCAATCACCAGGACCGCGGCGCCGATCACGAAGAACACCATGGACTCATCGTGCGCCGAGGGTCCGACAGTGGCCATGGCGATATCGGGTGGTTTTGGGTAGTCAGCGGGCAGGAATGTGACAGAAGCATTCCGCCGTACGGTGCAGTCCTGCTAGGCCATCCGACCATCAACGCCGTCCCGCCAGCGGCCGATTGCCAAGTGATGGCTGCGAACCTGCGTGCTCGGCCGCTCTACCTGCTGACGGCGATCCTCACGACCTGGTCGGTCGCCCAGTTCTGGCTGTGCTGGCACGCGGTACGCGCCATAAACATCACGACGCAGCTCGAGGTGCAGCGGCTCGAAGCTTCGCACGGCGGACTCATCCTCCACGTCCGGGGCTTGCCGAGCGGGCTGTGGATGCGGGCGGGGCTAGAGAGCGTCGCCGGCGTCGCACTGCCGACCATCGTCGGACTTTGCCTCGTCGCGGGGGGTCGACGCTGGCTGGCCGCAGCTGTCGCCGCCTATCCCCTCGCGAACGTCCTCGGCGGCTTCCACGAAGGCGCGGCGCTGGGACTCGGCTGGCAGCAGCCGGTGGCCTTCCGCAACTGGTTCGCCTACGGCGTGGTCATCGACACCTTGCTGCTGGTCCTCGTCGTCGGGCTGCTCGTCAGTGCGATGCCGGAGCGCGGCGACCCGGTGCCCACACGCTGGGCGTTCACTCGCGTCATACCCGTCGTGATCGTGCTGGCCGGCTGGTGGGTCACGCGTCACCCGACGCCGGACGGTCACGACTGGGTCTGGCTCGGCGACGCGGTCACCTTCGTCGTCGTCGCCGGGCTGCTCGCGGACTCCGCGCTGCCATTCGCAGCACGTGCGCTGGCGATCGGCGTGGTGTTGCCCCTGTCGACCGGCACGATTCTCAACGACCTGATCGCGCCTCACCAGATCGGCTTCCCGGCGGTGTACTTCCTGCACCACACACTGATCGCACTGGCGACCGCGGTCTACGTCGTCGGCGTGCCATCCGCTGTGCAGTGGTTCCGGGCGGCCCGGACCGCCGGCGTGACCGCAACGGCGTAGCGCACCACGAGCTGTCCGCTATCTGGTGAACTCGACCATGCGCCACGGGTCCGCGAGCATGGCCGCGATGTCCGCGAGGAACTCGCTGCCGAGCTGACCGTCGACGATCCGGTGGTCGAACGACAGCGCGAGCGTCGTGACCTGGCGCACCGCGATCTCACCGTTGTGCACCCACGGCTGCTCACGAACCGCACCGAAGCAGAGGATTGCGGCCTCGCCGGGATTGAGAATCGGCGTACCGCCGTCCACGCCGAAGACCCCGACGTTGGTGATCGTGATCGTGCCGTGTTGCATGTCGGCCGGCGCGGTCTTGCCGTCGCGGGCGGTGGCGACGAGCGCCTCGAGGGCACCGGCGAGCTCCGGCAGTGACAGCGCGCCGGCGTCCTTGACGTTCGGGACGATCAGGCCGCGCGGTGTCGCGGCCGCGATGCCGAGGTTGACGTAGTCCTTGACGACGATCTCCTGCGCCGCTTCATCCCAGGCGGAGTTGACCATCGGGTGCCGTCGCACGCCGAGGATCAGGGCGCGGGCGACCAGCAGCAGCGGCGACACCTTCAACCCGGCGAAGTCGTCATGGGTCTTCAGCCGACGGGCGAGCTCCATCATCGGCGTGACGTCGACCATGACGAACTCCGTGACATGCGGCGCCGTGAACGCGCTTGCCACCATCGCCGCAGCGGTCGCTTTCCGCACGCCCTTGATCGGGATTCGCTGCTCCCGGGTCGCCGGATCGAAGTCGGGACGAGGCGCGAGGACCGGTGCGGTCGCGGCGCCACTGCTTTCAGGTCGATCCGTGGCCGCCGACCTCACGTCGGCTCGGGTGACCGATCCGCCGGGGCCACTGCGGCCGACGGCACGCAGGTCGACGCCGAGCTCCCGCGCCAGCTTGCGCACCGGCGGCTTCGCGAGCACCCGGACCTCGGCAAGAACGGGCGTCGGCTCGCCGGTCGAAGCCGCAGCTTCGGCCTTTCGCGGGCGCCGAGTGAGCTTGCCGGACTTCGGACCGGAACCGACGAGCACGGAGATCTTCTCTTCGTCGTCGGGCTTAGGAGCTGAGGGCACAAGATCCCCGCCCTGTATCACCGGCTCGTCGACATCGAAGCTGATGATCGGCCGGCCGACGTCGACGGTGTCGCCTTCGGCGTGATGCAGCGCGGTGACCAGGCCGGCGTACGGCGAGGGGATCTCGACGGCGGCCTTTGCCGTCTCCACCTCGACGATCGGCTGGTTGAGCGTGACCGTGTCGCCCTCGGCGACGAGCCAGTGCAGAATCTCGGCCTCCGTCAACCCCTCACCGAGGTCGGGCAGCAGAAACTCCTTGATGCGAGGCACTTAAAAGCCCATCGTCCGGTCGACCGCGTCGAGAACCCGGTCGAGATCGGGCAGGAAGTCCTCTTCGACGCGCGACGCCGGGTACGGCGTGGAGTAGCCCCCGACCCGCAGCACGGGCGCCTCAAGCGCGTAGAAGCAGTGCTCCGTCACGCGCGCTGCTATCTCGGCCGCGAGTGACCCGAACACCGGCGCTTCGGCAACCACGATCGCGTGACCGGTCTTGCGCACCGACGCGAAGACGGTCTCCCAATCGATCGGGGACAGCGCGCGCAGGTCGACGACCTCGATCTCGCGACCCTCCTCGGCGGCGGCGTGCGCCGCCTCGAGACAGGTTCGAACGCTCGGGCCGTAGGTCAGGACTGTCGCATCCGTCCCCGGCCGTGCCACCCGAGCCGACCACAGCTGGTCAGGGGTCGACGTGACGTCGACCTCGGCTTTGTCCCAGTAGCGCCGTTTCGGCTCGAAGAAGACGACCGGGTCATCGCAGGCAATGGTCTGCTGAATCATCGAGAACGCGTCCGCCGGGTTGGAGCACGTGACGACCTTCAGCCCTGGCGTGTGTGCGAAGTAGTTCTCAGGCGACTCGCTGTGATGCTCGACCGCGCCGATGCCACCGCCGTATGGAATGCGGATCGTGATCGGCATCTTCACGTTGCCGGATGAGCGGTAGTGCATCTTCGCAAGCTGGGTGACGATCTGGTCGAAGGCGGGGAACACGAAGCCGTCGAACTGGATCTCGCACACCGGACGGAAACCGCGGATCGCAAGGCCGATCGCGGTGCCAATGATCCCGGACTCGGCGAGCGGCGTGTCGATCACCCGGTCCTCGCCGAAGTCCTTGGCGAGGCCGTCAGTCACCCGGAAAACGCCACCGAGGCGGCCGACATCCTCACCCATCACGAGCACCTTGGGATCTGCCTCCATCGCCTTGCGCAGTCCCTCGTTAAGAGCCTTCGCCAAGGTGAGCGTGGTCGCGGCCATCAGCGACCGACCACTGCCGGGATGTCCGCGGATTCGAACGACGCGAGGTAGGCAGCCATCTGCTCGCGTTCCTCATCGAGCAGGGCCGAGCCTCCGGCGTACACATGATCGAAGATCGTCAGCGGGTCGGGATCGGGCAATGCCAGGCAACCCGCCCGCACATGTGCCGCAAGCGCGTCGGCGGCCGCGTTGACCTCGTCGAAGAAGTCCGCGTCCGCCGCGCCGGTCCGCGACAGATAGGCCTTGACCCGCTCGACCGGGTCCTTCAGCTTCCAGGTCTCGAGATCCGCGGCCAGCCGATAGCGGGTCGGGTCATCCGACGTCGTGTGCGCACCCATCCGGTAGGTGTATGCCTCGACGAGAGTCGGGCCGCTTCCCTCTCGCGCCCGGGCAAGTGCGGCGCGGGTCACCGCGAGCACCGCAAGGACGTCGTTGCCATCGACCCGTACGCCGGGAAAGCCGAAGCCCTCGGCACGGTGATAGAGCGGGATCCTGGTCTGCCGCTCGACCGGCTCCGAGATCGCCCACTGGTTGTTCTGGCAGAAGAAGACGACGGGAGCGTTGTAGGACGCAGCCCACACAAACGCCTCGTTGACGTCGCCCTGACTCGACGCGCCATCGCCGAAGAACGCCATCGCCGCCGCATCGCCGCCATCGCGCTGAATGCCCATTGCGTATCCGGTGGCGTGCAGCGTCTGCGAGCCGATGACGATGGTGTAGAGCCCGAACCCGTTGGCCTGGGGATCCCAGCCGCCTTGGCTCACCCCGCGGAACAAGCCGAGCAACGTGACGGGATCGACGCCCTTGCAGAAGGCCACGCCGTGCTCGCGGTAGGTAGGAAACGCAAAGTCGCGATCGGTGAGAGCGCGGCCGGCACCGACCTGAGCGGCTTCCTGGCCCAGCAGGCTCGCCCACAACCCGAGCTGACCCTGTCGTTGCAGGGCGGTCGCCTCGGTGTCGATGCGACGGACAAGTGTCAGGTCGCGGAACAGACCGCGGACCTCTTCGTCGGAGATGTCGAGGGCATAGTCGGGGTGCTCAACTCGCTGACCCTCCGGGGTCAGGAGCTGGACCATGTCCGGGCCCTCTGACGGCTGCGGTAGCAGCAGTTCAGTCACGGTGCGCTCCTTGTGGGATCCAGCTCATCGTGGCACGCAGTGACGCGCATGGCTATGTGTTCCCGCCACACCCGTCTGGTATGGCGACGTGGCGAGGTCACCGCTGCTGGACGATTTCTGGCATCGCAGGCTTACGCTTCGCAGCGTGGACGCGTGGGTGCTTTGGCTGATCATCGCCCTGGGCCTGGCGATCGCCGAGGTTCTCAGCCTGACATTCGTCCTCGCGATGATCTCCGCAGGTGCGATTGCGGCCGCGATCGCGGCCGCCGCCGGAGTGCCGACCGTCGGCCAGCTGATCATCTTCGGGGTTGCCGACGCCTCTCTGCTCGCCGGCGTCCTCCCGGTCGCGCGACGCCACCTGCACCAGCCCGCCACGCTGCGCTCGGGGACAGCGCGGCTGATCGGCATGCGGGCGATGTCACTCACGCCGATCGACACCGCGGACGGCGGGCGGGTCAGGCTCGAAGGCGAGACCTGGAGCGCCCGTCCCTACGCCGAAGGGCTCACGATCCCTGCGGGCGAGTGGGTCGAGGTCCTCGACATCGACGGCGTCACCGCCGTCGTCCACCCCATCGCGCTACCTCTATCGGGAACCTGAGCGGAGAGAAGACGCAGCCGTGAGCGCAGCACTGATCGTCGTCATCGTCGTGGTCGTCCTTGTCATCATCGTGGTCGCGCGGGCGGTGCGAATCGTTCCGCAGGCGCGGGCCGGTGTCGTCGAGCGGCTCGGTCGCTACAGCCGCACCTGCAGCGCCGGACTGAACCTGATCACGCCGTTCCTCGAGCGGATGCGGCCGCTGATCGACTTGCGTGAGCAGGTCGTCAGCTTCCCGCCGCAGCCGGTGATCACCGAGGACAACCTGGTCGTCAACATCGACACCGTCATCTATTTCCAGGTCACTGACCCGCGGTCCGCGACGTACGAGATCGCCAACTACATCCAGGCGATCGAGCAGCTCACCGTGACCACGCTCCGAAACGTCGTCGGCGGCATGGACCTCGAAGCAGCGCTCACCAGCCGCGACCAGATCAACGGCGGGCTACGAGGTGTGCTCGACGAGGCGACCGGCAAGTGGGGGGTGCGCGTCAACCGCGTCGAGATCAAGGCGATCGACCCGCCGGACTCCATCAAGGAGTCGATGGAGCAGCAGATGCGCGCCGATCGAAACAAGCGCGCCGCCATCCTCACCGCCGAAGGCGTCAAGCAGTCGCAGATCCTCACCGCCGAAGGCGAGAAGCAGTCGGCCATCCTGTCCGCCCAGGGTTATCGGGAGGCCGAGATCCTTCGCGCCGAAGGCCAGGCGAAGGCAATCGCGACCGTCTTCTCCGCGATCCACGAAGGCAACCCGGACCCGTCGCTGCTCGCCTACCAGTACCTCGAGGCACTGCCCAAGGTGGCGTCGTACGGCGGCACTGTCATCGTCGTTCCGAGCGAGCTGACCACGGCGATGCAGAAGATCACAGAGGGCTTCAACAAGTCCGAGTGATCGGGCCGGTAACGTCGCCTGAGAGAGCGTCGGCTGAGCCGACCCCGATCTTGGGTGGGGGGCGGGGAGTTGGACGTGGCTGAACCGGGTTCGGATGTCGCGGGCTGGGCGCAGCGCCTAGGTCGGTTCGGGGTGTGGACCGGACAGCTCGACTTCTCGACCGCCGACGTGGTTCGCGAGGCGGCCCGAGAGGTCGAGGCGCTCGGCTACGGCGCGCTATGGACCGGCGAAGCGGTCGGCCGTGAGGTGCTTTCCGTCGCGCAGCTGCTGCTCGCGGCGACGGACTCACTCGTCGTCGCGACCGGCATCGCCAACATCTGGGCTCGGGACGCCCTCGCGACGGCAGCCGGGCAGCTCGCACTCGGCGAGGCGTACCCCGACCGCTTCGTGCTCGGCATCGGGGTGTCGCACAAACCATTGCTCGACATCCGTGGTGAGGACTACCGGACCCCGCTGACCTTCATGCGCGAGTATCTCGACGGCATGGACCACGGGTACGGCGTCTACCGCGCGGTCGCGCCCGCGAACCGGCCACCTCGGCTGCTCGCGGCACTGGGACCGAAGATGCTGGCGCTCGCCGCCGAGCGAGCCGACGGGGCGCACACGTACTTCGTGCCGCCGGAGCACACTGCGGCTGCCCGCGAGATTCTCGGGTCGGACCGACTGCTCGTTCCCGAGCAGGTGTGCGTCCTGTCCGAGGACCCGGACGTCGCGCGCGAGATCGCGCGGCGCCACACGACTTCCTATCTGCGCTTGCCGAACTACACCGCCAACCTCCAGCGGTTCGGCTTCGATTCCGACGACTTCGCCGAGGGCGGCAACGACCGACTGGTGGACACGGTCTGCGTCTGGGGCTCGATCGACGCAGTGGCCGCCAGGGTCAAGGCACATCTCGACGCGGGCGCCGACCACGTAGCCGTGCAGGTCCTGGTCGATGACCGTCGCGGCCTGCCGCGCCGAGAGTGGGCCGACCTCGCGCCTGCCTTGTTGGCCCTATGAGGACGGGCAGAGCCGGCTCATTGGGGTGGCGGGCGGGCTGGAGGACGTGAGCGCATTCGAGAAGGCGACCGGGATCCGGCGCCGTGGAGACACCACGACGTACGACACCGAGCTCGACCCTGGGTGGGCGATCGGCGGCAAGCCCAACGGCGGCTACCTCCTCGCGATCCTGGCGCGAGCCGCCTGCGACGCAGTGGGCACCACGGATCCGCTCGCGGTCTCGGCGCACTACCTGCGCGCGCCCGACTCCGGCCCGGCGGAGATCCGGACCGAGATCATTCGCAGCGGACGGCGCGCATCGACCTCGCGTGCCGTGCTGTGGCAGGGCGACAAGCCATTCCTCGATGCCACTGTGACAAGCGGGAAGCTGACCGGCGCGGCCGTCGACTGGTCCGACGGTGGTCCGCCGAAAATGCCGCCGATCGAACAGTGCGACGCAAGGGGGAACCCGAACTTCCCGATCGAGCTTTTCGACAAGGTGGATCTGCGGATCGACCCGGCGACCGTGCCGTTTCAGATCGCTGACGGAAAGCCGGCGCCCAACGGCACACCCACCGTCCGCTACTGGTTCCGCCTGCGCGACGGCGCTGAGCCGGACGTGATGTCGCTGCTCGTTGCGGTCGATGCCTCGTTCCCAACGGTCTTCCACCTCGGCCGCTTCGGCTGGGCACCGACCGTCGAGCTGAGCGTGCTGCTGCGTGGCATCCCGGCGCCCGGCTGGCTCGCCTGCGAAGCGCGTACCCGGCTGGTAGCCGACGGCTGGTTCGACGAAGAGGCATCGGTCTGGGACTCCACCGGCCGGCTCGTCGCACAAGCACGTCAACTCGCCCTCGCCGGCGGCAAATAGTCCGCTCATGCAACCTCCGGCTCCCGTCGGGCGTACTACGGCGGGGAGAGCAGCGAGGAGAGTTGATTGGTGACCACCGAGCGCGATGAGGCGTTCCGTGCATACGTCGTGGCCCGGCGGGCCCCGCTCGTGCGCACGGCGACGTTCCTGGCGTGCGGCGACCACCACGCGGCCGAGGACCTGGTCCAGACCGCGCTGATGCGGATGTACGTCGCGTGGCCCCGCGTGCGGCCGGAGACCGTTGACGCCTATGCGCGCAAGGCGCTCGTCAACGCGTTGATCGACACACGCAGACGGGGCTTCGCGCGCCATGAGTTCGCTCGATCCGAGCTCCCCGACGTTCCGGCGCCGGAACCACCCGCGTCGACAGACGCTGACAGCAACGTGTTCGCTGCCCTCGCCGCGCTGCCGGCGCGAATGAGGGCCGCCGTGATCCTGCGGCATCTGTGCGAGCTGTCGGTGAGCGAGACGGCGGAGGCCCTCGGCTGCAGCGAGGGCACCGTCAAGAGCCAGACCTCCCGGGCGCTCGACCAGCTCCGGGAGAACCTCCACGCCATGGGAGTGACTTCCCCGTCCGCCCATGACATCGACGAACCAGCGACTGCGAGGACTTCATGAGTGACATCACCGAGCTGTTCCGGACCGTGGGTCCGGACGGTGCCGGCGACCCGGCTGCGGCAACGGTCGACGGCGATCTGACAAGAGGGCGAACCGCTCTCGTACGCGCCCACCGACGAGCCGTCGTACGCCGCTCGATGTTCGCAACAGGCTCCCTGGTCGTGGCAGCGGCAGTTGCCGTGACCGCCACCCAGCTGTCAGGCGGCAGCTCGAGCACCCCGACGACGACGGCACCGAACCACTCGGTGATCGCTCCCGTACATCACCACAAGAGCGCGGTCCGTCTCGTGGACTGGACCGGCAAGCAGCTCAACGGCTTCAACGTCGACGCGGTTCCCGCAGGCTGGCACCTTTCGACCTCGACGCAGTACGCACTGCTCATCACGGCCGA
>DATAUF010000112.1:0-7246 GCA_036268405.1 Mycobacteriales bacterium
TTGGTCAGCGTGACCGGGAGCAGCGCGGCCCCGGTGTCAAAGGCAAGGGCAGCCGGGCCCGCCGGCATCCGGGCGGCCGAGCCGAAGAACTCGACCTCGATGCCGGTCGCGGTGAGGTCGCGGTCCGCGAGCAGGCACAACGTGCCGCCGGCACGCAACCGTTCCGCCAGCAGCTCGAACGGCGCGCGATCGCCGCCGGTGAGAGGGACGACCTCCATCCCGAGGGACTCCCGGAACTCCACGAAGCGGTTGAACAGCGACTCCGGCTGCAACCGCTCGGCGACCGTCGTGAACGGCACGCCGGTCCCGGCGAGCCAGGCGCCGGCGTGGTCCCAGTTCCCCATGTGCGGAAGCGCGAGGATCATCCCCTTGCCGGCTGCGACTGCATCGCGAAGCCGCCATTCGTCGACGCCGTGCATTCGCCCGACGACGTCGGCGGTCTTCATCGCGGGCAGCTGGAACACCTCGCACCAGTACCGCATGTACGACCGCACCCCCTCGCGGGTGAGCAGCCTCAGCTCGCGGTCGTTCAGATCCGGCATCACGCGGCTCAGGTTCTTCTGAAGCTGACGGACATTGGTCCCGGCACGAACCCAGTAGGCGTCCGCGAGCGCGTCGAACTGCCTGCGCGCCAGCCGCTCCGGCATGCCCCGCATGACCGACCAGCCCGCGGCATAAACCACATCGGCGACGTTCTCGTTCATGACTGAGTGGTGGTGCCCGGGGCGGGCCGCGCCTGCCGCCTCACCTCGACGAATCGCTGGATCACGGTGATGGTGGTCGCTCCCGCGAGCCCCCACAGCGCGATGGCGCGCAGCACCGGCACGCCGAAGATCCCCGAGAAGCCGGTGAGCACGAGGACGAAGATCAGCCGCTCCGACCGCTCGGCGATCCCGACGTTCGCCGTCATTCCCAGGCTCTCGGCTCGCGCCTTGGAGTACGACGTCACGACTCCGGCCACGAGGTCGTAGAGCGCGACGGCACACAGCGTCGTGCTGTTTCCGCGACCGGCGTACCAGAGGGCGAGCGCTCCGAACACCGCTCCGTCTCCGACACGGTCGAGAGTGGAGTCGAGGAACGCGCCCCACGGCCCGCTCGTGCCGCGCGCCCTGGCGACCGCGCCATCCATCAGATCGCTGAACACGAACGCGGTGATGACCAGCGTGCCGACCAGGAACTTGCCGCGGGGGTAGAAGCCGAGCGCGCCGCCCGCCACTCCGATCGTTCCGACGACGGTGAGGGCGTCAGGTGTGATGCCCATCGCCGCCATTCGCCGGGCGACCGGATCGATCACCCGGTTGATCTGCGGGCGCGCGTGGATCCCCAGCATTGTGCGCTGAGGATAGCCAGAGCTCTCCTCTTGTCCGGCGGCCAGATCGGGTAGAGGCTGCGCATCAGGAGCGAGACTCGGCGTCGTATCGCGCCCTATTGGCAGGGAGGCATTCATGGCCGACAAGACGAGCACCTCAGGAGCCGCCGGCAGGGCACCTGCGGCCGACGAGCCAGGACGAATCCGCAACGTCGTGCTCGTGGGCCACTCGGGAGCCGGCAAGACCTCCCTGGTCGAGGCCCTGCTCGTCGCGACCGGAACCATCCCCAGAGCCGGTCGGGTCGAGGACGGCAACACGGTCAGCGACTTCGACGAGGCGGAGATCCGCCAGCAACGATCCATCAGCCTGACGGTCGCACCGTTCGAGCACGCCGGGGTGAAGGTCAACCTGCTCGACTCCCCCGGGTACGCCGACTTCACCGGTGATCTTCGCGCCGGGTTGCGGGCAGCCGACGCGGCGCTGTTCGTCGTCAGTGCTGCCGACAGCATCGACGGCACGACGCAGATGATCTGGGACGAGTGCGCCACGGTCGGCATGCCGCGCGCCGTGGTGATCACGCGACTGGACTCGCCACGTGCCGACTTCGAAGCCACCCTCGCCGCGTGTCAAACCGCGTTCGGCGACGGCGTGCTGCCCGTCTATCTGCCGTTGCATGGCGAAGGCGACGACGTCGCCGGCCTGATCGGGCTGCTGTCCCAGCAGGTGATCGACTACAGCGACGGACAGCGCGAGCAGCGCGACCCGGACCCTGAGCACCTGCCGCTGATCAGCGAGCATCGCAACACCCTGATCGAGACCATCATCGCGGAGTCCGAGGACGAGACGTTGATGGATCGTTACCTCGGCGGCGAGGACATCGACGTCAAGGTCCTCATCGACGACCTCGAGACCGCCGTCGCGCGTGGCAGCTTCTACCCGGTGCTCGCGGCGTGCGCCGGCACCGGGCTCGGCATGAGCGAGCTGCTCGAGGTGCTGACATCAGCGTTCCCGTCACCACTCGAGCACCCGCTCCCGGCCGTAGCGCGACCTGACGGCACGCCGGTCGAGCCGTTGACCTGCGACCCAAACGGGCGACTGTGCGCCGAGGTCGTGAAGACCACCACAGACCCCTACGTCGGTCGGATCTCGCTGGTCCGCGTCTTCTCGGGAACACTGCGACCTGACGCTGTGCTGCACGTGTCAGGTCACGGCCTCGCCGACCGCGGCCACGACGACCACGACGTGGACGAGAAGGTCGGGTCGCTGTCGGTCCCGCTCGGCAAGGCCCTGCACTCCGTCGACCACGCGATCGCGGGAGACATCGTGGCGATCGCCAAGCTGTCGCGCGCGGAAACCGGCGACACCTTGTCGACGAAGGACGACCCGTTGCTCGTCCATGCGTGGGAGATGCCGGAGCCGCTGCTTCCCGTCGCGATCCAGGCGAAGAGCAAGGCCGACGAGGACAAGCTGTCGACCGGCCTGCAGCGGATCGTCGCGGAGGAGCCGACGGTGCGCCTCGACCGCAACACCGAGACCGCACAGCTGATCCTTTGGTGCATGGGCGAGGCGCACGCCGACGTCCTCGTCGATCGTCTTGCCACGAAGTACGGCGTGGCGGTCGAGCAGGTCGAGCTGCGAGTGCCCCTGCGCGAGACGTTCGCCGGCACCGCCGGCGGTCATGGGCGTCACGTCAAGCAATCCGGTGGCCACGGCCAGTTCGCGGTCTGCGATGTCGACTTCGAGCCGCTGCCCGAGGGCTCGGGCTTGGAGTTCGTCGACAAGGTCTACGGCGGTTCGGTGCCCAACCAGTTCATCCCGTCCGTCGAGAAGGGGATCCGCGCCCAGATGGAACGCGGCGTCGCGGCGGGATACCCGGTGGTCGACGTGCGCGCGACGCTGCGCGACGGCAAGGCGCACTCGGTGGACTCCTCCGACATGGCATTCCAGATGGCTGGCGGGCTCGCCCTACGGGACGCTGCCGAGAAAGCCGGCGTCTCGTTGCTGGAGCCGATGCTCGAGATATCGGTCCTGGTGGCTGACGACTACGTCGGCGCGGTGATGAGCGACCTGTCGACCCGGCGCGGCCGGGTGACCGGCACCGAGTCGGTGGGCACCGGGCGATCGCTGGTGAAAGCAGAGGTTCCCGAGCTCGAGGTCACCCGCTACGCGATCGACCTGCGCTCGCTGTCGCACGGCACCGGCACCTTCAGCCGCCACCACCTGCGCTACGAGCCGATGCCTTCGCACGTCGCGTCGAAGGTGATCTCCTCAGCCACCTCTCATTGAGGCAGACGTAGGCTCGCAATCATGCCGATCTTGGTCATCTTCCTGGTCCTGCTGGCGCTGTTCGTCATCCTGCCGCTCGTCGGCTTCCTGGTCTGGACGATCGTGAGCATCGCGGTGTCGGGCATCGTGCTCGGCGGGTTCGCGCGGCTGATCATTCCGGGCCGCCAGCCGATCGGCGTACTCGCGACAATCGTCGCCGGCTGGATCGGCTCGATCTTCGGCGGCCTGATCGCACTCGGCGCCTTCGGGCGACACCACCACTGGCTGGGCCGCATCCTCATCGAGATCGGCGTCTCCGCCGTCACGGTGCTCGCCTTCTCCGCGGGCTCGAAGAACAAGTCCGTCGACTCAGGCCAGCCGGGCCACAAGATCATCGACATCTAGCCCAAGAAGCAAGGTCAAGCCGGCCAGGTCTCGGCGAGCAGCTGTCGGGTGTCACGGAGCAGTTGCGGCAACACCTTGGTGCGGGCGACCACCGGCATGAAGTTGGTGTCGCCACCCCACCGCGGTACCACGTGCTGGTGCAGATGCGCGGCGATCCCGGCGCCCGCGACGACGCCCTGGTTCATGCCGAGGTTGAAGCCCTGCGCTCCGCTCGCCTGACGCAGCACCTGCATCGCGGTCTGCGTCAGCGACGCGACCTCGGCCGTCTCCGCCTGGCTGAGCTCGGGGTAGTCGGCGACGTGCCGGAACGGCACGACCATGAGGTGCCCGGCGTTGTACGGATACAGATTGAGGACGACGTAGGCGAGCTGTCCGCGTTTGACGATGAGCCCGTCGTCGTCGCTATGACCGGGGATGGTGCAGAACGGGCAGTCGTCGGTCTTGCCTTCGCCCTTGATGTAGGCGAGGCGCTCGGGCATCCAGATCCGCTGCCAGCCGTCGGGCATGCCGGCGCCCGGCTGATGCTCGAGATCTGTCATTCGGCCGGCGGCGCTTCCGCTGAGTGCTCGGGGTTGAGTGCGTCCGGTGCGATCTGGCGCTCCGTCACGTTGCGCAGTATCTCCGCCACCGCTTCGTCGACCGGCACGCCGCGGCGCTCGACGCCGTTGCGATAGCGGATCGACACCGCGCCGGCCTCCACGTCGCGCTCGCCGGCGACGAGCATGAACGGGATCTTCTGCTGCTGCGCGTGAAGGATCTTCTTCTGCATCCGGTCGTCGCTGTCATCGACGTCCGCGCGGATCCCCTCAGATCGCAGCCGCGCGGCAACCGCTTCGAGGTACTCCGCATTCTCAGAGCGGATGGGGATCCCGAGGACCTGCACCGGCGCGAGCCAGGCAGGGAATGCTCCGGCGTAGTGCTCGGTGAGCACCCCGAAGAACCGCTCGATCGAGCCGAACAGCGCGCGGTGGATCATGACGGGCTGATGGCGCTGACCGTCGTCGCCCTGGTACTCCAGCTCGAAGCGCTTCGGCTGGTTGAAGTCGACCTGGATCGTCGACATCTGCCAGGTCCGGCCGATGGCATCGCGGGCCTGCACCGAGATCTTCGGACCGTAGTACGCCGCGCCACCCGGGTCGGGGACGAGCTCGAGCCCCGACGCGGTCGCCGCGACCTCGAGCGCCGCAGTCGCCTCCGCCCAGTCCTCCATCGACCCGATGAACTTGTCGGAGTCGTCTCGCGTCGACAGCTCCAGATAGAAGTCGGTCAGCCCGAAGTCACGCAGCAGATCGAGCACGAAGTCGAGCAGTGCGGTGAGCTCACCGGGCATCTGGTCCTTGGTGCAGTAGATGTGCGAGTCGTCCTGGGTCATGCCGCGCACCCGGGTCAGGCCGTGGACGACACCTGACTTCTCGTAGCGGTAGACCGTGCCGAACTCGAACAACCGAAGCGGCAGCTCCCGGTATGACCGCCCGCGCGACCGGAAGATCAGGTTGTGCATCGGGCAGTTCATGGCCTTGAGGTAGTAGTCCGCGCCCTCGAACTGCATGGGCGGGAACATCCCGTCCGCGTAGTACGGGAGATGTCCGGAGGTCTCGAACAGGCCGGCCTTGGAGATGTGCGGGGAGTTGACGAACGAGTAGCCCGCGGCCTCGTGCTTTCGCCGCGAGTAGTCCTCCATGACGCGGCGGATGATGCCGCCCTTGGGGTGGAAGACCGCCAGGCCCGAGCCGAGCTCGTCCGGGAACGAGAACAGGTCCAGCTCGGCGCCGAGCTTGCGGTGGTCGCGTCGCTCGGCCTCCTCGAGCAGCTCGAGATGGCTGTCGAGATCGGCCTGCGACGCCCAGGCTGTGCCATAGATCCGCTGCAGCTGCGGGTTCTTCTCGTCGCCCCGCCAGTACGCCGCGGCCGAACGCATCAGCTTGACCGTGGGGATCAGCCGGGTGCTGGGAAGATGCGGCCCGCGGCAGAGGTCCTTCCACGCGAGCGAGCCGTCGCGGCGCAGGTTGTCGTAGATCGTCAGCTCGCCGGCGCCGACCTCCATCGAGGCGCCCTCAGCGGCCTCGGCGGCAGCGCCCTTGAGACCGATGAGCTCGAGCTTGTAGGGCTCGGCCGAAAGCTCCGCGCGTGCCTCGTCGTCGCTGACGACGCGACGGGTGAAGGTCTGGCTCTCTTTCACGATCTTGCGCATCCGGGCCTCGATCTTCTCGAGGTCCTCCGGGGTGAACGGGGTGTCGACGTCGAAGTCGTAGTAGTAGCCGTTGACGATCGGCGGTCCGATCCCGAGCCGCGCCGACGGGAAGAGCTCCTGCACCGCTTGCGCCAGCACGTGAGCACTCGAGTGACGAAGCACGGCGAGACCGTCCGGCGAGTCGATCGTCACCGGATCGAGGACGTCGCCGTCCTCGGGCTTCCACGACAGGTCGCGCAGCGAGCCCGTTCCGTCACGCGCGACCACCGCCTCGATCTCGGCGCTCCTGAAGAAAGCGCCCGCCGTCGTACCCGACTCGGCAACAACGCTCGATCCGGCGACGGTCACGGTGATCTCAGACACGCGCCCGAGATTACTGGGCTGCGTACGCCGAATCTCGGCAATAGCGTGGGCCAGTGAGCGCCATCGAGCACCGCGCCGACCAGTTCCTCGACCCCGCGGACGACCCGCGGGCGGACGACCTCAGCCAGGGCGATGAGCGGACGACACTCGTCGAGTTCCTGCAGTTCCAACGTCAGACCATCGAGGTCAAATGCGCGGACCTCGATCCCGAGCAGATCGCTCGGCGCTCCGTGCCGCCGTCGACGATGTCGTTGCTCGGACTCGTCCGACACCTGGCGCACGTCGAGCGGGTGTGGTTCAAGATCCGCTTCGACGGACAGGACATTCCGCGACTGTTTCAAACCGCCGAGGATCCCGACGGCGACTTCAACGGCGCCGTCGCGGACCAGGCGGTTGTCGATGAGGCGTGGACCGCATGGCGCGAGGAGATTGCCTTCGCCGAGGAGTGGACGCGCAACCACCCGCTTGACTTCGTCGCCGAGCTCGGCGACGACGAGCGACTGTCACTGCGCGAGCTGCTGGTCCACATGGTCGAGGAGTACGCCCGGCACAACGGCCACGCCGATCTGCTGCGCGAGTGCATCGACGGCCGACTGGGCCAGTAGGGCCCGGAACCGGCGAGCCCTCTCAAGCGTCTAGAGAGCAGGAGACAGGAGGCGAAGGATGGTGGCGGTGGTCCCCCGGTTGCTCGCCGTGCTCGGCGCCTCGATGA
>DATAUF010000113.1:0-14554 GCA_036268405.1 Mycobacteriales bacterium
CGGGTCGGGCGCACGCTCGATCAGACCACTGCGCTCGAGCCGCTGCAGGCGGTTGGTCATCGCGCCCGATGTGCGCATCAGACTCCGGTAGAGGTCGGTGGGCGAAAGCTCGTGCGGCGGGCCAGTTCGCCGCAGGCTTGCAAGAACGTCCCACGAGCTGCGCGCCAACCCGTGTTGGGCCATCAGCTCGTTGATCGACTGATCGAAGTAGGCGGCGACACGTCCAATCCGCGCGACGATCGCGATCGGTGACGTGTCGATGTCGGGCCGGACGGCTTGCCACTGCTCACGAACCCCATCGACGTGGTCTGCCTCCATCGGAGTGCCTCCTTTCGGCCTCTAATGGGGACACTGCGTCTGAAGCCTTGCTGAATCCGATCTATCTTCATGTTGAGATACTTGCTACTGTGTCTTTACGTCAAGATACCTGCCTGAGAGGAGACCGGTCAATGATCGCCTCACTCACCACAATGCCGGTCATCGACGCCCATGTCCGATAAGCAAGCGCATCAGCTGCGCGGCTTGCTCACGCGCTCGCGGGCCCTCGAGCTTGAGCTCGGCGCCGCATCGGGCAGCGCCGCCGGGGGCGACGCTGATCGGGCTGCGCTGGCCGATACTGCGTTACGGCTCAGAGACTCGGTCAGCCGGCCCCTGTTCGACGCACTTGCCCCCGAGGAAACTCAGGAGCTGCAGCGCACCGAGGACCACATCGGGGCCGGGGAGCGCGCGGGCTCCGAGCCGCCTTCCTCTCTCGCTCGGCGCGTCTGGGAGCTCGCCCGGGCCGCCACGATGCTCCGCGTGGCCTCGGCTGCCGGTCCCGAGCTGCAGGAAGCGACGGCTGCGTTGCAGGACCTCGCCGGGCAACAGGCCACTGGTGAGGGTCCTGATGGCGTCGCGGCGAGACTGGCCGAGCTCGAGCAACTCCAGGGCGGCCTGGCCTGCTCGATCCAGGTCTCGGGCGACGGGCCGTATCTGGTGACCAACGCTCGCCAGTTGGTCGACTGGCTGGGGGAGTCTCAGCCGACCCGTCCCCAGATGGCGCTGTGCCGCTGTGGTGCGTCGCGTCGCAAGCCCTTCTGCGATGGCACCCATGCCCAGATCGGTTTCAGTGGCGAGAAGGACCCCAACCGTGTGCCTGATCGCCGGGAAACGTACGTCGGACAGCAGGTGACCGTGGTCGATAACCGTGGGACCTGTCAGCACTCAGGCCTGTGCACCGACCGGCTCGCGACGGTGTTCCGGCTGGGCACGGAGCCGTTCGTCGCCGCCAGCGGCGGCCGGATGGACGAGATCATCCGTGCCGTTCGCGACTGTCCGTCCGGTGCGCTCAGCTACGCGGTCGACGGCGTCGAGGCGCGCGCGGATGTCGACCGTCACGGCACGCGCGAGCCCGCGATCGAGGTGTCCAAGGACGGTCCGTACCGAGTCACCGGTGCCGTCCCGCTGATCGATGCCGCGGGCGCGGCGCCACAGCGCAATGCCGGTGCCTCGCTTGAGCACTACGCGCTCTGTCGCTGTGGGCAGTCGCAAAACAAACCCTTTTGCAGCGGTATGCACTGGTACGTGGACTTCAAGGACCCAGTGCCCAACCCCGATCGTCAGCCGACGCTCTTTGAATGGGCTGGTGGGCTGCCCGCGCTCACGCGCACGACGCGCCTGTTCTATGAGAAATACGTGCCTCAAGACTCGCTGCTCGCGCCGCTGTTCGCCAACATGTCCGACGACCACCCGCAGCGAGTTGCGCAGTGGCTCGGTGAGGTCTTCTGCGGTCCCAAGCGCTACAGCGAACGGTACGGCGGCTATACCCGGATGATCTCCCAACACATCGGCAAAGGACTCACCGAGGACAAGCGCGCCCGGTGGGTGCAGTTGCTCCTCGCGTCCGCGCAGGAGGCCGGCCTGCCCACCGACCCGGAATTTCGCGCCGCGTTCAGCGCGTACATCGAGTGGGGCTCACGGCTGGCGCTGGAGAACTCCCAGCCCGGAGCCAAACCGCCGGAACACATGCCGATGCCGCGCTGGGACTGGAACACCGCCGCAGGGCCTCCCGGCAGTCGCCGCTCTGCGCTGCAGCCAGCAGCCGAGGAAGAGCGGCCCGCCGTGCTCCCCCACCCCGACGAACCGGTCAGCTTCGAGAAACACATCAAGACGCTCTTTCGCCATTCCGACCGCCAATCGATGACGTTCGCCTTTGACCTGTGGGCCTACGATGACGTCAAGCGCGACGCCCACGCGATCCTCGAGCGCGTGCGTGCCGGGACCATGCCCTGCGACGGAGCCTGGCCCTCTGCGAAAGTCGACGTCTTCGAACGCTGGGTCACCACCGGCATGTCTCCGTAGACCCTCCCGCGGTCCCGCTCTGACAGCACGAAACCCTCCTGGCTGGGGGAGCGGGCGTGCCGACGGGCCACGTCGCCTACGTTGAGAGTGTCGGCGCGGGGGTCGTTTACCGTCTCCGAGCAGAACTGGAACGGCATCAGGACCCCCACCACGCGCACCATCCAGACCGGCAGCCTGCCGGCCAGCGGGGTGGACTTCATCGGCTGATCTCGCGGCCGACGAACGCAGGAACAGAGGGGCGCCCCCGGGTGCCCGTCTCGTCGTTCATCGCCTCACTGCGTCCGTCGCGGTGCGGCTCGTCCGCCACCCGCGCGAGCACATCCAGCGGTTCCAGGACGGCGCGCGGAAGGTGCCCGAGATCGTCGAGTGCCATCACGTCACCGGCACCTTCGATTTACCTGTTACGGGTCGAGGTTCCCGACCTGAGTCACGCCGCGCCCATCGATCTCCTTGAGTCACCCCCGATTACCCCATCCTCGCCACGCGCGGCAGGAGCGTAATGACTCCGCCGACACATCCGACATCCGGTCGAAAAGTTATGCGGCGCTACGGTTTACTACCTGAGTTGCGGATCTCGTCCTCGACGGCCACAGTGGACGACGGGCGGGACGTTGGCCCTCTCAGGTGACCCGCCGGCGAGCGAAGACGGTGGATGCACCAACGGCGAATATCACCGCTGCGCCCGTGAATACAGGCTGCACCCAGTCGCTCGCTCCGGCCAGCGATAGCCCATCGACACTCACGGCGATGAACAGCACGCCGACGATCGTGCCGACGACGTTGAACCGTCCAGGACGGACGGTTGTAGCGCCGAGGAACACGGCTGTCAGCACTTGGAAGGTGTTGCTGAAGCCATCCGACGGGGAGGCTGAACCGGTGTTGGCGAGCAGGACCACGCCCGCGACCCCATAGAGCGCTCCACCCAGCACGAAGGCGAGAAGGATCAGACGCTGGGTACGGATACCCACGAGCGTCGCTGCAACGGGGTTCTCGCCGATCATCAGCAACCGCCGGCCGGTGACCGTCGCGCGAAGGAAGTAGCCGACGAGGAGAAGGACGATCAAGGTGAGCCACAGCGGTCGAGGCACACCGACCCAGTTCTTCGCACCGAAGCTGATCAGGCTCGTCGGTATCCCGGTGATGCTGTTGCTCTTGCTGTACAGGATGACGAGGCCTCCGAGCAGGGTCGCCATTCCGAGCGTGATCACGATTGCGCTGGCACGGAGGTACGCCACGACGATCCCGCTGGCAGCTCCGATGATCGCTCCGGCGACGACCGCGATGATGCAGCTGAATCCCGCGGGAACCCCGGCCTTCGTCGTCAGCGCGGCGACGATGAACGTCGCCACGATCCCGTTGGCGCCGACGGTGAGGTCGAACTGACCCGCGATGAACGGGATCAGAGCCCCGAGCGCGGCGATCGTGACCACCGCCTGGTTCTCGAGCGTCGTGCGGATATTCGCGGACGTGAGGAAGGTCCCAGACGTCTTGGGCCAGACGGCGAAGAAGACGATCAGCAGGATGAGGAAGATCACCAGGCCGTACTGCTCGAGGATCGTCGATACCGACGGGCGCGGGTGGCTGGGGAGCCCGCCGACGATCGATCTCCGCTTAGGCGGAGCGGTCTCCGGATCCTGCTGTTCCGTCGTCATCGTTGGCTCTCCTGGAGATAGTCGTGACCAAACACCCGCTGCGCCAGCCAATGGCGGTCCACCTCATCTCGGCCTGCCGACACCGCGACCCTCCCCTCGCGGAGGACGACGACCCGGTCCGACAGCTCGAGCAGCTCATCGGCGTCGGAGGTCGCCACGATCACGGCGCACCCGCGCTTGGCCGCAGCTCGCACCTGTCGGTGGATCTCGGCCCGAGCGCCGACATCGACTCCCTGGGTCGGCTCGTCGAGCAGCAGCAGGCGCGGCTCTCCCGTCAGCCACCGGGCGAGAACCACCTTCTGCTGATTGCCACCCGACAGGAGCGCCACCGGCATCTGTGGCGATCGGCACCGCACCCCGTATGCGCTGATCGCCTCGGTACTGGCCTCGACCTCGGCGCGCCGATCGATCCACGACAGACGATGGCGAAATCGCCTGAGGTAGCTCGCGGAGAGGTTCTCGCGCACGCTGAGGGTGATGAACGCGCCATCTCGCAGACGGTTCTCCGGGACGAACGCTGCGCCGGCGCGCACGGCCGCCGCGATATTGCCACCGGGGAGCTCGCGACCGCCGAGCCGCACCACACCCTGGCGCTTCTGCGCGCCGTAGATCGCGCGTAACAGGCTCGAGGTGCCCGCGCCGATCAGACCCGTGATGCCGAGGATCTCGCCCTCGGCGACCGTCAGATCGACTCCCCTCAAGGGTCCCGTCCACACGTCCTCCACCTCCAGCAGCGAGGGGCCGGCGGCTGTGTCGACGCGGCTCTCAGCCGTCGACGCGACGGTGTGGCCGACGATGAGACGGCTCAGCTCTCCGGCGTCGAGCCCATCGGTCGACCGGTCGGCGACGACCGCTCCGTCCCGGAGCACCGTGATCGAGTCGGCCATCGCGAGGACCTCGTCAAGTCGGTGGGAGACGTAGAGAATCGTCTGACCGTCCGCTGCGAACTGGCGCAGAGCAGCGAGCAGACGGTCGGCCTCCGGAGCCGCGAGGCGGGCGGTGGGCTCGTCGAGCACGAGGACGCCGTCATGCACTCCCTCGCGTCCGCGGACAGCTCGAGCGATCGCGACGAGCGTTCGGTCCGAGGCCCTCAGCCCCGCGAGCGGCCCATGCGGCGACACCTTCACCCGGAGGCGCTCGAGGATCGACGCGGCCTCACGGTTGAGGCTGCGCCAATCGATCCGTCCGGCTCGACGCGGATACGGAAGACCGACGAAGACGTTCTCAGCGACGCTCAGGTGCTCGAACAGCCCGAGGTCCTGGTGAACGAAGGCGAGCGCAGCGGCGAAGCTCCACTCCGGGGTGATGTCGCCGGCGGCGATCGACTTACCACTGACGGTGATCCGACCGCCCGGGTCAGACGGTTGCACACCGGCGAGGATCTTGATCAACGTCGACTTGCCCGATCCGTTGCCCCCGACCAGGGCGCGGATCTCGCCGTGGCCCACCTCGAGCGATAGGTCTGAGAGAGCCTGCGTCCCAGGGAACGACTTTGAGAGGCTGTCGATCCGCAGCCGCGCATCGGTCTGAGCCTGGTCTGTCATCGGTGCAGATCAGCGAGGTTCAGCCCCCGGGGCTCCGCGTGAAGCGGAGCCCCGACAGTGGCGCGTGACATGTGGCCGGCCTACTTCCGGGTCCAGATCTTGATGTAGTTCTGCTCGTAGCCCGAGGAGCGCTTGTTGCCGTTGTAGTTCGCCAAACCGCTGGGCGACGGGTGGGTCTTGTCGATCGCCTGAAGGCCGATCCCGGCATCCACCTGCGGTGCGCCGGCGAAGACCCTGTTCAGGCCGTCCGCAGCCGCCCAGCCCTCCCAGAGGGCTGCCGAGCCGACCGCGAAGTTGTCCGGACCGCCTGCAGCGATGAGCTTCAGGTTCGGTCCGAACCCCTCGACACCGGTCAGGAGCAGGTGCCGGCCACCGGCTTCCGCCTGGGTCACGGCCGAGCCCATTCCGAGCAGGATCGCGCTGTCGATCGGCGACGTGACGACGCTCGCATTCGGATCCTTCGTGAGCGCTGACGAGGTCAGTGACTGCAGCTGGTTCTGGACGATGTTCTGCCCGGTCACCGCGAACGAGCTGAACGTGCATCCAGGGCAGTTCTGCTTGATCCCGGTCTCGATCCCGTGACCGATGGCGTTCACAGCACCGCCATCGTTGTACTGCATCGAGAGCACGTTGCCCTTGCCATCGGTCTTGTCGACGATGTAGGCGGCGATGCCGGCGCCGACCTGGTCCTCGAGATACTGCTCGTAGGTCTCCTTGCCGAAGAGCAACTGGCCGTCGTCCAGCGCCTTGCCGGAGCAGTCGAACGACAGGAGCCCGTAGATCTTCACCCCGGCCGCCTTGGCAGTGGCGATCGCCCCGGGTGCCCATGAGCATGGGAAGCCGTCGAGCACGATCGCATTAGCCTTCGCCGCGACGGCGGACTTGATCTCTTGGGTCGCCGTGCTCGGATCGAGCTTCGCGTCGACAACCGTCGCCTTCCATCCGAGATGTGCGCTCGCCGCCACGAATCCCTGGGCCGGGACTGAGCACCCGACGGCCCCCTCGTAACACGAGATGACCCACACCTTCTTGCCTGTCTCGGCCTTCGGACCGCCCGTGGGCAGCGCCCGGTCGGTTCCCTTGTACAGCGCCGCGACCGTCGCTTGGGCCTTCGTTACGGCCGAAGACGTCGACGACGCCCCGGAGCCTGACGTGGCCGCCGCCGCTGACGACGAACTGCCCGTCGACGACGAGCTACTGCTACTGCCGCAGGCAGCCACCGCGCCGCACACGGCGACTACGGCAGCGATCGTTCCGATGCGTTGGCGCACCTTGCACACTCCATTCAGCATTGATCTCTCTCCTCCGACCAGCATTGATCTCTCTCCTCCGAGCCGCGCCCGACCCAACAGGACATCGAGCGGCAGGCCCAACCCTCACCTGCTTGTGGCGGCGCTGGTACTGCTATCCCTTGACGGACCGGGAACCACGAGGAGCGCGCCTCATCGTGGTCACCTTGGCTTCACGCGACAGACGGACGCCGGTGCCTAGATCGTTGTGCGACGCGCCGAGTCTATGAACGGTTGCCCGCGCCGAACATGTCCCACCAAGGTGAAAATCACGCCGAGGATTCGTTCAGCGAGTGGAATGCCCAGCGCCAGGTGGTCACACTCCGCGCGGTGACCGCGGATTCTGAGCGGTGGACCGATCGCCCCGGTCGCGGCGGATGCTTCACACGGCCGCCGACTGCCGCCGCGTGAAGATCTCGTCGGGGGTGAGCCCGAGTGAACCGAGCGCGTCGAGTGTCGAAAATGCCAGCGTAAGCTCGAACTGAGTCTGGGGGTCGGAGACTCGGCGACCGAGCAGCTCGGCGATTCGGCCGAGTCGATACTTCAGTGTGCTCCCGTGAATGTGGCACTGCGCGGCTGCAGTCGGATGGTGCCCGCCGCTGTCTAGATAGGCACGAAGGGTCCGCATCATCTCACTGTTGCGCCACCGGTCGTAGGCGACCAGCGCGCCGAGGACATCGTCGACCATGGCGCTCATCTCGGCGGTTCCCGGCGAATTGAGGAAGTAGCGCAGCGGACCGAGCGCCTCGACGGTGACCAACCCGGAGCGTCCGGTGTCGCGGGCCAGGCGCAATACCGCCTCCGCCTCGCCCAGCGCGACCGGCAGTTCCTGACGGGCGGCGCTCAGCCCGGCGATCACCGCCGCGCCGGCGCACTGCGCCTTGGCCAGTAACTCCTCGATGATCCCGATCGCGGATCCACCCGCCACGTCGAGCGCCACGAGCGTCCGGGCTCCCCGCCGGGCGACGAGGGCCTGACCGTCGCGCGTGCGGGACATGAGTGCGACGCGCATCACCGGCTCGATGTCGGTGGTCGCATCCGCCGCCGGCTCGAGGACGGCAAGGGTCCAACTCGAGGAGAGGTTGATGCCGAACCGAGCGGCTCGCACCCGCAGTCCCTCGCTCGGCTCTCCTCGCTGCTGCAGGATCTCCTCCAGCAACTCTCCGCGAAGCCGCCACTCGACCTCCCACTCCGCGCGCTCCTTCATCAGCTCGAGAGCTATGATCGTCGCGCCCTGCTCGAGGGCGTTGCGGTCGAAACCCGAGAGCGGCGTGTCGCCGAGAACGCCGATCGTTCCAAGCCGCTCCTCCCCCGCACGAATGGGAACCTGGCCGATGCATTCCTCGACACCGCTCGGGTCGACGCAGGTCGGATGCGCGCCTGACTCCAACGTGCGGTCGTAGAGCCACGCCGCTGTCTTTCCGGAATCGCGCACGACGATGACCGGCCTCTCGGTCAGCCGCGCGACTTCGCCGGCGATCGCGTGCGCGTCAGCTCCTGCGAGCGCCGCGTCGTTGAGGCGCCGGTGCAATGACAGTGTGCGCTCGAGCAGCTCGTTCTGATCAGCGAGTGCGCCATATAGACGTGAGTTGACGATCGACACTGCCGCCTGCGTTGTCAGAGCCGTGAACACAGCGATCGTCGTCTCGCTGAACGAGGTCAGTTGGCGACTGCCGCCGTAGAGCGCGCCGATCGCTCTGCCGTCGAACATCAGCGGAGCGCACAGGACGGAGACGATGCCCTCAGCTCCGATCGTCTCGATGACGAGGTCTGACGAAGCGTGTTCGAAGAGTCTGTGGTCAGGAACGACGACCGTGCGGCGTTCTTTGACGGCCAGACCGCCGATACCGTGGCCGACGTCGATCCACATGTCGACGAACGTAGGCGATCGTGCCCCGGCGGCCACCTGGATCGCGACCCGATCCTGGGCGTCGACCAGCCCGAGCCACGTCACGTCGACGCCTATCAGCTGCCGGGCACGCTCGACGATCGACCTCAGGATCTCGTCCGTGTTGAGCTCGTCAGCGTGCAGTTGAGAGGTCAGTTCGATCATCGCGCCGTACGCCGCAAACCGATCGTGGTCGGCGAGTGTCGCCGCGAGCACGACAGCCAGATCCGGAGCGAGCGCTGCAAGCCGGGTTGGCACTTCCCCGGGGTCGGCGACGACGCCTCCGAGCAGGCGGCCGTCATGGCTCCGCAGCGGAGCGACATTGTGCGGGATCGCGGGTTCGCCCGCCCACAGCCATCCCCATGATGCCCCCACGGGATCGCCGGTGCGCAGCCACGCGGGCTCGCCGCCGGCGTCGAGCCAGCCAAGCTCACATGGGCCCTCGATGGCGTGCGAGACCAGCCGCAACGCTCCCTCGAGCTGCTGAGCCACATCTGGACCAGCGCCGTACAAGCGCGGCGCCGCCGAGCCGGACACGTCCGCAGAGGTCAAAACGTTCACGCTCTCTCCCTTCTCACTTCGGGCGGCATCGTACCAACGCCAGCCGGATGCGGCTAGCCTCGGCGAGACAAAGGGATGGGGGCTCGTTTGCCTTAGTGAGACAAGCGCGTGACCCCGAGCCAGGAGTCGAACTCCGCCTCGGCCGTGCTGCGTGTCATCGCAGCCTCGGCTCGCCGGCGCTGTCACCGGCCGCCTGGGCCTCCCCGGCCGGAGCAGGCCACAAATCGCGCAGTACCTGCTTCTGGACCTTGCCGACCGACGTGCGCGGCAGCGTCTCGATGCCGGCGAAGAACTCAGGCACCCGGAAGCTCGCGAGCCGGTACCCACACCATTCGCGCAGCCCTGGTTCGTCGACGGGTCCGTCCCGCGTGACGACGAAGGCGACGATCGTCTCGTCGCGCATCGCGTCCGGAACCCCGACGACGGCGGCATCGCTCACCGACGGGTGCGCAAGCAGGACTTCCTCGATCTCGCTTGCCGCGATGTTCTCTCCGGCCCGCTTGATCATGTCCTTCTCCCGCGTGACGAAAGAGATCAGGCCGTCGGCGTCCTCGCGCACGAGATCACCCGTGCGCAGCCATCCGTCCCGCATCGTCGCCTCTGTCGCGACCGGGTCCTTGAGGTATCCGGCCATCAACGAAATCCCCGGTATGCCCCCGACCTCGAGCTCGCCGGTCTTCCCGGCACGCACTGAGGCGCCTTCCGGGTCGACGATTCGGCACCGGTAGCCGAGCACGACCCGACCGAGCGCGTCGTGCCGCCGCCGGCCCCAGAGCGAATTGACGATCGGCGGACCGATCGTCTCGGTCATGCCGTACAGCTGCAGCAGCGGCACGCCGATCTCGCGTTCCCATGCCTCTGCTTCACGGTCGGTGATGTTCTGCGCGAACGCGACGACCCGCAGCGCGTTCTCGCGCCAATGCGGCTGGCTCTGCTGAGCAAGGATCATCCGGATCGGAGCCGAAAACAGGCTGCCGACCGTCGCCCGGTGGGCGATCGCGGTGTCGACCCAGCGGCTCGCGCTGAACCGCGCGGCGAGGATCACCGTGCCGCCGCTCACGAGCGTGCTCATCACCGAGTAATACTGAGCGTTCGCGTGGAACAGGGGGAGCGCAACGAGGAAGCGATCGTCCGGCGCCAGCGCGAGGCTCGCCGCGACCGATTCTCCCGCGAAGATGTAGTTGGCGTGAGTGACGCGTACGCCCTTCGGACGCGAGGTCGTCCCGGACGTGTACATGATCGCGAGATCATCGAGCGGCGCTGCGACGACCGCCGCGGATTCGTCCGCCGCGCCGACGCTCGGCACGTCGCAGGTCAGGGTGACATCAGCGAGCCCGGCCCCGGCGCGAGCCGCCCTGACAACGTCGAGGTTCGCCGCGTCGGTCACCGAGACACTGGCACCGACGTGCTGGAGGATGTACTCGAGTTCGGCGACCGAGCTGGCGACGTTCGTCGGCACGATCGCGGACCCGCGCAGGCCGGTGCCGAACCACCAGAACAGGAATTCGGGCCGGTTTGGAAGGTGCACGTGGACGCGGTCCCCGGGCCCGACTCCGAGCTCCGCGAGCGTCGCGGCGACGGTGTGCGCGTGCGCGGACACTTCGCTCCAGCTGAACGCCCGGACCCCGCCGTCGAGGTCGTCGAACACGAGCAGCGGGCGCTCGGGCGTCCGCTGCACCCCCTCGCGCAGCAGGTCGGGTACCGTGCGGCGGCCCGCCGCGGTGAGCACCTCGGGATCGTGCATGTCGGCGGGCATGCTCCCATCGCTCGCTGCTCGCGGACATGGCCCGAGGAGCCAAACTGCCGGATGTCGTTTGCGCTCAGCCGACAGGGCCGCAGGCGGCGAAGAACTCCCGGACGAGAGCCCGAGCGAGCTGAGCACGGCGAGCGTGGAGAACGCGAGGCTCGCCGGGCGGGAGGGCGTCGACCGTGAGCAGCGAGTCCCACCCGCGAGGGCTGTTGCCCGGGTCGCTCGTTTGTCCGAGCGCGACAAAGGCAGAGCGGGGTTTTTGACCGGGCGCAACATACGGATCCCATTCCGCCGGTGCGAGACTCCGGCATGGCCCGAGGCGACCCGGCCGGTATAACGACGCGCCCAAGAGAGAACGAGGAGAGATCGATGAGACACAGCACCGACCGGATCCTGACGACCCACACCGGCAGCCTGCCGCGACCCGCAGGACTGCTCGAGCTGGTGTACCGCAAGCAGGAGGGCCGCGACGTCCCGGCCGACGAGTTCGAGGCGGCCGCGATCGCGGCCACCAACGAGGTCGTCGCGAGGCAGATCGAGGTCGGGGTCGACATCGTCTCCGACGGGGAGATGAATAAGCCGGGATTCGTCAACTACGTCGGCGAGCGACTTGCCGGCTTCGGCGAAGCGGGCAAGCCCTGGGGGCTCGATGACCTGGCCGATCTCCCGGAGTTGACGATGGCGCTCTACGGCGGTCCGGGGGGCACCCACATCAACATGTCTGGCTGCCGCGGCGAGGTGTCCTACGTCGGTCAGGCACAGGTCGCGCAGGACATCGAGCACCTGAAGAACGCCTTGGCCGCAGCCGGAGACCCAGACCGCGAAGCGTTCATGCCCTCGGCGTCGCCCGGATGCATCAGCAACGCGGCAGAGAACTTCCACTACTCGACCTACGAGGCATACCTCGAGGCCGTCGCGGCGGCGATGAGTGAGGAGTACCGCGCGATCGTCGACGCCGGGTTCATCCTTCAGCTCGACTGCCCCGATCTGCCGATGGCGCACCACACGAGCTTCTGGGCCCACAAGTACATGGAGGAGATCGGTTACGAGCGCTACGTGCAGATGCACCTCGATGCGCTCGACAACGCGATCGCCGATCTGCCAGCCGACCGGGTGCGCATGCACCTCTGCTGGGGCAACTACGCGGGGCCGCACACGTCCGACGTACCGATCGAGCGGCTGTTCGGCATGGTGATGAACGCGAAGCCGTCCGCCGTCTCATTCGAAGCCGCGAACCCCCAGCACGAGCACGCGTGGGAAACGTTCGCCGACTTCAGCATTCCCGACGACAAGATCCTGATGCCCGGTGTGATCGACACCAAGACGAACGTCGTCGAGCATCCCCGCTTGATTGTCCAGCGGATCGAGCGCTTCGCGAACATCGTCGGTCGCGAGCGGGTCATCCCCGGTAACGACTGCGGGTTCGCCACCTTCGCAGGCTTCGGGATCGTCGATCCGAAGATCGCCTGGATGAAGCTGGCGGTGCTCGCCGAAGGCGCGGCAGAGGCGACCGAGCAGCTCTGGTCGGCCGGCCCGGTGACCGCGTGAACGCGTCATCGGCTTATCCGTTCACCAAGGGGCTGCACGAGCTCGGCGATGGTCTGTTCGCCTACCTGCAGCCGCGGGGCCAATGGTGCTACAGCAACGCCGGCCTCGTGACCGGCACCGGCGAGTCGCTGCTCGTCGACACGCTGATGGATCTCAACCTCACGCGCCAGATGCTCGAGGAGATGAAGTCGATCACGCAGACGAGCCCGATCCAGTCGCTGGTGAACACCCATGCGAATGGCGACCACTGCTTTGGTAACGAGCTCGTCCCCGACCGTGCCACGATCTACGCGACGGTTGCGGCGGCCGAGGAGATGGAGGCGGTCCCGCCCTCCCGGCTGCTCGCCATGAGGTCCTCGGAGGATCCGGAGATCAACGAGTTCGCCAACTACGCGTTCGGGCCGTTCAAACTCGACGATATCGCCGGTCGCGCGCCGGACTCGACCTTCGAGTCGGAGCTCACCCTCGACGTCGACGGCCGGGATGTCGTCATCCGCGACCTCGGTCCGGCGCACACCGAGTCCGATTCGATCGTGTACGTACCGTCGGCCCGGACGGTGTTCAGCGGTGACCTCGTGTTCGTCGAGGGAAGCCCGATCGCCTGGCAGGGCCCGATCAGCAACTGGACGACCGCGTGCGACGCGATCGTCGCGCTGGACGTCGACACGGTGGTGCCCGGCCACGGTCCGATCACCGACAAGCAGGGCGTCCTCGACGTCAAGCGATACATGCAGTTCGTCTATGACGAGTCCAAGCAGAGATACGAGGCCGGAATCGACGCTACCGACGCGGCGTTCGACATCGACCTCGGCGAGTTCGCCGATCTCTCCGACTCAGAGCGGATCGTCGTCACCGTCGAGACCGCCTACCGGGACCTCGATCCTTCGCGGCCGCACCCGGACCCGGTCCGCATGTTCCGGCTGATGGGCCGCTACCACAAGCAGAGGAGCACCTGACATGCGCCTTGTCACGTTTGAGATCCCCACTCCGCTCGGCCCCGCACGCCGCACAGGCGCCCTCGCCGGAGAAAATGAGGTCGTCGACCTCAACCTCGCCCGAGCCGCCCAGCATGCCGCACAGGGGCGCCCTCGCTTTCGGGCCCTCGCCGACGCCGAGGTGCCAAGCGACATGCTCGAGCTGCTCGGGGGCGGCCACTACACGATGGAGGCGGTGCGCGATGCGCTCGACTTCGCGCTGGTGGACGGCACGGCGGCGCTCGACGGGGCGGCGGTCCGCCACCCCGTCGCCGATGTGCGCCTGCTCGCTCCGATGCCGCGTCCGAACAGCTTGCGCGACTTCCTCGTCGTCGAGGAGCACCTGCGCAATTGCGGCCGTACGCTCGGACGCCCGGACGGCCTTCCGCCCGAGTGGTACAAGCTGCCCGCCCACTACAAAGGGAACGTCGACGCGATCTACGGACCCGGCGACACCGTGCCATACCCGGGGTACACCGACAGGCTCGACTTCGAGCTCGAGATCTGCGCCGTGGTCGGGTGCCACGGCCGGCACGTCAAGGCCGAGAACGCCCATCGGTACATCGCCGGCTACACGATCTACAACGACTGGTCAGCCCGCGACATCCAGATGCGGGAGAGCAGCGTCGGGATCGGTCCGGGCATAGGCAAGGACTTCGGGTCATCGATAGGTCCGGCAATCGCCACGCCCGACGAGTTCAGCACGAGCACGTCACGACTCACCGCGACGATCAACGGCGAGTTGTGGAGCGACGGAACCCTCGCCGACATGCATTTCTCGTTCGAGCAGATCATCGAGTACATGAGCCAGGAGGCGGACGTCGTCCCGGGCGACCTGCTCGGATCGGGGACGATCGGGATGGGCTGCGGCTTCGAGCGCGACCGCTACCTCTCCCCGGGCAGCAGCGTCGAACTCGAAGCCGAGGGCATTGGGGTCCTGCGCAACACGGTCGCCGAGAAGACGGCGTGGCGCTCGAAGATCGGGGCGCCGGACAGCTAGGGAGCTAG